>SAAL01000060.1 GCA_009929445.1 Bacteroidia bacterium
TCGTCTCGACTTTTAAAACATAGAGAACAATAGTCTTATTTTATTGAATTTTCGTGCTGTTTTATTTAATTTCGATAACAATAGTTTAAAAATATCGAACCTGCCTGCGGCAGGCAGGGATATTTTTCACTATGTTTCCGAATATATGAGAATAAGTATAAATTATTCTATGTTTTCTATTGTTTTAAAAAAGTCAAGATGACTTCAATAATTATCAGGGGAAATACCTATCTTTGAGCAATTCAAATTCAATACATTATGGGCAACGATTCAGACAAATGCTGTAAAAACAACAACTCTTCCCACGCTTCGGGTGGTGCGGTTTACGGTCTCGGATTTATTGGAGCAGCTGTTTATTTTATTTCCCAGGCAGCTACATTCGGTGCTGGATTAATAGGTTTCCTCAAGGCTATGGTTTGGCCGGCATTCCTGGTTTACGAAGCACTCAAAGCGCTTGGAGCATAACGGGTTACACCAGTTTTTCCTCCAAAGCCATTCTGACAAGAACAGCTGTATTTTTTGCTCCTAATTTGATGAGCAAATTTTTCCGGTAGCTGTTGATGGTTTCCACGCCGAGATACATTTTCTCGGCTATCTCGTGGTTTGTGAGTCCTTCTACGATGTATTTCAGAAGTTCTTTTTCACGTGGAGTGAGCCATATCGGGTTGTTGGAACGGTTGCGCATGAGCAGATCAATTTCTTCACACAGAAAAATTTCGTTGTTAGCCACCGTTTCCACGCTCAGGATGATTTCTTCGGGCATGGCATTTTTTACCACATAACCCGAAGCACCGTTTTCAATCATGCGCCGTACTATCGTGTATTCGTTGAAACTGGAAAGGGCCACAATTTTTATCTCAGGATTTTCGGTCTTTATTTCTTTACAAAGGTCAATGCCACTTACGTCGGGCAGGTTGATATCGAGTAAAATCACATCGGGCAATTCTTTCCGCAGAGCGTTCCTGCATTCTTTTCCTGAATATGCTACACCTATAACATCCACTGTATCAGAATTATCGAACAGTTTGTTCAATCCTTCCACCAGAACACGGTGATCGTCTACGATCAGGAGTTTGATTTTTTCCATATTATCCTTCATTTAGGTCAATATCAATGATAATTTCGGTTCCTTTCTCTTTCGATGAAAGTATATTCAGCGTTCCTCCTACCGAATTGATGCGGTTTCTGATGTTTTGAAGTCCGGCACCTTTTGTTGCTTCTTCCGGATCAAATCCTTTTCCGTCGTCCTGCACATTGATGGATATTCTGTTGGGTTGCTGAATGATCTGTACGTTGATCGTATCTGCTTTGGAGTGTTTTACGGCATTGTTAACCAGTTCAAACACAACCCGATACAATGCGATTTCTATTGATTTATCGATTCGTTTTTCTTCGCCGAAGAAGTGAAACTGAACATTGTTGAAACTGCCGCAGAAATCCTCCAGAGCTACTTTCAGCCCATAACGCGACAGAGATTCGGGCATCATATTGTGAGCCACACGCCTGAGTTCCTGCATGGAATTGTCAAGCATTTCCATTACTTTGTTGAAGCGCGATACATCTTCCGCTTCGATGAATACTCCCTGTTTCATATCAAAAAGGTTAAGTTTTACGGCTGAAAGCATTCCTCCCAATCCGTCGTGCAGGTCGCGTGCCAGGCGACTGCGCTCTGCGGTTTCGCCATCCAGAACTGCCTGAGTGGCAACCAGTTGTTTCTCTTTTTCAAGCTGAATTATTTTTTGTTCGGCCAGCTGTTTTTTCCGGCGGTTGGAACTGTGCATGAAATAAAAAATCAGCACCAACAACAGCAGTGTAAAAGCACCTGACAGAGTGATAAATCTATACAGTTTTCTTTCCTTTTCGAGGGCTGCTATTCGCATTTCTTTCTTTTCGGCCTGGTATGTCGCTTCCAGAAAGTTGATATTCTGAGCATTACTTTCGTTGAAAACCGATTCTTTCAGTTCGGAAGCGAGCAGCAGGTGCTTATATGCGGTTTCAAAATCACTGTCCGAAGCTTCTGTTTTTGCCATTACGCTTAATAGTCGTTGTTTTACGTCATCAGAGCCCAGTTTTTCTGCCAATAAATAAGCTTCATTGGCCGTTTGTTTTGCTTTATTTATCTCATTATTCAAAAGATACGATTCAGCAAGATTTGACAATGCACGCATTTTTTCGTATTCATTTCCAATATTCTCAGCGTATTTTATAGCCAGCCGATAATGTTCGATGGCTTTAGGATAATTTTTTTTGTAAAAGACCTCGTAAGACCCGTAATTCAGATTGACCAAATCCAGTATGTAGTTATCGTTGCGTGTTTTTGCTATTTCTTCGGCATTATTGAGCAGCGCGGGAACTTCGTCGTATTTTCCCTGATTAATAAGTACCGATGCAAGTGTGGTGCTGATGGCCGACAGCAAATAATCATCCTTGTTTTTGACCGACAGTTGCAAGCATTCCCGGGCATATTTTTCGGCTTTTGCATTGTCTTTTAAGTACGAATATAAAGTCGAAAGATTATTCAGGGTTTTGGGCCGGATAGTTTCATTGCCAATACTGTCGAACACGTGCAGCGCTTTGGTGTAGTAATCGATGGATGTAAGATAGTCGCTTTGTCTTTGATGAATGACTCCGTAGCAATGATAAATAGCCGCAACACCTTCAATACCTTTTTTCCCCTTGCTTTTTCTGTAAATACTATCGGCTTTCTGATAGTGGTAAGTAGCTGTGTTTGCATCTCCTTTGATGTCCATATAGAATGCTCCAACAGCTCTGTAGCTATCGGCCAGCCTGATCGGGTCTGCCTGTTTGGCTGCTATCCCGATGGTTTTTTTAAGCAGTTCCAGCGATTTATCGGGATTGGAAAACATCATGAGCTTACCTTTCGACAGCAGAGAATCAACGTTATAAATACCCTGTCTATTCCGGTAAATATTAAGAATCGAATCGGTATTTTGTGCATCTGCTATTATTGGAATATAAATCAGCAACACCGTAAAACAGCATATAATTAGTTTTTTCATGCCTGATAATTCTTTTGTGGTCAAATCCATTCATTCGTTTATACCAAACAAAAATACGATATTTTGTATTACAAAAATAATATGAACCGTGATTTTTAAAAACCCCTTTTTGGGGGTATATTCTTTGACGTGGTAAATATAATTTTACATTTGAACCAATAGAATGGAGTTTTACCGGAATTTCTAATCCGGAAGTATCAGGAGTCGTCTGATATATCCTGAATTTATGTTTTTTCAATCGACTTATAAATCAAATGAAATTCACTATAAATGGAACATTAAAATAATTTAAAAATCAAGGCAATGAAAAAATTAGTATTCCTGGTATGTATGGGCATGTTGCTCTGTACGCAGATAAATGCCCAGAAATGGCTCGAAAAGGTGGGCCAGAGAGCGATTAATACTGCAAAGCAAAAAGTAGAAAACCGAGCTTCCCAAAAAGCGGGTGAAGCCACTGATAAAGTACTGGACAAACTTGAGAAAAAAGACAAGAAAAATGTAGAAACAGAACAGGGTGAAGATGCAAATGTACAAACAGATCAAAAAAGTATGCAGTAAGATAAACTGACTGCAACATCGAAGTATGATTTTATTCCCGGTGAAAAAGTAATTTTCTTTGATGATTTCAGTCAGGATGCGGTAGGCGATTTCCCTGCACTCTGGAATACAAACGGATCTGGGGAAGTGGTAACAACCAATTTGTTTCCCGGCAACTGGATGAAACTCAACTCGGAATGTTGCGTTTGGACTGATAAGCTATTAAATCTACCTGACAATTATACCATCGAATTTGATATCGTACCGATTGAACGCGAAACAGGAAAAGGAATGTATGGCTGGATGATGAGGTTGATGCAATCACGAAATGCTACTTCGTGGGATGCTGGTACTGCTCCCGGAAAAGGTGGCTTTTGTCTTACAACTTATTATTATGGAAAACTTTCATATAATACATGGCTCTATGGCGAATGCGAAAAACAAAACCTGAGTGGATTTGTGGAAGAACAATTTCAGCAAAAACTAAACAAAAAAGTTCATATTGCCATGTGGATTCAGAAGTCGAGGATTCGTGTATATCAGGGTCAGGATAAAATTGTTGATTTACCCCGTGCATTTCCTGCCGGATGCGTACAGCCCGACAGGCTTCGCTTTGAGTATGGTGCTATCCTGATTAGCAATGTACGCATAGCAGTTGGCGCTCCCGATACCCGCAGTAAGTTAATTACAGAAGGAAAACTGGTTACCTACGGCATCTATTTCGACGTAAACAAGGATGTGGTAAAAGCAGAATCGTTCGGAACGATGAAAAGTATCGCCGATGTGCTGAAAGAAAATCCGGACGTGCGGGTAAAAATCATTGGTCATACCGACAGCGACGGCGACAATGCCAAAAACCTGGATTTATCGCAGCGAAGGGCAAAATCGGTGATGAACGAACTGGTAAAAGTATTTGGTATAGATGCATCACGTCTGGAAACAGATGGAATGGGTGAAACAAAACCCGTGGCTCCCAATGATACTCCTGTAAATAAAGCACTAAACCGCAGGGTGGAATTTGTGAAACTCTGATAACTTAGCTTGCTGACCGACAGATTTGCATCCTGAAAACGTAAATCTGTCGGTCGGATTTTCATTTTGAAAAATAATAAATCCGAAAATTTACCATGAAAACAACATATTCGATCATATTTCTTCTTTCAATGTTGGTTATTTTTCCCGTCTCGGCTCAAAAAACTGCCCTTGAATATCTGAATATTGTTCCCCGAAATCCCGATTCGATTTGTACCTGCACGAAAGATGTACGGGAGAATTACGAACAGGCACTGAGTAATCTTTACGATATTATTACGGAAGACTCTCAGGGGAGAACAAATAGTGTAGATGAATACATGAACCAAAACGAGGACAGGATGAAAGCTTCCATGATGAAAGAAATGTCCGAAAAAACAGGTATTTCTCAGCAGGAGCTGGAAACGCTGTCTAAAAAGAAAGATCTGACACAGGAAGACAAACAGGCGCTAATGGAAAAAGCACTCGGACAACATAATCTGTCGATGGGCGAAATACAGAATATGAAAAATATGGATGAAAATGCCCGTAAAGCCTGGGCACAGGCTTACGCTACCGAGCAAATGGCTATGGCTCAGGTGAATAAGGATAATCCTAAGATGAAAGCCAGCAATGACAAAGCAATGAATCAGGTTGCACTCATGCAGGAACAGCAAAATCTCAGAAATCAACTCAGCGCTTTCGAAACGGAAATAGTAAACCGCTACAAAACACTTATACAGAATTCAGGGAAGGAGAAACTGGAAGCTGATTTGCTAAAACTGAACAACGAACTTCGTACAATCGGAAGTATCTACGAATGCAATGAATGTCCGGCTCCACCCGCCGAAGATGTAAAACACTGGAATGCTGTGATAAAGAAAATTCAGGATACTAAAATTCAGTACTGCAAACTAAATACGCCGAAAAAGATTGCCTATCTGAGCTGGTACAAAGAAAATCTGATAAAATTTATTCCTGTTTATGACAAATCTGAAGAAATCCAGTATAAAACAACTTCTGCTACGACTAATACGCAACTAACTCCACTCGATAAAGGCATCTTTTCACTTCAGGCACTACAGGGATATTTGTCGGCAAAACAAAGATTATTTGAATTCAAAACCTACGACAAAGAAAATTTTGCTTCAGATTTCATCAAGTGAATTTTTTAATGTTCATGCCGATTTAACGGCTGTATGTTTTTTTGAGATTGAAACGCTCTTGTCCGAACGGACACTGACTAACCCGGATATTGGGTGTTTTTTAACGGAATTTGTTCCGTTTATTCTGAGTAATTGACTTCTAATCAAATAATCTCTTTATTCAGATGAAATCATTTTTTACAATTGTTTTTCTGTTCATATCAATGGCCTTATCGGCACAGGGCAATGATTCGGAAGCCATTCGCCGCCAAATGGCAAAAGTGCGCCAAAGCACCAACTGGAGCGACCCGGCAGCTGCAAAAAAAGCCACTGCGGAAATTCAGCGACTGGCAGCCAAACTTACCGGAAACCAAAATCTACCCGTTTTCGGTGGTTCGGATAAACCGACACCTGCCGGAAAACAAACGGAGATAAAGCCGGCAGTAAATCCAACCAAAGAAAATATTCTGAGAATTGCCGAACGATTTTACAACCGAAGCTATAAACAGCTGAATGCCATTGAGAAGAACCGTTTCGACCTCGAATATCAGAATGCTCAGAAAAACAAATTCAACAAACAGGCCGTGAAAACGCTGACCAGCAACGGTGCAAATCTGATGATGTTTGGAACCAACCACCACGAGGGGTGCGTATTTCTTGCTGCGGCTGTGAAAGCCGATATCAACGACACACTGGCTGTGAACAATTTTGGAGCTTACCTGCGCATCATCGACTCGCTGAAAGTCTCGCTGCCTGTTTTGCTATATGCCAATACCCTGTTCGACAAAAGTCCGGTCATTCTCACCCAAATCGGATGCAGCTATTTTGAACTGAATGATTTTAAAAAAGGGGAAAACTACCTAAAGCTGGCTTTGCAGGCCAATCCAAACTTTGGAAAAGCCCACTCGGCACTGTGCGAACTTTACCTGAAAACCGGCCGATGGAAAGATGCATTGCAGGAACTGATAGCCGGTGTGGTCAATCAGGGCTGCTCCTACATGCAGGCACATGCCAATTTTCAGCAGTTGGCCGATGTGTCATCCTCCAAAAGCGGTGGAGGTGGCAGTGGCGGCGCCGGAAAGGCTCAGGGATTATACAACCAAAATAATTCCTCCACCGACGATGATGCATTGGCACCACTGGTACCTCAGAATAAAGGTAAAGTGCAAATTGACCCGAAGGACATGCTGGCATCGCTCACACCCGCTTCCGAAGCCGACATTCCGGATAATGAAAAACTGGCACCGTTAGTTCCTGATGAAAATAAACTAAGAATGCCTCAGTTTTCCAATATAACCAGTGTGAATGACTGGATGGAAGGAGGCGGATATTCGGCAGCCATCACGGCTTTTCAGGATTTTATGACAACGAATAAGGCAGCTGCTCTTGAACTGCATCAGGTACTTACTGAGCAACCCAATCTTCCGCCAGATGCCGTTTTGCGTGATTACCCCAACGAACGCTTTGCCATTGATTGCATCACAGAAATGATAGCCGATATGTCCAACGATGAAAGTATGGCATTGTCCGGTAAAACTGACAATTACATGAAGCAAGCACTTGAAAGTCAACAGGTATTTATCGATAAATTTCAGCGCATTTCCAAAGATTACGTGAGTTGTATGGAGGCTTGTCCGACCGAAAATCCGATGCATGATTACTGCGCCGGCGAATGTAGACGTAAGTATTGTTTGGAAATGTGCAACGCTGCCAATTCATACAACAAAGATCTGCAGAATATTTTCAGCGACTGTACCCGGGATTTCAACGAAAGTAAAAACCGACAGGAGAAGCTGCTGGATGACCTCTATGGATTTACAACCCCGTGGTTTAAGAAACTTTACAGTCCGTACTGGAGCAAAATCGAAGCGTACGAAATTCGCCGTGTAGCTTTGTTGATCATCGGCAATACCATTTCCGGATATACTTATCGAATATTTCCTTATCCGGGACATACCGACTGCGGCTCCGATTGTTCCGTTTTTGTGAATGCTGCCCCGCCACCGGTTGAAGAAGTTGAGAAGAAAAATCCTGAGGGAAATGAATGTCCGTTTGAAGGCAATAAACTATCGCTTGGTGTCGGTTTATGCAGCGTCGATTTCGATTGCGAAAGCATTGAAGCCGGCTGCTCGGCAGGAGTTTCCATTTCGGCCAAACGAAATTTCAAAAATAAAAGCTCCACCCTGTTTGTCGGCGCCGGTGGCGAAGCCAATCTGGGAGCTGTTTCGGGTGAAATCAAAACCGGTTTAACCTTTACCAAATACGATAACGGTAATATGGATGTAGGAGGAAAATTTGAAATGACCGGAAAAGTAGGTCCAGTGGGTAAAAACTACGAAATGACGGCTACACTCATGGAAGGTGCTAATATTGAAGGTAAAAATGTAATCGGATTATAAAATATCTCACTTCTGTAACTCATTATTCTACTTATTTTTTCTACATAAAAGTTTAATAAACTATGAAAGCAAAAATTTTTTTTTTCGCTATAATCTGCTTGATAGTGGCAGTTTTATCTTTTTCGGGCTTCAAACCGGTCAACGATAATGGTTTGAACACCTCCAAACCAGGCGGTCTGACTGTAACTACGCAGAATGTTCTTGACATCAAATCTAACAGAGCTTCATGTACTTTTACCATCACGGGCTCACCTGTTCAGGAGAAAGGAGTCTGCTTCTCACAGTCACCCAATCTTACCATTAGTAATTCAAAATCAATGGCTCCCTCCAATCCCTCCAATTCAGGAAAAGCAATTCTTTCCGGACTAAAACCATCGACCAAATATTACGTCAGAGCCTATGCTAAAAGTGGTTCGAATGTTTTTTATGGCAACGAGTTAAGTTTTACTACGACTAATGATGAACAAAAAAGCAACTCCAACTTCGGGCAAAAGAAAGAATCCAATACCGGTGGAAGTAAATAGACTAGATGACAGACTTAATTTTTGTTTCCAATTTTTACAGAAATATTTTAAATCCCCCTTTTTGGGGGTGTTTTTTAAAATAAAATTAAAATAATTTTGCAGAGTTAACAATTTATAACATAGATTCCTAAGCAAATACTTTTTTATTTTTATATTTTCGTGCATTGATCAGGAATTGATAACTTTTGGGCAATGATGGAAAATCAATACAAAACAACATCAACAGGTGATTCAAATTTCTGAAATACAGCCGGATAAGTGGTTTGTTGTTTGTCTTGCCAACGCGTTAAGCGATGGAATAATGCGTGGAAAAATATTAAGAATTAGCATAGGTTTTTGTAACAAAAATTGATGAGAAAGTGTTGAAAACCGGAAATAAGTAGCTTTTTTCCGGTTAAGAGTCTGACTAATAATTAATTGAATCAACTTTTTAGCTAATTTCATATTTCTTAATTCATAAACCTATTAAATTATTATTCCTATGAACCTGATTAATCGTGCTAAAAGCATTCTGTTGTCGCCAAAAACCGAATGGGCGGTAATAGAACCCGAACAAACAGATGTAAAAACACTGACCCTCAACTACTTGTTGCCTCTCGCTCTGATTCCTGCCATAGCCGGATTTATCGGCTTTGGACTGATAGGACAAAATGTACTTGGTATGCACATCGGATCGGCCGGATACGGTCTGCGTTATGCCATCGTCAGTCTGGTAAGTACCATCGGTGGAGCTTTTCTTACCGCTTACATCATTGATTTACTGGCACCAAGCTTCGGCTCCGAAAAGAACTTTCTGCAATCGTTCAAACTGGTTGTATATTCCTATACACCCATGATGGTGGCAGGTGTTTTTCTGATTATTCCTGCGCTGGGCATTCTTGCCACGTTGGCCGGTTTGTATGGGTTATACCTGCTCTATATCGGTCTTCAACCCATGAAAAAAACTCCCGATGACAAAAAAACAACCTATTTTGTGGTAAGTCTCATCGTTGTAATTATCGGCTCAGTGGTACTCTCAGCTATTCTTTCGTCGATATTCATTACATCGGGAATTCGCTATTAAAATCGATTTTTTATTCTTTCCTTCAGGATGAAAATGACTTTTAAAATCAGCATTCAACCATTTTTTACTAATACCAAAATTTATAATCATGAAACGTATTGTATTTTTTCTTTGTATCTGTTTTTTGTTTGGTTTACAAATGAGTGCGCAGGGTTGGCTTGAACGGGCCGGTCAACGGGTAAAAGACCGTGTGGTGGAGAAGGTGGAAAATCGTATTGACCAAAAAACCGACGAAGCAACCGATAAAGTGCTCGATAATGCAGAAGGATCGGTAAAAAAATCGGGTAAGAAAAACCAAAAAGGACAGAAAGATGCTGAAGAAGCAGCAGAAAGTGACGAAAATCAGGACGAAGATGCTGTAACAAATAGTAGTAATAAGCAGAAACTCGAATCAGTTACTGCATACGACTTTGTGCCGGGTGATAAAATCCTCTTTTTCGAAGATTTCAGCCAGGATGCCTTAGGCGATTTCCCGGCACTGTGGACAACCAACGGCAGCGGCGAAGTGAAAACAGTGAACATAGCTCCCGGCAACTGGTTCCACATGAACGGCGAAAATGCAGTATATTGTTACACTAAAAACATCTCCTTCCCCGATAATTTCATTGTGGAATTTGATATCATACCCGATGCGGAATATTATGATGGAATCCGCTTTACGATCTACCAGGACAATCCTGAAGATCCGCAGGAACTCAACGATGATTTGTATCCCGGTAAAGGAGGACTACACATCGTACCCGGAAAGGAAGGATGGAGCACTGTTGGATATACCGATAGTCCCGACGACCGCTGGCTAACCGGAGAAGCCTCAAAAAATCCTGTGGTGACCGAAAAAGTCAATCATGTGATTATCTGGATACAGAAAAGGAGGGTAAGAATCTATCATCAGGGAGCCAAAGTGCTCGATATGCCAACCAACATATATCCGGGGATAGCTTTCAACAAAATTCGATTTTCGGGATGGGACGTGAGAAGCTGGCCCATGGTGACCAACCTGAAAATCACCACCGCATCGCCCGATACCCGCAGCAAGCTCATCACAGAAGGTAAACTCGTAACCTACGGCATCACTTTCGATGTGAACAAAGCCGATGTGAAACCCGAATCGTACGGAACGCTCAAAAGCATAGCCGATGTGCTGTCCGAAAATCCGACTGTGAAAGTGAAAATCATTGGACATACCGACAGTGACGGCGATGCAGCAAAAAATCTCGACTTATCCAGGCGTAGAGCCGAATCCGTGAAAAACGAACTGTCCAAAAACTTCGGTATAGATGCTACAAGAATGATTACTGAAGGAGCCGGCGAGACAAAACCTGTTGCCGCCAACGATACTCCCGAAAACAAAGCTAAAAATCGCAGGGTGGAATTTGTAAAACAATAGAAATTAAATTGTCACTAAAAACCAAGTTACTGGGTGTCGTTCTGATCGCTGCCGGCTGGACAGTGGCGCAGAATAACACTCCGCAATACTTTATGAATCAACTGCCAAAATTAATTACCTTAAAAAAACTTCAGATCATGAAAAAATTAATTTTTATTCTCAGTGCCTTATTCGTGTTTGCTGCTTGTGGGCAAAAGCAAACCGGCGAATCGAAAATCGACAAAGATGCTGCCAAAGAAGTAGTTGCACAGGCAAAAAAAGGTAAAAAATACCCGATTGAAAAAGGAATTGTTTATCAGAAATCAAATGTAATGGGCATAGAAAGCAATCCGGTCATTTATTTCGATAAATGGGGCGAATGGGAAACCACCGAAACCACTACCACTATGGAAATGCTCGGCCAGAAAATGAGTTCAACGAACATTACCATTGTAAAAGGCAATGATAACTGGGATATTGACATGGACAAAAAAACCGGATTTCATTTCAACCGCGCAGCGGTTATCAACCAATTGGGAGTTGACCTCGAAACACTCACCGAAGAAACCATGGGTAAAATGAAACTGGAAAAAATTGGTCAGGAAGATTACCTGGGTTTCCCCTGCGTAAAATACAGAATGAAAAACGACGAAATGAAAATGGACGTCGAATACCTCGCCAGTGGCAATCTGATGATGAAAATGAAAGGAAAAGTGATGGAAATCCCGACCTCCATCGAAGTTACCAAAATCGAAGCGGTAACTCCGCCTGCCGAAAAATTTGAAATACCCGCCGGAGTAACGATTACAGAACAATGATTTTTTGATAGAATCCTGTTTTTTGAAAAATTCGCGTACAGCTGCTATCAACCAGATGGTGGCTGTCGTTTTTTTAATATTCTCTAAAATGCATATAGCTTTACCCTCAAACTGAATTTTCTTTGTATCTTTGAACGTTTTTTTTGAATCAAAATACAACACAAAGTACAAAATACAACATAAACAATTCAAATCCGATGAAAAATTTCAGATTTTTGAACACCATTTTTGGCTGGTTGGCATTTGCAGTGGCAGCGGTCACTTATCTGATGACAATAGAACCGACTGCAAGTTTCTGGGACTGTGGTGAGTTTATCTCAGCTGCCTATAAACTCGATGTAGGGCACCCTCCCGGAGCACCTTTCTTCATGCTAACGGCTAAATTCTTCTCGCTTTTTACTTCAGATCCTTCAAAGGTAGCTATGATGGTAAATGCTATGTCGGCGCTGGCAAGTGCCTTTACCATTCTTTTCCTCTTCTGGACCATCACACATCTGGCTCAGAAGGTAATCGGAAAATCCGAAGAAGAATACACTACAGCCAATAAAATAATTGTCATCGGAGCCGGACTGGTGGGAGCACTGGCTTACACTTTCTCGGATACCTTCTGGTTTTCGGCCGTAGAAGGTGAAGTGTACGCGTTTTCATCGTTCTTCACAGCAGTAGTTTTCTGGCTCATTCTGAAATGGGAAAGAAATGCCGATAATCCCGGTTCCGATCGCTGGCTCATACTCATAGCTTACCTGATGGGGCTTTCTATTGGCGTTCACCTTCTCAACCTGCTCGCTATACCGGCTATCGTACTGGTTTATTATTACAAAAAATACACTCCTTCAACCAGGGGAATTTTACTGGCAATGGCAGCTTCTGTCATCATTCTTGCATTTACGCTTTACGGACTCATTCCGGGCACTATCATGTGGACTACCAAATTTGAATTGCTATTCGTTAATGTGTTAGGAGCTTCTTATAATACAGGTTTGTTTGTTTACATTTTTATGGTTATTGCAGCGCTGGTCTGGGCAATTTACGAAACCCACACAGGCAAAAACTACACGAGAATGGCTGTTTCGTTTATCCTGGCGGTTACTATCACGGGTGTGCCTTTCCTGTTCGAAAATATAATACTCGGCATCTTTATCATCCTGGCAATGATAGGTTTCTTTGCTTATAAAAAGAAATCCGTGAAGCCACGCTGGCTCAATACCAGTTTGGTAATGATTGCTGTGATTATGATTGGTTATTCTTCGTATGCAGTTATCATGATTCGCTCGGCAGCCCAGCCTACCATGGATCAGAATTCACCAGATAATGTGTTCTCACTTCAGTATTACCTCAACCGGCAGCAGTACGGCGATCGCCCGCTGCTATACGGCGGCGTGTACAACGCTCCCATGAAACTCAAAGTGGAAGGAAATACCTGCACCTACGATGCTGATAAAACACCTCTTTATGCTCCGAAACCCAAACGTGATGCTTCTGAAAAGGATGAATATGTTGTGGCAGGTTATAAATTCGATTACAAGAAAAACGAGAAATTCATGATGTTGTTTCCACGTATGTACAGCGGCGATCCGAATCATGTGAAAGCATACAAAATGTGGGGGAATGTTGTGGGTAAAAAAGTGAATTATGATTTTTGCGGCGAGCAAAGGAGCGATATTAAACCCACTTTTGGTGAAAATATGCGGTTCTTCTTTGATTATCAGGTTAATTTCATGTACTGGCGTTATTTCATGTGGAATTTTTCCGGGCGACAGAACGATATGCAGGGATATGGTGAAATTGAACACGGAAACTGGATTACCGGTATCCCTTTCATCGATAACATGCTTGTAGGCAATCAAAAACTATTGCCTTCCGAACTGAAAAACAATAAAGGACGGAATGTCTATTTTATGCTCCCGCTGCTGCTCGGATTGCTCGGAATTTTTTTCCTCCTCAATGCCGGTAAACAGGGAAATCATGTGTTTTGGGCTATAATGCTCTTGTTTTTCCTTACCGGACTGGCTATTGTGGTCTATCTCAACCAAACACCCTATCAGCCGCGCGAACGCGACTACGCTTATGCCGGATCGTTCTATGCATTCAGTATCTGGATAGGCCTTGGTGTAATGGGGCTGTCAAAATTACTCGATAAGATATTACCCAAAAATGTAAGTGCTGCCATTGCTGCCATTGCCTGCCTGGGTATTCCTGTACTGATGGCTGCCCAAAACTGGGACGACCACGACCGCAGCGGACGCACTACAGCCCGTGATTTCGGACAGAATTACCTGAACTCAACCGAAAAAAACGCCATCCTCTTTTCAAACGGCGACAACGATACGTTCCCACTTTGGTACAATCAGGAGGTAGAAGGCGTACGTACCGATGTGCGAGTATGTAACCTCAGCTATCTGCCAACCGATTGGTACATTGATCAGATGAAACGTCAGGCTTACGAATCGGCACCGCTGCCTATTTCCTGGCAAAAAAAAGATTACATTTCAGGTAGAAACGATTTGATGTCAGTGCAGAATCTGACCGATGGAAAACCATTCAACATGAAAGATGCCTTTGAAATTATCAAAAGCGACGAAGCTGAATTCAAAATTGACGGAGATGGATTCTTCCCCTCTCCGAAACTCTCGCTGCCGGTAGATGCTGCTGAAGTGGTGAAAACAGGTTCAGTTCCTGCTAAAGATATTTCTAAAATTGTACCAGAAATGATATTTGATTTGCCCAAAAGTGTTTTCAAAGGCGAAGCCATGGTCATGGAAATGATCAAGGAAAACAATTGGAAACGACCCATGTACGTATGCGTCACCGTGGGTGAGGAATTCTATCCGCAAAGTTTGAGCAAATACCTCTCCAGAACCGGTTTGGTGTATCAGATTCTGCCCGTCGGGCAGCAGGACAGTACACGCGTAAATGTGAATACTGACAAAATGTATGACAACATGATGAATAAATTCAGGTTTGGCGGAGTAGATAATCCAAAAATTTACCTCGACGATCAGGTATTACGTATGTGCAAAACACACCGGATTCAATTCATGTATCTGGCAGAAGCCTTAATAGAAGAAGGGGATACCGTGAGGGCTAAAAAGGTACTCGAATATGCCAATAAAGTCATACCTGCTGTTACCGTACCTCACGACTACAGTTCAAATATGATGGCTCTTTACTATTATCAACTGGGAATGAAATCAGAAGCCGACGCCATACTCGATTCGGTAGCGGGCAATAGTGTTGAGTATCTTAACTGGTATGCCAGCCTGAAACCATCGCAGCAAAGTAACGCTACAAGTTCAATCGGACATGAAATGGCTGTAATGAATCAGGTGCTGCAGATAAGCAGTCAGGCAGGTTCAAAAACCATACTGGATAAATACATGAAGCAGTTTGAAATGTTTGCCAATAAATTCAATATGCGGTAATTGGCGGAAAACTTTTATTTTTCATCGAAACAAATGCGGCAGGTTCCCGAAATAATTAAAGTTCTTTGGCGAACTCCGGTTTGGCGAATAAAATCAGCTGAAAAAGTAATTTACCTTACCTTTGATGATGGCCCGAATCCTCAGGTAACACCCAAAGTGCTCGATATACTCGACCAATGGAACGTGAAAGCCACTTTCTTTTGTGTAGGCGAAAATGTAATGAAATCTCCCGGAATTTTTCAGGAAGTGAAAAAACGGGGACATTCCGTAGGAAATCACACCTACAATCATTTGAGAGGACACAAAACATCTGTACGGGAATATGCCGAAAATGTATGGAAAGCGCATGAGCTGATTCAAAGCAGCCTGTTCAGGCCACCACACGGAAGAATAACTTTCAGGCAGGTGAACAAGCTGAAAAAGGATTTTGAAATAATCATGTGGGATTTCATCACGTACGATTTCGACCGGAGAGTAAAACCCGCTGAAATACTGAATGAAATAAAAAAAAGAAGCAGAAGTGGCTCTGTCGTTGTTTTTCACGATTCGGAGAAAGCACATAGCAATGTGTTGGCAACGCTGCCTGATGCGTTGAAATTCTGGAAAGAAAACGGGTACGAAGTAAAGGCAATATGAATTGCCAATCCATAAAAGTTGATATAAAACCGTTAAAAATATTGTTTTTTTAAAGAAATCTGAATGCTGAAATAAAAACAGATTAAACTTAGTTCCGAAAAATTTTCAATACATTATAATTTACCACTTTAATGGTTTGGCACCCATGAAAGAATCTATCTTACACTATGTCTGGCAATTCAGATTGTTCCGGATGAATAATTTGAAAACCACTGACGGTAAAATGGTGGAGATTATCCATCCGGGGCTTCCGAATACGGATGCCGGACCTGATTTTTTCAATGCAAAGATTAAAATAGACGATACACTCTGGGCAGGAAATATTGAAATTCACAACCAGAGTTCCGATTGGGCTAAACACCGGCATACGGCCGATAAGGCGTACGACAATGTGATCCTGCATGTGGTGAATAAGGCAGATACAGCCGTGTTTCGAACCAATGGCGATCCGCTACCGCAGCTCGAACTCGAAGTGCCGGAGCATATCCGGATGAACTACAATGAATTGTTGAGCGGGAAAAAATGGATACCATGCGGGGATAAAATTACACAAGTGCCCCTGATACTCATCAACGACTGGAAAAACGCATTGCTCATTGAGCGAATGGAGCAAAAGACCGAAATGATTGAGACCCTGCTCACCCAGACAAACAACCACTGGGAAGAAGCATTTTACGTTTCACTGGCCCGAAGCTTCGGATTTGGCACCAACAGTCAGGCGTTTGAAAGATTAGCCCGTTCGCTGCCGATGAGTATTCTGGCAAAACACAAAGATGACATTTTTCAGTTGGAAGCGTTGCTTTTCGGCCAGGCCGGACTTCTCGAACAGGCAGAAAACGATGAATACCATGCGAAATTAAAAAAGGAATATCGTTTTTTGCAAACAAAATATCACCTGAAACCCATTGAAAGTTCGGAGTGGAAACTGTTAAGACTTCGGCCGGATAACTTTCCTCACGTCAGGCTGGCTCAGTTTGCTGCGCTCACTCATCGCTCTTCAAAGCTATTCTCAAAAACGATTGCAGCCGCTGACATCATGCAATTGAGAGCCTTGTTTGATTGCGTAGTATCGGATTACTGGAAGAAACATTATCTTTTCGGCAAACAAAGTGCTGAGTCAGCCAAACGTTTAGGCCGGAAATCAATCGATATTCTACTGATAAATACCGTTGTTCCGTTTTTGTTTGCACATTCAAAAAAGAAAAATGCCGAAAGCGAAACAGCTCTTAAGTTATTGGAACTGATCCCTTCCGAAAAAAATGCGGTTGTCCGTCGATGGGAGGAGCTTGGAGTAAGTTCAGCATCAGCTTTTGATTCGCAGGCACTCCTGCACCTCAAAAAAAAATATTGTGACGATAAGAAGTGCCTGCGATGCCGGATAGGGCATAAAGTGCTCAGTAAAAGCAATAATCAGGTACAACTGACATAACAGATTTCGTTACATAAGGTTTTTAAAAAAATGTAATTATTTCAATCAACAATGAAGAACTTTTTTCAATTTAAGAATATAACAATCTCGTTAACTTTGCTACTGGTGTTTTATGCATGTGCCAATCGTGGTCAGGGACCGCAGGGTGGCGCCAAGGATGAAGTACCACCCAGGTTTGTAAAATCAACTCCCCGCGAAAAATCGGTAAACGTAAAGGATGGTAAAATAGAGATTGAGTTTGACGAAAATGTAAACCTGAAAGACATTTCCAAAAATGTGATCATATCTCCTCCTCAGCGGATTAATCCCGAAATTACATCCTATGGCAGAAAAGTGAACGTTCGGTTTGATGATTCTCTGCAATCCAATACCACCTATTCAATTGACTTTGGGAATGCTATTGTGGACAACAACGAGGGCAACATTCTGAAAAATTACGTATTCTCATTTGCCACCGGAAATGAAATTGATACCATGCAGATAGCCGGTACACTGCTCAATGCCGAAGACCTGAATCCCCTGCAAGGTATCACCGTGGGTATTCACGACGATCTCAGTGATAGTGCATTTCTCAAAAAACCGTTTCTGAGAATTGCCCGTACCGACGAACAGGGTCGTTTTACCGTCTCCAATGTACGTAATGGTATCTATCGGGTGTTTGCTCTGAACGACCTCAACCGCGATTATTTTCTACAAAAAGGTGAGGCGTTGGCGTTTGATGAAAAATCATTTCAAACAGGCATGGAAAACATTACCAGACCCGATACGGTGTGGAAAGATTCAATTACTGTTGATACCATACGCTTCGTACCGGCAATCCGATACCTGCCGGACGATGTGGTTCTCAGGTACTTCAAAGACGATTACAAACGCCAGTATCTGGCAAAATCGGAAAGGCCCGAACCGCATTTAATCAAAATGTTCTTTAATACGTCTGCTGAAAAGCTACCCGAAATCAGACCTCTGAATGTGAATTGGGACAAAAGCGTGCTCCTACAGAAAAATCAACGGCTGGATTCGCTCACATACTGGCTTACCGATTCTGCGCTTATCAAAACAGATACAATCACCCTCGAAGTGAAATACCTGAAGACGGATTCGTTGTTCAAACTTCAGCCACAAACCGATACCATCAAATTCGTGATGAAGAAACCGGCTAAGAAACCATCTGCTACCGGCAAAAAAAAGGAATTTCTGGATATACAGACCAATCTTTCTCCACAATTTGATGTGTATAAACCGGTGATGTTGAGTTTTCAGGTTCCGGTTAAATCATATGAAATTGAAAAGATTCACCTCAGTCAATTGGTTGATACTGTGCTAACTCCCATTCAGTTTGTGCTTGAAAAGAAAGACTCCATTGGCATGAATTTTCAGATTAACCACAAATGGATACCCGAAACCACGTATCAGCTGCTCATTGATTCTGCAGCATTCACCTCGGTATATAATCTTCATAGCGATAATTTGAAAAACGAACTGAAAATCAAATCGCTGGATCAGTATTCCGGACTCAAACTTCTTTTGGCCAACTATGATTCAACAGCCATTTTACAGGTGGTAAATAAAGACGACAAGCTGACACGAACAGCTCCTGTATTGAAAGGCGGCACGAAAGTGGAATACCTGGAGCCGGGTGATTATTACCTGAGGATGTTTCTGGACCGGAATGGAAACGGAAAATGGGATCCGGGAAACTATTTTGAAAAACGTCAACCCGAATCGGTTTATTATTACGAAAAGAAACTCACATTGATAAAAAACTGGGAGTTTGAAGAGACCTGGGATCACACTGCTTTACCCTTGTTAAAGCAAAAGCCACAGGAACTGAAAAAATCGGATCAGCAAAAGCCAAATAATCAGTAAGAAGTGTTATTTTTGCATCAGGAAGATTGTTGCTGAGCATTTCTGATTTTGTAAATTGTAAATTGTATATAGATAAATTGTAAATAGAATTGCGGCAATAGCTCAGTTGGCAGAGCACTCCGATTCCAATCGGAGAGGTCGTGTTAAGTTGTATAGCAATTGTAAATTGTAAATAGAATTGCGGCAATAGCTCAGTTGGCAGAGCGTTGGCTTCCCAAGCCGAAGGTCGCGGGTTCGAGCCCCGTTTGCCGCTCCTGATAAGTGCTGAAAATCTGTAAATGGCTCCCGGGTGATTTGTCCAACCTTGATTTCAGATTAAAAATAATAAAATGCAAAATGGCGGATTCTGAATCCGCCATTTGTGTTTTAGATGTACTTATTTCTCATTCAATCCACTCGAATCCGGTGTAAGGCACCAACGCTTTCGGAATACGAATTCCTTCGGGAGTTTGGTTGTTTTCGAGCAGAGCTGCTACTATCCGGGGCAGTGCCAGGGCACTCCCGTTAAGTGTGTGACACAGTTGAATTTTTTTATCTGCATTGCGGTAGCGGCATTTCAGGCGGTTTGCCTGGTAGTTCTCAAAATTCGATACAGAACTCACTTCGAGCCAGCGTTGCTGTGCTGCTGAATATACTTCAAAGTCGAATGTAAGAGCGGAAGTAAAACTCATATCGCCGCCGCAAAGTCGAAGAATTCTCCAGGGAAGTTCAAGTTTTTCCACCAGAATTTGTACATATTCCACCATCTCGGTAAGCGATTCGTAGGAGTGATCGGGAGTGTCAATGCGGACAATTTCTACCTTGTCAAACTGATGAAGACGGTTCAGTCCGCGTACATCCTTGCCGTATGATCCGGCTTCGCGCCGGAAACAGGCAGAATAAGCCGTATTTTTAACAGGCAGATCTTCTTCGTTCAGAATTACATCGCGGTAAATATTGGTAACAGGTACTTCAGCCGTTGGTATGAGATACAAGTCGTCCAAAGTAGCGTGATACATCTGCCCTTCCTTGTCGGGCAGTTGTCCGGTGCCGTAACCGGAAGCCGCATTCACTACATATGGAGGCTGCACTTCAAGGTATCCGGCGTCACGTGCACTGTCCAGGAAAAAGTTAATCAAAGCGCGTTGAAGCCGGGCACCTTTTCCTTTGTATACCGGAAATCCTGCTCCACTGATTTTTACTCCCAGCTCAAAATCTATCAGATCGTATTTTTTTGCCAAATCCCAGTGAGGAACAGCATCTTTGTGAAGTTCGGGAATAGTTCCGCCGCTTTTTTCCACCACGTTGTCTTCGGCGTGTTTTCCTTCCGGTACGCTCTCATGAGGAAGATTTGGAATTAAGACCAGTAAATCATTCAGTTTTTGTTCAATTGCTTCCTTTTCTTCTGTCAGACGGTTTACGTTTTCTTTCAGCGCTACTGTTTTATCTTTTGCTGCATTAGCTTCGGATTGCTTGCCTTGTTTGAACAATATTCCTATTTCTTTGGAAAGTGCATTCAACTCAGCGGCATAAGTGTCGGCAGCTGTTTGAGTGGTTTTTCGGCGTTCATCCAGTTCCACTATTTGGTTGATGATTTCCTTTCCGTCGAAATGTTTTTTTGCCAGGTGAAGGATAACATCTTCGGTATTTTCTGTGATGTGTTTTAATGTTAACATCCTATTTATATTTACAATTTTACAATTTACGATTTACGATTGGGAAATGACAAAGTTACAAAAAAATCTTGTCAACAAATCTAACTTGCCGGAAGATTTCAATATTGAGAATCACCAAAAGTCCCCCTAAAGGGAAACAACGTACGGCATTAGCCAATTAGGGGGCTTTTGAAACAAAAAAATCTCTCACAAAATTCATTGTGAGAGATTTCTTAATACGTTTTACCCGGTTGTTTAGTTTGTTGATTCAACGGGTTTGATTGAAACGAAAGATTTGTTGTCTCTTTTCTTTCTGAATTCTACGGTTCCGTCAATCAAAGCAAACAGTGTGTGGTCTTTACCAATTCCGATGTTCAAACCGGGATTGTGTACTGTTCCGCGCTGACGAACTATAATGTTGCCGGCTTTAGCGAATTGTCCTCCGAATATCTTTACTCCAAGTCGTTTGCTTTGCGATTCACGACCGTTGTGTGAACTACCTTGACCTTTCTTGTGTGCCATTTTCTTCTAATTTTTAATCGGTTAAGCTAATATTTCTTTAATTGTTAATTCGGTGAAGTCCTGACGGTGACCATTGCGTTTGCGATAGCCTTTACGTTTTTTCTTGTGGAAAACGATTACTTTTTCACCTCTTACATGCGAAACTACTTCGCAAACTACTTTTGCACCATCAACAACGGGAGAACCCACTGTTACGGCTCCATCATTGTCAACTAAAAGAACTTTGTCAAATTCAACTTTAGAGCCTCTTTCGGCTTCGTTCATACGATGAACGAAAAGTTTTTTACCTTGTTCAACCTTAAATTGCTGACCCAGGATTTCTACGATTGCGTACATTCAATTTATTTTTTTGAGATTACATCGGTGAGGTGAGATGACTCGATATTTTTGAGCAGCGCTGCTTGCTTTTACCCCATTCGAATTGAGCGTGCAAATATACGACATTATTTGTAAACAGGCAATATTCCCCGTAAAATATTTCTTACAATAATTGAATGTACATTGAACATTCTGTATGTTGCGAAAGTTAAATATTTGCGGAGTGCGCTGTACATGTTTTTTTTATTCGTTTTTCATGTCATTTTGTCCGATTTGAATCATGCGAAGGGAGAGCACTTTTATGACAACATTGCCGAAAGTTGAAGGAAAAGTATTTCGGTACTATTTTTGACTTTAATTTTTCTCAAATGCCACAAATTATTTATTTTTGTGGAATACCGCAGAAAAAAAAGTGAGCATTGAGAAATTCATACAAACTTTATTACATTTATAAAACCATATGTCAGTGAAATATTCAGATCAATTAAATAACGTATTCACTTATAGTCTGCAGGAAGCAGAACGCCTTGGGAATGCCTATGTGGGACCCGAACATCTTTTTCTCGGCCTGATACGCAATGCAGAAACTCATGCTGCAGAATTAATGCAGGCAATGGGTGTAGATATCAACAGCGCAAAACAAAGAATTGAGGCCATGGTACGTACGGATAGCGAACCGACCGGTGCTGATATTCCGATGCTGAAAAGCACCGAAAAAATCAAAAAAGTGATGGAACTCGAAGCACGCTCCATGTCAGCCGAAACGGCAGATACCGAACACCTGCTGCTGGCTATTCTGAAAGATAAAAATAATCTGGCTGTGGATGTACTGAGTGCCGATAACCTGACTTATGAAAAACTCATAAAACATCTCAATCCAATGAAACCTCAGGATACGCAGGCCAGCGCAGGACTTCCTCATGAAGATGACGAAGATGACGAAGATCAGTACGGTTCAAGGAAATCAAAAACCAAGCAGTCTGGCAACAAACCGAGCGAAACGCCTGCATTGGATACCTTTGGAACTGATATTACCAAAGCAGCTGTGGAAAACAGACTCGACCCGGTAGTAGGAAGGGAAAGGGAAATTGAGCGGATTGCTCAGATTCTGAGCCGTCGGAAAAAAAATAATCCTGTACTAATTGGTGATCCCGGTGTGGGAAAATCGGCTATAGTAGAAGGTTTAGCGCTGCGCATAGTTCAGCATAAAGTTTCGCGCGTGCTGTTTGATAAACGTGTGGTGGCTCTTGACATGGCTTCCATTGTTGCCGGAACAAAATACCGGGGTCAGTTTGAAGAACGTATCAAAGCAATATTGAACGAGCTGCAGAAAAACCCCAATATTATTCTTTTTATTGATGAAATTCATACCATTGTGGGAGCTGGAGGTGCACCGGGTTCACTGGATGCTGCCAACATGCTCAAACCTGCCTTATCGCGGGGTGAAATCCAGTGTGTGGGAGCTACCACGCTTGATGAATATCGTCAGAGTATTGAAAAGGACGGAGCGCTGGAGCGCCGTTTTCAGAAAGTAATGGTTGATCCGACCACTCCTGAGGAAACACTTACTATTCTACAGAATATCCAGGACCGGTACGAATATCATCACAATGTACGCTATACGCCCGAAGCCATCAAAGCTTGTGTACGCCTCACCGACAGATACATTACCGACCGGAGTTTCCCTGATAAAGCCATCGATGCACTCGACGAGGCCGGATCAAGGGTGCACATAGCTACCGTATCGGTGCCAACCGAAATAGAACAGCTTGAGAAAAGGCTTGAAGACCTAAAAGCTGAAAAGAACAGGGTTATTGCCGAACAAAAATACGAAGAAGCAGTACCCATACGTGATAAGGAAAAGCAGACCCAATATCAGCTCGAAGATGCAATAAAACGGTGGGAGAAAGAATCGCAGCTGAATCCGGAAACGGTTGACGAAGAAAAAGTGGCTGAAGTAGTGGCCATGATGTCAGGCATTCCCGTGCAGCGTATTGCTCAGGCCGAAGGACTTAAACTGCGGCAGATGGGAGAGGTGCTCAAATCGAGGGTTATCGGCCAGAATGACGCAGTTGATAAAATTACGAAAGCCATTCAGCGCAACCGCATCGGGCTGAAAGATCCGAACAAACCGATTGGCTCATTTCTTTTCCTTGGTCCGACCGGAGTTGGGAAAACTCATCTGGCGAGGGTGCTGGCAGATTTTATGTTTGACAGTACCGATGCGTTGATTCGGGTGGATATGAGTGAATACATGGAAAAATTCAGCGTTTCACGTTTAATCGGTGCACCTCCGGGATACGTAGGATACGAAGAAGGCGGACAATTGACCGAGAAAGTACGCCGGAAACCGTATTCCATTGTTCTGCTCGATGAAATAGAGAAAGCGCACCCCGATGTTTTCAATATCATGCTTCAGGTGATGGATGAAGGACGACTCACCGACAGTCTTGGACGCAGAATTGATTTCAAAAATACCATTATTATAATGACTTCTAATGTCGGTACCCGCCAACTGAAAGATTTTGGTCGCGGAGTAGGTTTCAACATGGACGAAGATATGACCATCGATTCAGACTACTCTCGCGGAGTTATTCAGAAAGCACTGAATAAGACTTTTGCTCCCGAATTTCTAAATCGCGTGGATGATATTGTGATGTTCGATCAGTTAAACCGCGAAAGCCTGAAATCCATTATCGACCTGGAACTGAAAGGTATATTTAAACGTGTGACCGATCTGGGTTACAAACTGGAACTCTCACCCGAGGCCAAAGATTTTATTGCCGATAAAGGGTATGATGTTCAGTACGGTGCCCGTCCGCTGAAACGCGCTATCCAGCGTTATCTGGAAGACGAACTGGCCGATGTGGTGCTTGCAGGAGAGGCCGCCGAAGGAGATACCATTCTGATGGAACTCAATGAAGCAAAAGACGGCGTGAAAGCCAGGGTTGTGAAACAAAATCCGACAATTACGGAAACAGAATAGCGATTTTTTCTTTCTATTAAATAGTCGAACCTTAAAAAGCCCATTTTCGTATTAAATTATTGTTGATTTGGTAAAACATAGCTTTTATCAAGTCAACAATTTGTATTTTAAATTCGAGCC
>SAAL01000061.1 GCA_009929445.1 Bacteroidia bacterium
TGAAACACGTGGCTATTGAAAAAATATACCCCCTGGTAAAATCCGGAAAGAATCTGCCACTCTTCGTTTTGAGCTACGGGCGAAAGTTGGTACATATCGCCGATAAAAATCATCTGAACGCCTCCGAATGGTTCGTTGTGTCGGTATCGTACGTGCCGGAGCACGGTATCGATGGCATCCAGTACGTCGGCACGCACCATGCTTATCTCATCTATCACAAGCAGTTCGAGCTCCCGAAGCACTTTCCTCCGGTTGGATTGCATTTTCATTTTGCCGATAAGTTCCTTTCTGCCCATATCGGTTGGGATGAAGGGTGTGAACGGAAGCTGGAAAAAGGAATGTATGGTGGTACCACCGGCATTGATGGCAGCCACACCGGTAGGCGCTACCACAGCTATTTGTTTTGGAGAAGTTTCGCGGAGGCGGTGAAGAAAAGTGGTTTTACCTGTACCGGCTTTTCCTGTAAGAAAAACATTCTGATTAGTAAGTGTGGCAAACAGCGAGGCGTATTCGTGAGCAGAGTATGTTTCAGGCATTTTCAGGTTTTTAATTTCTTTTTTCAATCTTAGAATTAACACACAAAAATAGAGAAAAATGAGGATATAAAAAAACCGTTGCTTTCATTTCAGAGCAACGGTTATTCATTATTTATTGATTTATGATAGCTACATCATTATCAGAAAGTTGAGCTAATTCCTTTCACTTTTGAGAAAGAAAACGAGGCAAGCTTTTCTATTTGTTCTGTTCCTTAGCCCAGCTGTCCTTCAGCGATACTGTGCGGTTGAATACCAGTTTTTCAGCAGTGCTGTCCGAGTCAACATTGAAATAACCGATGCGCTGAAACTGGAAACGATCCAGCGGTTGTGCATCTTTCAGGTATTCTTCCACGTAGCAGTTGGTTTTTACTTCCAGCGAACCTGGATTAATCAGTTCGCGGAAATCACGCTCGTCGGCCGATGGATTTTCAACACTGAACAACCGGTCGTACAGGCGTACCTCTGCAGGCAGACTGTGTGCTGCCGAAAGCCAGTGAAGGGTTCCTTTCACCTTGCGGTTAGCATCGGGCATACCGCTTTTTGTCAGCGGGTCGTATTCGGCATATACTTCGGTAATGTTTCCGTCTTCGTCTTTTTTACATCCGGTACATTTTACGATGTAAGCCGATTTCAGCCGGACTTCCTGTCCCGGAGTCATGCGGAAAAACTTCTTAGGTGCTTCTTCCATGAAATCCTCGCGCTCCATCCAGAGTTCGCGTGTGAAAGCAATGGTATGAGTACCCGAATTTTCATCTTCGGGATTATTTACCGCTTCCATCATTTCGGTTTTTCCTTCCGGATAATTGGTGATGATAAGTTTCACCGGGTTGATTACAGCGCTCACTCGAGTCGATGTTTTATTAAGTTCCTCGCGAACGGCATGTTCGAGCAGTCCGAGGTCAATAATTCCTTCAACCTTGGTGTAGCCTATTTTGTCGATGAAATTGTGAATACTTTCGGGAGAATACCCTCTCCGGCGCAGTCCGCACAGAGTCGGCATGCGCGGATCGTCCCAGCCACTCACCAATCCTTCCTGAACCAGTTGCAGCATCTTGCGTTTGCTCATCACGGTGTAAGTGATGTTCAGCCTGTTGAATTCAATTTGTTTCGGGCGGTATTCCGTTTCCTTAAACTGGTCGATAAACCAGTCGTAAAGCGGACGGTGCACTACAAATTCGAGTGTACAAATGGAATGGGTGACTCCCTCGAAATAGTCGGATTGCCCGTGGGCAAAATCATACATCGGATATACTTTCCAGGTGTAACCGGTGCGGTGATGTGGGTGAGTGGTGATAACCCGATAGAGTATCGGATCGCGAAAATGCATATTAGGCGAAGCCATATCTATCTTGGCACGCAATACCATTTTGCCATCGGGTATTTCGCCTGCTGACATTTTCATGAACAAATCCAGATTCTCCTGCACTGATCTATTCCGGTACGGGCTTTCGGTTCCTGCTACAGTGGGAGTACCTTTTTGCTGAGCAATTATTTCAGATGATTGTTCATCCACATAGGCTTTACCTTCGTTGATAAATCTGACGGCCAAATCCCACAATTGCTGAAAATAATCGGATGCATAATACACATTATTCCACTTGTAACCCAGCCACTTGATATCTTCCATGATGGAATCCACATATTCCACGTCCTCTTTTACCGGATTGGTATCGTCAAATCGGAGATTACACGTTCCGTTGTATCTTTCGGCTATTCCAAAATCAATGCAAACAGCTTTGGCATGACCAATGTGCAGATAACCGTTCGGTTCAGGCGGGAAACGGGTCTGAATACGTCCGTCATTCACTCCTGCGGCAAGGTCATCTTCTACAATTTGTTCGATAAAATTTAAACTCTTTTCCATAAGCCCCTCAAAATCCTGCCTGCGGCAGGTAGGCTCCCCGAAAGGGAGACTTGTTTTATATCAATTATTACTAATATTTTCTTTCTTTTTGCTATGCAAGTCCTCTGTTCAGGAGGAACCTGGCAGTTTTTTTTAATCAAAATAGCCCTTAATAATGCCTCTCGGAGAGTTTTTGATAAATTGAAGTATTTCATCGCGTTCATTGGTAGCCGGAAGTTCAGCCTGAACCCGTTCAACCGAATGGGTGGTGTTCATTCCCGATTGATAAATGAAGCGGTAAACATCCTGAATATCGCGAATCTGCTCGTTGGTAAAGCCCCTGCGACGTAATCCGATGGAATTGACACCTGCATAGGACAGCGGATCGCGGCCGGCAGTGATAAAGGGAGGTACATCTTTAGTGACTCTGGATCCACCCTGAATCATGGTATGAGCTCCAATGCGACTAAACTGATGAATCATAGTGCCTCCTCCGAGCACCGCATAATCGTCAATTTCCACTTCACCGGCAAGCTGGCAGGCGTTACTCATAATGACATTATTGCCTAACACACAATCGTGTGCCACATGACAATAAGCCATGAGCAGGCAATTGTCGCCGACCACCGTTTTTCCTTTCGACACAGTGCCTCTGTTCACAGTTACAAATTCGCGGATGGTAGTATTGTCGCCAATTATTACCAGGCTTTCTTCGCCTTTGTATTTGAGATCCTGTGGAATACCTCCGATAACGGCACCTGGAAAAATCCGGCAGTTCTTGCCGATTCTCACTCCTTCGAGTATAGTTACGTTAGAGCCGATTGTGGTTCCTTCACCTATTTCTACGTTTTTATCTATTGTTACGAATGGTTCGATTACGACCGTACGGGCAATTTTAGCATCTGGATGAATGTATGCAAGTGGTTGTTTCATAAAATTATTTGAGTGCTTTGAACCTCGTAAAATGAGACTTTAAGTGCACTTGTGAGTATTTTAATATTTAAATTTATTCATAAAAAAAACACTTTTAGAAAAAGAGCAGGAATCATATATCCAACTGCTATTTTTCCTTAAGCAAAATAAAGGCTATTTATTTTTAATTACCTGAGCCATAAACTCGGCCTCGGTAGCGATTACACCGCCCACGAATGCGTAACCTTTCATCGTAGCTATTCCTCTTCGAATTTCGTCCATCAGCGATACGTGAAAAACTACGGTATCACCCGGCACTACTTTCTGCCGGAATTTCACATTGTCTATTTTCATAAAATAGGTGGAATACAACTCGGGATCTTCCAGTTGACTCAACACGAGCAAACCTCCTGTCTGTGCCATGGCTTCAATGAGCAGTACTCCCGGCATGACCGGTTCGTCGGGGAAATGACCCATGAAAACAGTTTCGTTGGACGATATATTTTTAACGCCTATGATGGAACGTTCGCGAATTTCAAGAATTTTATCGACCATGAGAAATGGCCAGCGATGCGGCAGCATTTTCCGGATGGCATTGGAATCGAGCAAAGGAGGCACCGTGTCATCATACAGAGGCGACTGCACTTCCTGTCCTTTTATTTCTTTGCGAATCAGTTTTGCCACTTCGGTATTCACCTTGTGTCCAGGGAACCGGGCAATGACTTTTCCATGAATCTGCTTTCCCGCCAAAGCCAGGTCGCCGATAATATCGAGAAGTTTATGACGGGCCGGTTCGTTTTTGAATTTCAAATCGCCGCTGATAATACCTAACTCATCCACTTTCACCCGGGGGTGTTTCATCAGATCGGCCAGTTTGTTCAGTTCATCCTGAGGCATTTCTTTATCGTAAATAACGATTGCATTTTCCAGGTCGCCGCCCTTTATGAGATTCTGACTAAGAAGTGGCTCTATTTCTCTTACAAATACAAATGTTCTGCAACCGGCTATTTCTTTTCCAAAATCAGACAAATCTTCGAGAGTAGCATACTGCGCCGGCAACACGGGAGAATTGTAGTCAACGTAAACATCCACACTGAAGTGATCGTCGGGCAGAATAGTGATTTTCGCATTGGTTTCTACATCGTGATAATCTATTCTTTTCTTGACGATGTAAATATCTTTTTCAGCTTTAAGCTGTTCTTCTACTCCCGCTTTTTCAATTTCTTCGTAATAATACCGGGCACTTCCGTCGAGGATTGGAAACTCGGGAGCATCCACTTCTATCAGGCAGTTGTCAACCTGCCAGGCAAAAAGAGCTGCCATGGCATGTTCAATGGTGCTAACCTGCATTTCTCCCCTTTTAAGTATGGTACCGCGATTGGTGGAAACCACATAATCTGCCAGCGCCGGTATATCGGGCTGTCCGGGCAAATCGGTCCTCCTGATTCTGATTCCATGATTCACGGGAGCGGGAAGAAAAGTGATATTAATTTCCACTCCGGTGTGAAGTCCTTTACCTTTCAGTCCGAAAGCTGATTTGATTGTTCTTTGTGTTGCCATATTTTTATGATTTGGATTTAGCAGTCCGAAGTTTGAGTATTAAAGTTATGAGCTTGTTGAATGAATTTAAATTCATTCCCGTTGTAATTATTCAAAACAAAAAAAACTTCTCTTCCGGCAGGGAACCTCGTCTTTTTCAGGTTTTTACTTTTTTTGCTGAAAGTATTTATCCGGTTTACTTCATTCCTGTTCGGATCTTCAGGTTTTGAGTTTCTTGTTCAGTGCTTTGTATTGCCAAGTACGAGTTTCAGGTTTTCTATTTGCTTCTGCAGTTCGTTAACTGTGCGCTGTAAATCGGGCAGATTTTTATAAACTACAGATGCCCTGCGAAAGGTGCCGACGGGTACTGCCGGATAACCCTGCATGATGCTGTTGGGTTCCTTCACGTTGTTTGGAACACCGGTCTGAGCTCCGAACACGCATCCGTCGGCTATTTCGATATGACCGGATATGCCAACCTGACCTGCAAGAACACATTTTTTTCCTATTTTGGTAGATCCGGCTATTCCGGATTGGGCTGCAATGACAGTATTTTCTCCGATTTCAACGTTGTGAGCTATTTGTACCAGATTATCCAGCTTCACACCCCGTCGGATGATGGTGCTTCCGAGGGTAGCACGGTCGATGGTAGTATTGGCACCCACTTCTACGTCATCTTCGATCACTACATTACCTACCTGAGGAATTTTTCTGTATGATCCGTCGTTTGCCGGTGCAAAACCGAATCCGTCCGATCCGACTACTGCTCCGGCCTGAAGAATACAGTTTTTTCCGATTATGCATTCCTTTTCTACCCTCACTCCGGCGTGCAATTGGGTGTTTTCACCAATTTTTACATTTTCACCTATATATCCTGAAGCATCTATGGAAGCATAGTTTCCTATCTCCGCCCCTTCACCCACAAATACAAACGGAGCTATGTAAACGTTTATCCCTATTTTGGCTGAAGGTGAAATGTGTGCCAGTGCCGAAACACCGTTTTTCTTTGGTTTCAACTGCTCGATGGATGATAAAAGCATTGCAAGCGATTCGTAGGCATTATCCACTTTAATAAGCGTGGCTTTCACTTCCTTTTCGGGTTCGAAATCGCGGTTAACCAGTATTATACTGGCATTGCTCTCGTATAAATAATGACTGTATTTGGGATTTGACAAGAAGCTGAGCGTTCCGTTTTCACCTTCTTCTATCTTTGAAAATTCACGAACTTTTACGGCCGGATCGCCTATGATCTCGCCGTGAAGGTATTCAGCTATTTGCTGTGCGGTGTACTCCATATCTTAAAAAAATTTGGGTGCAAAATTACAAAACTATTTTCAATAATTATTCTCTGACCTTAATAAAAGCCAATTATATCTTACAGTAGCACAAAAAATGTTTTTCTACTGTTTTAGTCAGTACCTGAATATTCAGCATATCCGAAGCATCGGCAATGTCTTTTATTGTTCCATCCTTATAAAGAATACTAATACTCTCATCTTCTGGACTGTACGTATCTGTAGAAACGACCTCTTCGCCGATGAAATAAGCGGCTTCGTTAGCTGAAATTCCAAAATGTTCCTGATATTTTTTCAGGTATTTTTCGCGCAGCTCTTCTCCCTGTTTTTTGCTTGTGAGGGCCTCAACCTTGAAGAGTTTTCTATTGGCAAACTGGCTGCAGAGTGCAGCAAGCACAGTGTCTTTACACTGTTCGCTCCATACTTTGATGGCGCAGAGCACATCGGCATCATCCAGCATGGCAAAATGATCCAGCGTTTCGGCCGTTTGAATGAAGTCGTTCCGGCTAATATTATTGTAAAGAAAATACTTCAATGCCGGCGAACCAAAAAGTTCTACTCCCTGCGATGCAATTTCTTTTGCTCTTTTCAGAATATTTATCAGCATTTTTTCGGCTGCCACCGAGGTTTTATGCAGATATACCTGCCAGTACATCAGGCGGCGGGCGACCAGAAATTTCTCAATGGAATAAATACCTTTGGCTTCCACCACCAGCTTGTCGTTGTGCAGATTCAGCATCTTGATGATGCGCGATGCTCCGATAATCCCTTCGCTCACGCCACAGAAAAAACTGTCGCGGCTCAGGTAGTCGAGCCTGTCCATATCCAACTGGCTGGCAACGAGTTGATGCAGAAAATGTTTCGGATACTGATTGGTGAAAATCTGCAGGACTGTTTCGAGCCGGCCATCGAAATCGTCATTAATCCGTTGCATCATCCACAGCGAGATATCTTCGTGCGATGTTCCCTGTACGATGCTATTCTCGAGTGTGTGCGAAAAGGGTCCGTGACCGATATCGTGAAGCAGCATGCAGGCTCTGGCTGCATCTTCTTCGGTGGCACTGATATTCTGCCCGGTAAGCCTGAGCTGGGCTATTGCCTCACCCATCAGGTGCATGGCACCCAGCGAATGAAGCATGCGGGTATGCTGTGCTCCGGGATATACGAAGGATGACAATCCCAACTGTTTGATTCGGTTGAGCCGCTGGAAATAACGGTGTTGAATGATATCATACAGAAAATCGTTCGGGATATTGATAAATCCAAACACCGGATCATTGATAATTTTTCGCTTCATAGGCCCCTAACCTCCTAAAGGGGGAATTTGGTAAGTTGAAATGACTTTTTATTACAAATATATTGAATACAAATTTTTAATTATAGCTTGAAGTCTGAAACACGAAACCCGAATTTTAAGAAAACAAATTACGGCCCGAAACCGCATTTTGCCTATATTATTACTTGCAAACTCGCCGGGAAGCAAAGTTTTTTCAAAACAAAAGTTGCTCGAATAAGAACAAATTATTAAAGAAAATCTTGTTCGAAAAAAACAGTGTTAATCGGTGCAATTTTGTTTCAGTCAAATTAAAATAAATTAGTTTCGAGCTTCGCGAAACCCGAAATCCGAAACTCAGAACTCAGAGCTCATAACTAATGAGCAAGTATATCTGTCAGCCACTCCCAAGCTCTTCCGACTGCCGGTATATGCAGTCGTTCGTCGGGTGAATGAACTCCCCGCATGGTTGGGCCGATAGAAATCATATCCAGATGCGGGTATTTCTTCAGAAAGAGACCGCATTCCAGTCCGGCATGAATGGCTTTCACTTTTGGCTCGGTTTTGTAGAGTTTTTTGTAGCTTTTTTCGGCAACTTTCAGTATTTCTGAATTCAGGTTTGGTTTCCAGCCCGGATAGCCGTCGCCGTGAGTTACCTTGCATCCGGCCAGTTTCAGTACAGCTTCCACCTGATGTGCAATGTCGTATTTGGCCGATTCTACTGAACTTCGCTGGCTGGTGGTGATAATAATTTGTTCTCCTTCTTTCATTTTCACCGAAGCAAGGTTGGTGGATGTTTCCACCAGTCCGGGCATATCCATACTCATCTTTTTTATGCCATGAGGACACGCGTAGAGTGCATTCAGCAGTTTTCTGGTACTTTTTTTAGTCAGGGTTTCTTTTGGAGTTTCATCCGAATGAAGTTCTATACGCATTTTGGTTTCAATATTCTGAAATTCCTCTTCAATATCTGAAACTACCCGGTTGAAAATAACCCGTACATTTTCCTTTTCCTTGTAAGGCACACAAGCTGTGGCTGAAGCTTCTCGTGGTATGGCATTTCGGAGATTTCCACCATCGATTTTAACTAAACGAAGATCCATATCACGGAGCATATTCCACAAAATCCGATTCAGTAATTTATTGGCATTGGCACGGTGTTTATCAATGTCGTCGCCGGAATGGCCACCTGAAAGTCCTGAAACCGAGACCGAAAATGCAAAATATCCTTTCGGAGTTTTCTTCGTTTGGTAATTGAAAGTAGCGGTTGTATCAATTCCTCCGGCACAACCTACGAATATCTCGCCGTCATCTTCCGAATCAAGATTGATGAGCACATCGCCGGTGAGCATATCGTTGCTCAACGCAAATGCACCGGTCAGGCCGGTTTCTTCGTCGGTAGTGAAGAGGCATTCAAGGGGAGGATGTTTGATATTATCGGATGCAAGCACACCAAGCATCAAAGCCATGCCGATTCCGTTGTCGGCGCCCAGCGTGGTACCTTTTGCCCGTAGCCATTCACCGTCAATTTCGGTCTGTATCGGATCTTTTTCAAAATCATGTTCTACGTTACTGTTTTTTTCGCACACCATATCCATGTGCGATTGCAGAATTACGGTTTTTTTATTTTCATATCCCGGAGTGGCCGGTTTTGTAATTAACACATTACCTGCTTCGTCCGTTCGGGTGGGCAGGTTGTTTTTTTTACCAAATTCCTGCAGGTAAGCTCTTATTTTTTCTTCTTTTTTGGATGGACGCGGAATCTGAGTGATTTCGTAGAAATGATTCCAAACGATTTGCGGTTGTAAGTCTTTCATATATATGTTACGTTTTAAAATAATTTATTACTTTGAAAAAAAGAAATTACTGATAAATGTTACGTGAAAAACTTTTTTTCATCATCGTAATATTTAACACTCGAAGCTACAAATATAAACAAAAGAAACGTAACTAAGGTTTTTTACAAGTTGCAAAAAGTGTCATTTGTTAAATAACTGAATATTTTTTGCATTTTATCTCCAAATTAGCTTCATTTTGTTTCCAATCGGGTTTACATTTACACCAAAAAGGGATAAAATATGTGCATTTAAGCTTTTTTATATCTAAAGGTTAGCGATAAAGTCTTACTTTTGTAGTCAATATGTCATAAGTTGTTAACCTTATTGAAATACCTTTGAAGAACTTCTTACAAATCATTAAAGATTTCGATACCATTACTTTACCTGAAATGGGTAAAGTAATGCTGCTCAACCGTACAGATGTAAAATTTTCTTTCCATCGCGAATTGTTATCTGATATTCTGACACTTGCCAAAGCCGATTACCTTTCTCTGGTAATCAACGAACAACATTACGCCGACTACGAAACACATTATTTTGATACTCCGGAATACGGTTTCTATCTTGATCATCATAATAAACGGCTGAATCGGTATAAAGTGAGGACAAGAAGTTACGTGAATTCGGATTTGCATTTTTTTGAGATAAAATTCAAATCAAATAAAGGCCGTACCATTAAGAGCCGTATGAAAATAGCACAACCCGATTCGTGTATTACGGAAGAATGCGCTGAATTTCTGAAAACGAAAGCCGGTATTTCGGCCGAAAACTTAAAAAGAAGCATTCAGGTAAACTACAAACGAATTACGCTGATAAACAAGGGAATGACCGAACGAATTACCATCGATTTTGACATGAGTTATTTGATCGATGGAGCCCGGTACGAATATCCCGAACTGATAATTCTGGAAGTGAAACAAAACAAATCAAGCCAATCCCGGTTTATGGAAATCATGCATGAGCAGCACCTGCATCGAGTATCGCTTAGCAAATACTGCTTCGGTATTGCCAGCTACGTGGATGGAATTAAAAAGAATTACTTTAAAAATCAAATACGTTATGTTAAAAAAATTTGCAACACAGCATTCAATTAAATTCATTGTACTTCTTTCATTTTTTGTAATCATTCCTTTTTCTCCTCTACCGGCTCAGGACGAACTGATGATGGAAGAAACAGGCCAAATGTTCAACGAGGAACCGGTAGCATCACTCAGCCCCGACAGTGTGCTGAGAGCTGAATTCAAAGCCGTAATCAAACCACCCAAAAAAGAGGAAGTAGAGCTTGGATTAACTTTTTTTCTGAGTTTGTTGCTGGATTTACTCATGGTTTTTCTCATTATCCGAACGATATATTACCCCAATTACCGTAAACTGGACACAGTATTCACCTTCGTGATGTTCAATGTGTCTATTTTTCTGCTCATTTCACTGCTCAATCAGATAAAAATATCGATGGGTGCGGCATTCGGTCTTTTTGCCGTATTCACCATGCTCCGATATCGCACTGCAGGCATCAGTATCAAGGATATGACTTATTTGTTTATATTTATTGCGTTGGGTTTGATCAGCGGAGTGCGACTACAGATTCATGATTTGCTCATTATCTACGCAGTTATCTATGTGATGCTTTTCTTACTGGATACCAGGTATTTCATCAAACGCGAATCTACCAAAACCATATTTTTTGATAACATTGACCTTATAAATGCTTCGAAAGAAAAAGAACTGATCGAAGAATTAAAACTTCGTACCGGGCTAAAAATCCATCGTGTATCCATCGAAGACATTTCATACCTCAGAGACAGCGCTACCATAACCATTTATTACTACGACTAATGCGTAAAATAACATTCGTACTGTTTCTTTTAGCGTTCCTTACCAGTGTAAAAACAATGGCTCAGGCTCAGTACGGCACATGGACGAGCGTTGGTGTAGAGAAAAAACTGGGTAAGTGGAAACTGGAAGCCGATACCGAAATCCGCACCATATACTACCTCAGGCTGATAAACCGGTGGAGCATTGGACTGGATGCCGAGTATAAAATTGCAAAGCCACTTGAAGTAGGTTTGAGCTACACGTTGATGAACGTACTCGACCAGAAATACCTGAATTACCAGTTCAGAAACAGGTTCAACGCGGGTATCACCGGAAAGCAAAAATGGGGAAGATTTGATTTTTCCCTGTCAGAAGGTCTTCAGCTGACGACAAAAAATGCCAGCAAAAGAATTGACGATTACGGCAATACAGATACGTATAAGATAAATCCTGCCCTGATGTGGAAAAATTCAATGCAGGCAGAATACGACATACCGAAAAGCAAACTCACACCCGGTGGTGAAATAGAAAGTTACTACGAGCTCAACAATCCGGATGGGAACAAATTTGACAAACTTCGGTATTCGCTATTCTTAAAATATAAAATCAACAAACACAACTCCCTGAAACTTGCCGGAATCTACAACGACGAACTGGGCTCCGACGATACTGATTACTCCGGTAAATATATTGTGGATCTCAAATTTTCTCACACATTAAAATAACTGATTATGAATAAATTACTCAAACACCTGTTCATGCTGACCGCTATTGTAGTCATCGTGGCAGGATGCGATCCTGAAAACGTAATCGGAAAAGATACCACCAAATCAGAAACTGCCACCGATTACGAGTGGGACAACAGCAATGTAAAAACCATCGTTTTCAACCAAAACGCCATTACATCCACTTCAAAAGACGTTTTGATTCAAGGAACAACAGCAACCATCACTTCGGCCGGTTATTACAACATCAGCGGCAACCTTTCTGACGGACAGCTTGTAGTGAATGCCCCCAAAGCCAAACTAAAAATAATGCTCAGCGGTGTTACGATGGCAAATTCCACTACATCTCCATTCTTTATCCAGGCTGCCTCCAAAGTGATAGTTTTCCTCAAATCAGGAACGGTAAACACAATATCCGACCCGGCCATCTATACCAATACAGGCGAACCGCAGGCTGCATTATTCAGCAATGCCTACCTCGCTTTCACGGGCGAAGGAACCTTAAATGTAAACGGAAATCACAACGACGCCATCTCCAGCGACGATGAAGTGATCATCAACAGCGGCAATTTCAACATACAAGCCCCGGACGATGGCATACGGGGTAAAAACTATGTGCTTATCCATGATTGTAATCTGGTAGCTGCAGTCAATACAGGACATGCGCTGAAATCGGATAACACCGTAACCGACGGACGTGGTTATGTGAAAATTGACGGCGGAAATATTTCGCTCACTTCAGCTCAGGGCGATGGGATTAATACCACGAAAAGAATTCTGATAGAAAACGGAAAACTGACCCTCACCGCTTACGAGAGTCAGGGTTTGCGAAGCGATTCTTTGGTTCATATTTCAGGAGGTGAAATAACCGTGATGAAAAACTCCAGGCAAGGGATAAAAAGTCCCTATATAAAGCTAACGGGAGGAACAACACAGATCACATCCAATAAAATAGCCGTAAATGCTACCTTCGAAACTGCTGCTACACAGCCCGACAGCAGCCTTTTGACCGTATCGGGAGGTAATCTGTATATCAACACGTTGAGCCACGGGCTTGTGAGCGACGGAAATATTCACATCGACGGAGGCACAACCGTAGTTCAGGGTCCCTACGATAATTCAAAAGTGGCGGTATCCACTCTAGGCGAACTGAAGATTACGAACGGAATGCTGGTAGCAAGCGGACCGAATGCAGGCTCTTTGATCAAAAGTCCGGACAACACATCCACTCAAAACAGTCTGAAAATAACATCCGGAACTCTGGGAACCAATCTGATAAACATTCAGGATGCCGGCGGTAACTCACTTGTGACTTTCAAGCCCATCAAAAGCGCCTATTACCTGCTGTTTTCATCGCCGGCATTGAAAACCGGAACTACCTTTTCGGTTTTTACAGGCGGCAGTTATTCGGGTGGAACTACTATTAACGGTTTTTCTACCGGTGGTATTTACACTCCCGGAACAAAAAAAAGCACGTTTACCCTATCAGAAAAAGTAACACCGGTTAATTTCTAATTCAGTCGGTAAGTCCCGGAAATTGTTATTGATAAAATGGATTGATTAAGTATTCATTTTGCGAATAAATTAATCGTTTGCTTCAACTAAATCTGATAAGTAAATGTTTTGCCTGTTGCTTTTTTATTCTTTTCTTTGTAAGTAAAAATATACAACAATGCTTACATGAACTGGACTAAAAAGCAAACTTCCACGCTGGCAGTAGTAGCCATAACTTCGTTTATGGGTACATTTCTTATCTCTTCCATCAATATCGCCCTGCCGTCTATCGAAAAGACATTCGGGCTGAATGCCATCATGCTGAGCTGGGTAGTAACTTCGTTTCTGCTGGCAACAGCCATGTTTCTGCTTCCTGCAGGACGCTGGAGCGATATTTCGGGCGTGGTCAGACTTTATAAAGCCGGACTGATTATTTTTACATTATCATCGCTTCTGTGTGGCATTGCTCCGTCGGGTGGCTGGCTTATTGCAGCCCGTTACCTCCAGGGTATTGGCGCTGCATTTACCAATACCACCGGGCAGGCAATACTCGTGGGAAGTTTTCCACCCCAAAACCGCGGCAGCGTATTGGGAATATCGGTTTCATCGGTATATCTCGGGCTTTCGTTCGGACCATTTGTGGGAGGATTACTCACTCAGCAAATTGGCTGGCGCTCCATTTTCATGGCAGCAGCCCTTATCGGACTCGTTTCAACGGTCGTATCGTTTCTTTATTTAGGTAAAGACGAACAAACCGGGCAGACAAAACAGAAAATGGGGCTAAAGGGTGTTATCTTTTTTATGCTCGGACTGGTTTGTATGGTGTATGGATCATCGCTCATTCCTGCCACATCAGGCTGGCTGATCATGGCGGCAGGACTTGCAGCACTGATATTATTCTGGAAAATAGAAAGTAAATCCAAAATGCCGGTTTTCGACACCGGACTTTTCACCAAAAACCGGATGTTTGCGTTTTCGAACCTGGCTGCCCTGATTAATTACGGATCGACTTCTGCCATTGTTTTCTTTCTGAGTCTTTATCTTCAGAAAATTCAACATCTTACCCCTCAGCAAGCAGGTCTGATTCTGATAGCCCAACCGATCATGATGACCTTGTTTTCGCCATTGGTAGGCCGGCTTTCCGACCGTCATCAACCCCGTTATTTTGCCACTTCGGGCATGGCTATGTGTTCTGTCGGATTGGCTTCGATGTCATTTCTGAACGAGGTCACACCCCACTGGGTAATCATTTCGATACTTATTTGGATAGGAATCGGATTTGCACTCTTCTCATCACCCAATATGAACCTTATCATGAGTTCAGTAAACCGAACTCAATACGGACTTGCCTCAGGTACAGCCGCATCCATGCGTGTAATCGGTCAGATAACAAGTATGACAATCGTAACACTTTTATTTGCAGGACTTTTCAGCGGAAAATCGATCGAAAAAGTTTCTGATTCATTGTTTCTTACAGCCATGAAATGGGGTTTTATCACCTTCTCACTCACAAGTCTGGTTGGCATTTATTTTTCGTATGTCAGGGGAAATGTAAAGCGAAAAACTCCTCTGCCTGCCGATTCACAGGAATAATTTTTCAAAAAAAAATGTTTTCTGAAAATGCTTATATTTGTATCATCGAACAATAATATAATAAAAACTAAACCTAAAATCAGAAATGATAACAATCTTCATCATTGCGCTCACAGCACTTATCTCCTACCTGGCGTTCAACAACAGCTCGTACATGAACAAGCTGATATTCTATCCCCCCGCCGTGAAAAGAGGAGGATGGTATCGGCTCGTCACTTACGGTGTTTTACACGCAGATTTTACCCATCTGATTTTCAATATGTTGACATTATATATTTTTGGGAGTTATATCGAAAAATTCTTTAGAGCAATATTGGGAGATCAAGCGGGTGGATTCTGGTATATTATAATGTACATCAGTGCACTGATTATTTCCATTCTGCCAACCTACCTGAAAGAAAAAAACAATGATAACTACCGGGGACTGGGTGCATCCGGAGCTGTTTCTGCCGTGGTATTTGCCTACATTCTTATTAATCCCATGAGTTTTATGGGCGTCATGTTTGTCCCCGTGATGTTGCCTGCCTTTCTGTTCGGCATTTTGTTTGTAGTTCTTTCAGTCGTTCTTCAGAAAAAACATTCTGGAGGTATCAATCATTCGGCACACATAGCAGGCGGAATTTTTGGAATGGTATTCATTGTCATTCTTTTTGCCCTGCTCGCAGATATTAATATTATCCGTCATTTTGCCGACCAGATTCAGATTTCATCCATCAGCGATTTGATACACATCGGATATTGACTTACCTGAAAATATTAATAAACGAAAAAACCGGTGTTCATACCGGTTTTTTCGTGATAATGTTTATTTTTGCTGGCTAAATTCCAGATAAAGGGTGATATGCACATCTTTACCCACTGATTTCCGTTCCGGGTCTTATGCCACTCCGTAATCAAATCGGTTTATGGTTGTTTTAGCTGAAAAGCCATAAATATCACCGCCGTTTTTACCTTTCACGGGACCATTCATCACTACATCGAATACAACTGGGCGTACAACATCTTTAATTGTCAGATTTCCGTTCAGTTTGTAAATTTTACCTGATTTTTTGATTGATGTACTTCCAAATTTCATTGAAGGAAATTTGGGGACATCAAAAAAATCGGCACTTCGAAGGTGTTTGTCGCGCATCTCAACCCCGGTATTTATACTGTTAACATCCACTGTGAAGTCAATTCTGGCATTCTTCACATCAGAGCCTTCAATCATTCCATGAAATTTCTCAAATTTTCCGGTTACAAAATAACTCCCAGGTGCTTAACCTTAAAATTGATGGAACTGTGGTATGGATCTACTTTGTAAATTATCTGAGCAGATAAACCTACAACAAAAAGTGCTGCTAAAAGCACTGTAAAAAATCGTTTCATATTTCTAATTTTTATTCGTTATTTTGTGAAAACATTGTAAGTGTAATATTTGTTTTATAATTTAATTTTATAAAGCATCAACGATACCATATAATCATTTCTGAAATGATTTTAATTATATCCTCAACGGACTTTGAATGTACATTTTAATTTTAAAAAAATGATGCTGGAAATTCGGCACATATTTTGTTTTAACATAATCAACAATTTCATAACAGGAATTTTTATAACAACAAACAAAATAAGCCATGAAAAAACAAGTACTTAAATCAATTGCAGCAGCAACAATTTTGTTAGCCGCTTTCACATTCACCGGATGTGGAACCTATTACGGAGCAACCGACCAGGGAGGTTACTATGATGATTATTCATACAATAGTCCGACCTGGGGACCTTCTTACTATGCCGGAGCACGTTATTATTATTTTCCGGACATTGAAGCTTATTATGATCTGGCAAGCCGTGATTTCATTTTCCTGAACAACGGGCAGTGGATTTTTGTACAGACCCTTTCGCCGTTCTATTCCAGCTTTGATCTGTATTCCAGCTTCATCATCATTATCAACAGAGGCGTTTACCAACCCTGGATGCACCATCATTATTACAATTCACACTATCCCAGATACTATTACATCGATTACTATGACTACAGCAATATACCTTACGTAAGAGGTTTCAACGAAAATCAGAAAGGAGCTATATACTGGCCTGAAAACCAGAGAGAAAGGGCAAGAGCCTGGGACGACAGAAACATCCGGAACAACCGCCGTTTCTCCTACTCCGAAGCCGACAGACGCGTACAACAGGAAACAACGAGACAAATGTCAACTCAAAGGACTTCAAGAACCGACATTGGCCGAAGCAACACTGCCGAGCGTACGAGAACTACCGATGCTGACCGCAGCCGTACAGAGACCAGAACAAGCGACCAAACCAGAACACAAACCAGGACAACCACCGATCAGACCAGAAGTGCCACCCGAACTGATATACCCGAAACAACGAGGAGCAACACCTCTACAACGAGAACAGAGCGGACTACAGCATCACCGAGGACTGACACAGGTACCAATACCCGATCGGATGCACAAACTTCAACAAGAAGAACTACTGATACAAATTATTACGGCGAACCAATCGGACGTCCGGTGAGAGTGGAAAGACAGATGCGAAGTACTGAAACAACCACAACAAGAAGCAGAAGTACAGATACAAATACCGACACAAATACCGAAAGAAGCAGTTCATCGCGCACTTCCGGCCGAAGGTAAACTTACGGTCTCTAAATATATTTTCTAAAGCGGAATCTACGGATTTCGCTTTTTTTTTGTAAAATAAATCATCAACACAGCAGGCCATAACCCAAACATTTCTGACTTAGGAAGAAAGCATTTAACATTTCACTAAATTTCGATTTATTTTTTGTATCTTTGTATCCGAAAATAAAATAGTCTAAAAACAATTTTTAATGTAATTTTTTATGAATGTAGTTACAAAAACCATCACAATGGGTGATGGAAGACAAATTACCATCGAAACAGGCAAACTGGCTAAGCAAGCCGATGGTTCTGTGGTAGTTCGCATGGGCAACACCATGCTCCTGGCTACCGTATGTGCAGCAAAAGATGCAACTCCCGGTACCGATTTTATGCCACTCTCTGTGGAATATAAAGAGAAATACGGTGCTGCCGGCCGTTTCCCCGGCGGATTCACACGTCGCGAAGGCCGTGCTTCAGATTATGAAATCCTGATTGCCCGCCTGATTGACCGCGCTCTCCGTCCGCTTTTCCCCGATGATTTTCATGCTGAAGTATTTGTGAATGTAAATCTTATTTCGGCCGACGGAGTGGATATGCCCGACGGACTGGCCGGACTGGCTGCTTCTGCTGCTCTGGCAGTATCAGATATACCTTTCCACGGACCAATTTCAGAAGTTAGAATAGGCCGAGTGAATGGCGAATACCTGGTAAATCCTACTTTTGCCCAAAAAGAAGAAGCCGACCTCGACATTATCGTTGCAGCAACTGCCGACAACATTATGATGGTAGAAGGCGAGATGAAAGAAGTTAGCGAAGCTGAATTGCTTGAAGCCATCCGCATAGCTCACGAAGCTATCAAAATACAATGCCAGGCTCAGGTAGAGTTGATGGAAGAAGTTGGAAAAACCGAAAAACGGACATACAGTCACGAAGAAAACGACGAAGAACTCAAGCAAGATATCCATACAAAAACTTACGATAAAGTGTATGCAGTAGCCGCATCATGCAACGCTGACAAACACTCACGCATTGAAAACTTTGAAGCCGTGAAGGCAGAATATATTGCCTCACTGGAGCCCGAAGTAGCCGAAGAAAAGAAAGATTTAATCAACCGATACTATCATGCTGTGGAAAAAGAAGCCATGCGCCGTTCGATTCTGGATGAAGGAAAACGCCTGGACGGACGTAAAACCACAGAAATTCGTCACATCTGGAGCGAAATTGATTACCTGCCGGGAGCACACGGATCGGCTGTATTTACCCGTGGCGAAACCCAATCACTTACTACTGTAACATTGGGAACCAAAATGGATGAAAAAATCATTGACGAAGCACTGATCAAAAGTAAAGACCGCTTTCTGCTGCACTACAATTTTCCACCATTCTCAACCGGTGAAGCCAAACCACAGCGTGGTGTCGGTCGCCGGGAAATAGGACACGGAAACCTGGCTTATCGCGCCCTGAAACCCATGATACCAACCGATTACCCTTATGTTGTACGTGTTGTATCCGACATACTGGAGTCAAACGGATCCTCATCCATGGCAACCGTATGTGCAGGTACACTGGCCCTGATGGATGCCGGAGTTCAGATCAAAAAACCAGTTTCCGGTATTGCCATGGGATTAATCTCTGAAAATAAAGGTCAGAATTACGCCATTCTTTCAGATATTCTGGGCGACGAAGATCACCTGGGCGATATGGACTTCAAAGTGACCGGAACCCGCGATGGAATTACTGCCACACAGATGGACATCAAAGTGGACGGACTTTCATTTGAAATCCTTGAAAATGCCCTGAATCAGGCAAAAGCCGGACGTATGCATATCCTTGATAAAATTCAGGAAACCATTTCCGAACCACGCGCCGACCTCAAACCACACGCTCCCCGCATCGTGGTGATGTTTATACCAAAAGATTTGATTGGTGCCGTAATAGGCCCGGGTGGAAAAATCATTCAGAACATTCAGGCCGAAACCGGTGCTGTAGTCTCGATTGAAGAAATCGGCGAGCAAGGCCGTGTAGAAATCGCTTCAGCCAACAAGGAATCACTGGATGCAGCCGTTGCCAAAATCCGCGGTATCGTGGCCATTCCGGAAGTGGGCGAAACATACAATGCCAAAGTGAAATCAATCATGCCCTACGGTGCATTTGTTGAATTCATGCCCGGAAAAGAAGGACTGCTTCACATCTCCGAACTGAAATGGGAACGGGTGGAAACCATGGATCAGGCCGGTTTGAAAGAGGGTGAAATGATTGAAGTGAAATTGCTTGACATCGACGAAAAAACCGGCAAATTCAAACTTTCGCACAAAGCACTTTTGCCCCGTCCGCCGAGAGAAGAAAGACCACCGCGTGAACCAAGAGGTTAGTAAGATATCCGCTCATAAAACCTAAAGCCTCCCGGCATTAGGAAGATTATAAAAAAAACACTGCTACGGTACTGAAACTGTAGCAGTGTTTTTTTTGGGATTAAGTGGTTGGAACAACCTAACGATGATACCTGCCACAAAAATGTAGCAACACCCGTTATCACCCGTAAATGATTTTACCTTTTTCGTCTTTGAATTCTTTGAATTTAAGGTCTGACTCCGGACAGTCGAAACTTTTCAGATACTGTTCCATAGCGCGGTAGCTCATACCCATACTTGAGAAACCTCCGTCGTGAAAAAGGTTCTGCATGGTCACTTTGCGGGTCAGATCACTGAACATAACCACACAATAATCGGCACAATCATCGGCTGTAGCATTGCCGAGCGGTGCCACTCTTTCCGAAAAATCAACCAAACTGTCGAAACCTTTCACTCCGCTTCCGGCAGTAGTCATGGTAGGCGACTGGGATATGGTATTGACGCGCACATTGTGTTCGCGTCCGTAGATGTATCCAAAGCTGCGTGCAATACTTTCAAGCATTGCCTTGGCATCGGCCATGTCGTTGTATCCGTAAATGGTACGCTGAGCAGCCATATACGACAATGCAACGATAGAACCTCCGTCGGCGATGGCTTCCATTTTTTTGGCTACCTGAAGCATTTTATGAAATGAGATTGCTGAAATATCCAGTGTTGTTGAAAGCATTTCGTAATCCAAATCGTCGTAGGTGCGTTTTTTTCTTACATTCGGCGACATACCGATGGAATGAAGCACAAAATCAATCTTTCCACCCAACGCTTCCATCGATTCTTTGAAAACATTTTCAATATCTTCAACAGATGTAGCATCTGCCGGTATTAATTTTGCGTTCAGTTTGTCGGCCAGTTCCTGCGTGGTTCCCATTCTCACTGCAAGCGGGGTATTGGATAGTGTGATGATTGCACCTTCTTCTACCGCACGCTCTGCCACTTTCCAGGCTATTGACATATTATTCAGTGCACCAAACACAATGCCTCTTTTTCCTTTTAATAAGTTATGACTCATATTTTTCTGTTTTTTAGTTGTTTCTGTATATTAACATTTCCTTTCGGAAATAGTTCTTTCAATTCTTTCTTTTCGGCACAAAATTACTAAAAATGTGCATAAGCACAAAATAAATTGCCGGATTAATCCCTGTTTTGTAAAGCAGAGTTTGCAAATCAACTTATTTTTAGAATCAACAGGTCTATTTTGTAATATTCTGAAATAATTTGATTATAGTTTTTGTATTTTTGTGGAAAATCAGACAAATCAATTTTATAAATTTAATGCTATATTTTCACCATGAATTACGACGACAATGATCCATTTTCGTCCGGTAATCATTACCGGCAGATGCCTGTTTTTAAGAAGGGCCAGGAAATAGTAGATTTAATCATGCAGATTGCAGCATTAATACCTGAGGACGACGAAATGTTGCAAGAGGTAATGGGCATGATTTTGGGTGATGCCTATATGCTGACTGCCAAAATTGCCAATGCAGAAGGCAGCGATTTATACGACCATAAAATGCAGAATGCAGCTATTATTCGCAAAGCGGCGATGGATTTATTTGTGAGTTATCATTCACTCAAGATGCACGGATTCGAACATGCGGAATACTACATGATGGTAAGGGATTTGATTGAGGAGTACCGGTTGCTTTTTGTGGAGTGGGTTGATGGTTTTGATAAGAGTTGTTACCTCGTCGATCGTTGGAATGTATTCAATCCTCCCGGAGTACATTATACCGATACAGATCCGGATATAGATCTTGGTTTTGATCCTGAAGATTTTGAGGAGGATGACGATTTTTAATGCTGAAAATACGCGAAAACGGCTGTCGTAATTATCTGACAGCCGTTTTTTAATTGAACACGTTCTATAACAAGTGAATAGAATTTGATTATTCCTCTTCTTTTTTCTGTGCTTCGTATTCTTTCAGCAATTTGTCCTGAACGTCAGATGGAACAAGTTCGTAGCTGGCAAATTTCATGTTGAACGAGCCGCGTCCACCGGTAATAGAACTCAGCGAAGTGGAATATGATCCCATTTCCTTCAATGGAACACGAGCTTTCAGTTTTTCAAAACCTTTTTCGCTTTCCATACCCATAATCATTCCGCGTCGTCCCTGCAGATCGCCCATTACATCGCCCATGTATTCCGATGGAACTGAAACGACAACATCGTAAATTGGTTCGAGAATTTTTGGACCTGCTTCTTTGAAAGCTGTGCTGAATGCATTGCGTCCGGCAAGCATGAAAGAGATTTCATTGGAATCAACCGGGTGCATCTTACCATCGTACACAATCACACGCACGTCGCGCGCATACGAACCTGTAAGTGGTCCCTGTTCCATACGGGCCATAATTCCTTTGAGAATAGCAGGTAAGAATCGTGTATCAATGGCACCACCTACTACGCTGTTGATGAATACCAGTTTTCCTCCCCAGTCGAGTGGAATTTCCTGTGTGTCGCGGTTGCTTATTTTGTATTCCTGGTTGCCAAAACGGAAAACGTCCGGAGCAGGCATTCCCTCGAAATAAGGTTCAACTATCAGGTGTACCTCACCAAACTGACCTGCGCCACCCGATTGTTTTTTATGACGATAATCGGCTCTTGAGGCTTTTGTAATTGTTTCCCTGTACGGAATTTTTGGTTCGATGAATTCGATTTCGATTTTATCGTTGTTTTCAATTCTCCATTTCAGTGTTTTCAGGTGGAATTCTCCCTGGCCGGAAACTATCGTTTGCTTTAATTCTTTTGAAACCTCAACCACCCAGGTAGGATCTTCTTCCTTCATGCGCGAAAGTGCTTCGCTCATTTTTTCCGAATTTGATTCGCTTAACGGACGGATAGCTCGACGATATCTTGGATCCGGATATTTGATAAAATCAAACTTGTTTTCGGCATCTTTGGAGTTTAAAGTATTTCCGGTGCGTACATCTTTCAGTTTCAGAGCTGCCCCTATGCTTCCTGCTTCAAGCACTTCAGCCTTATTGCGTATCTGACCGGCAACAGTCTGTATTTGCGACAATCGTTCTTTTGTACCCCGATTCGCATTTACAAGGTCATCACCTTCCTTCAGTTTTCCGGACATTACTTTGAAATAGGATATTTCGCCGATATGAGGTTCTACAGTAGTTTTGAAGAAAAACAAACTGGTCGGTTTTCCGGAATCCGGTTTTACTTCTTCACCATCGGCATTCTGCGGAGCAGGCATTTCATCGGGTGATGGAGCTGCCACACTCAGGAAATTCATGATGCGGTGTACACACATATTCTTTTCGCCTGAAGCACAAAATACCGGAAATAACGAACGTGAAATCATACCTTTGTGAATTCCGTCACGCATTTCTTCTTCACTGAGCGTACCCTGATCGAAAAATTTCTCCATCAACGAATCATCGTTTTCGGCAGCTGCCTCAAGCAACTGTTGAAAAACATCTGCAGCTTTCGCTTTTTCACTATCAGGAATTTCGAGTACATCAGGAGCAGTAGCTCCCGGTTTCCATTTATACATCTTTTGTTTCAACACATCTATTACAGCATCAAAAGAGGCTCCGGAACTTACAGCATATTGTACCGGAATTACTTTACTTCCGTACATTTCCTTCAATCCTGTCAGCGTGTTTTCATAATCTGCTTTTTCATGATCAAGCTGATTAATGACAAAAACTACCGGTTTATGAAGTTCTTCGGTATAGCGGAACTGATTCATGGTTCCAACTTCCACACCGCTTGTTGCATCAATAAGCATCAGGGCCATATCCGTAACGTTAAGAGCAGATATTACTCCACCTATAAAGTCGTCGGAACCCGGACAATCAATGACGTTCATCATTTTATTCTTCCATTCGTACGACAGTACTGTTGAGAAAACAGAATAACCATATTCTTTTTCTACAGGAAAATAATCAGATACTGTACTTTGATTCTTAACTGAACCTCTGCGTTTTATTACACCACTCTCGAAAAGCATCGCTTCTGCAAGAGTGGTTTTCCCGGCGCCGGAACTACCCAGCAATGAAATATTTTTTATTTCATTTGTTTGATATACTTTCATATTGCGTTAATTTATAAATAGTTATGTTTCAATGATTAGAATTTAATAGCTCAAAAAATTGATACGCAATTTACAAAAAACTTAATTAATTCTTGCATCAAATTTATATGTTATAAAACATAATATTCAACATAATGAATCGAAAACATATAATAAATTCTATAATTGCTATAGATATGAAAATTTTTGAGAAAAAAGGAGTTATTTGTTGTTTTAAAGATTTATAAATCGGTGAATTCAGAGCATTAGCAAAAAAAAATGTTTCATACAATTTCATACAAAGAACTTTTCCCTTAAAAACGGAGCTATAGGATTATATCCCGATTTAATCGTAGCCCCATTGATTGGCAGCATTTCCCTAAAGTCGGATAAGCATTGATGTAATTGGTGTAATTCCTTTCTGTCGAAGTTAGATTGGAATTCTTACAAGATGATGTTATCACGCGTGATGACGTGTACTTTAACTCTATTGCTTACGCGTTATTAGATACAAAAAAAGAGGCTGTCTCAAAATGAATTTTTGCATTCTTTTTGAAAGTAAAAGTCGGCTTCGAAGTTAGATATAGTGATTTTAAATTGCTAAATACTACATTTATTGCTTATTATTATGGCAAAATGAAAGAGGATGTCCTATTTCGAGACATCCTCTTTGATTAAAAACAGCGGCTATCGGATTTTATCCCGATTTATCGGGACTCCTACGTTGTTGAATAGTGTTATTATATGCTGAAACTGCTTCGTTTACACGTTATTTGATAATA
>SAAL01000154.1 GCA_009929445.1 Bacteroidia bacterium
GGAAGAGGATATAGAAAAACAGAAAACTTTAGAATTGCAATCCTGTTTTTTCATGGTAACTTAAACATGATTTCACAGGAAATCCAGTAGAACCAATAAAAAACAATCAGCATATTTTCGAACATAAAAAATCTTAAAAAATCACATTAATAAACTATACTATGAAAATCTACCCAAAAATCGGAATTCGCCCCACTATTGACGCCCGCCAGGGAGGAGTGCGCGAAAGTCTCGAAGAGAAAACCATGAATCTGGCAAAAGCTGTTGCCCTGCTTATAAGTTCAAACCTCAGGAATGGGGATGGTAGCCCTGTGGAATGCGTCATTGCCGACTCCACCATTGGTCGCGTAGGCGAAAGTGCTGCCTGCGCAGCTAAATTCGAAAGAGAAGGCGTCGGATCCACTATTTCCGTCACTTCATGCTGGTGCTACGGTTCCGAGACCATGGATATGAATCCGTACTATCCGAAAGCAGTGTGGGGTTTCAACGGAACAGAACGTCCGGGAGCAGTGTACCTGGCTGCAGTACTGGCAGCTCACGCTCAGAAAGGCCTACCGGCATTCGGCATTTACGGACACGACGTGCAGGATCTGGATGACAACACCATTCCGGCAGATGTGGCAGAAAAAATACTCCGTTTTGCAAAAGCAGCACAGTCAGTGGCTACCATGCGCGGAAAGTCGTACCTCTCTATCGGAAGTGTTTCGATGGGTATTGCAGGATCAATCGTAGATCCGGATTTCTTTCAGGATTACTTAGGCATGAGAAACGAATCCGTTGACTCAACCGAGATACTCCGGCGAATGGATGAAGGCATTTACGACAAGGAAGAATTCCGGAAAGCCATGGAATGGACCGAAAAGCTCTGCAAAAGCAACGAAGGAACAGATTTCAATACCGAAGAAAAAGCAAAAACACGTGAAGAAAAAGACGCAGACTGGGAATTTGTGGTAAAAATGACCATTATCATCCGCGATTTGATGACAGGAAATCCTGAACTCGGCAAAATGGGTTTCAAAGAAGAAGCCATCGGGCACAATGCCATTGCAGCGGGTTTTCAGGGGCAGCGTCAGTGGACAGACTACAAACCCAATGCGGATTTTCCGGAAGCACTGCTCAACACCTCATTCGACTGGAACGGAATACGCGAAGCATTTGTATTGGCTACAGAAAATGATGCATTAAACGGAGTTTCGATGCTTTTCGGACATCTGCTTACCAACACCGCCCAGATATTTTCAGATGTACGCACTTACTGGAGTCCCGAAGCCGTTAAGCGGGTGACCGGAAAAGAACTCACCGGAGATGCCAGAAACGGCATAATCCACCTGATTAATTCGGGTGCCACCACGCTCGACGGAACCGGAGAGCAAACAAAAGACGGCAAACCGGCCATGAAACCTTTCTGGGAAATTACACCCGATGAAGCGGATGCATGCCTGAAAGCTACGACCTGGTATCCTGCCAATCGTGATTATTTCCGCGGCGGCGGATATTCATCCAATTTCCTTTCGAAAGGTGAAATGCCTGTAACCATGTCGCGCCTGAATCTGGTAAAAGGACTGGGACCCGTATTGCAAATAGCAGAAGGATGGACCGTAGAAATACAGGAAGAAGTGCACAAAACGCTCAACGAACGGACTGACAAGACCTGGCCAACAACCTGGTACACACCTCGGCTAACCGGCTCAGGCCCATTCAAAGATGTTTATTCGGTGATGAACAACTGGGGAGCCAACCACGGAGCAATCAGCTACGGCCACATCGGGGCTGATCTGATTACCCTGGCTTCGATGCTGAGAATTCCTGTCTGCATGCACAATGTAGAAGAAGAAAAAATCTTCCGTCCTGCAGCCTGGAATGCCTTTGGTATGGATGTAGAAGGAGCCGACTACAGAGCTTGTCAGAATTTTGGACCCATTTATAAATAAACCCAATGACAGATTCAAAATCCATTTTCGTAACTTCAGACGGTAAAAATTACCGTCTGCCATTTATTCTCATCACATGTTTGTTCTTGCTATGGGGTTTCGCCCATTCTCTGCTGGATGTGCTGAACAAGCACTTTCAGGATGCACTGAATCTCACTAAAGCACAATCCGGATTAGTTCAGGCGTCGGCCTACGGTGCATACTTCCTGATGGCGTTACCGGCAGGATTTGCTGCCCGGAAATATGGCTACAAGAAAGGCGTATTGTTTGGGTTGATTCTTTTTGCTATAGGCTGTTTTTGGTTTGTTCCGGCTGTAAGTATCGACAAATTCTGGGCATTCCTGTTTGGTTTACTCATAATATTCGGTGGACTTACATTCCTTGAAACCGTTGCAAATCCTTACACTACAGTTCTGGGAGATCCGAAATATGCTGCCAGCAGAATAAATCTGGCTCAGACCTTCAATGCATTAGGCTGGATACTCGGTCCGCTTATCGGAAGTTTATTGATTTTCAAAAGTGAAAGCACAGACAATCCGTTTTTGTCTTTTGGAAAAACCATCAGGACTTTATTCACAGGAGTCAACGAGTCGGTCGTACCAGTTCTCCCCACAGCGGATAAGGCAGTGGATAATACGGCATTAATTATTCCTTATGTAGGTTTGGGAATTGTTGTTTTACTGGTAATAGTCCTTTTTTTCCTGTCAATGTTGCCCGAAGTTACTCCCGATTCATCCGGTTCAGATTCGAACGTGGAAGAAGGACAACAATCGCTTATAAAGTCGAAACATTTCGTGTACGGAGTAATAGCTCAGTTTCTTTACGTGGCAGCACAGACTGGAATAGGTAGCTTTTTTGTAAACTATGTGGTAGAAGCAGAATCGTTGGGAATAAGCGAAATGCAAGCCGGCATTTTACTTGGATTAGGAGGAATGGGATTATTTGCTGTTGGACGTTTTTCGGGCAGTTCGCTGATGAAAATCATAAAACCGGGACGATTACTTGGCAGTTTTGCTGCCGTAAACACACTGCTCATGCTCGTAGTTGCAACGAGGCATGACAATATTGGTATCATTGCATTGATTTTATCCTATTTATTTATGTCCATCATGTTCCCCTCCATCTTTGCCTTAAGTATTAAAGGATTGGGTAAAAAAACGAAAGAAGCATCGTCAGTGCTGGTTATGACAATAGTTGGAGGTGCAATTTGCCCCTCGCTAATGGGTGCAATAGGAGCTTCAAACATGAATGTTGGATTTATCGTTCCAATGATTTGTTTTCTCTATATTTTCTTCTTTGGTTTTGTTGGAAGCAAAGAAAAACATGCAGCAAACCAATAACTGGAATTACATAAATCAACGAAACGAAAATAGTTAGTTTTTCTGCTTAATGAGCTGATTGAAAACACTTTCGGTAACTGTAAACGCTGTTCCATGCCGCATGCCTTTGGGGAATGTTACAGAATCGGACACATCCTCCCAGTTAATCGTGTCCAAAGAACGGACAGCGCAATACTTATGATCGCGGTACATGTCGAAGTACACGTACACGTAATCTCCCACCTGCAGCGGTGCAGGACCTTCGGCCCAATAATTACCGGTGATGGGAGCTGAAACCTTGTTGGGAAATTTAAATGGTTTGTTGTTTGAAACCACCCGTATATTTTTCTCGGCCGGGTTCGAATTCTCGTTTTTTACAAACATATAATACCGGTTGTTACGCTCCATCATTGTTCCGTCAATTACACTGAAACCGGGATTGTAAAACAACCGTGTTTCAGAGAATGTATTGAAATCTTTGGTGGTAACGTAGTAAAGCTTATGGTTCAGTCCTTTTTCGCTGGCCGAAGTGGGTATCTCGGGGAACGCTCCGGGAACGGTTGATGCCCAGAAGATGTAGAAGAGTTTATCTTTGCGGTCGTAAAACAATTCGGGAGCCCAGGTATTTTTAACTCCGGCGAATTTTTCCATCACAGGAATGTATTTTTGTTCTGACCACTGTTTCAGATCCTTCGAGGAAGCATACCCGATGCCGTTGTCCCACCATCCCGATGTCCACACCATGTGAAATACACCGTTGTCGTCCTGAACGATGCTCGGGTCGCGCATCAGTTTGTCTTTTCCCACTTCAGGTTTCAGCAAAACAGTATCCTCCCTGCCCAATGCTTCCCATTTCAGTCCATCGAAACTAGTTGCCAGATGCAGTCCGTCGCCGTTGCCTTTGAAATAAGAGAACAGATAAACATATTTATTTCGCGCAGGTAATATTGATCCGATGCCCTGATCTTCAGCACCTGGTTTGATGTGATTGCACAGTCCTTTCAATTTCAGTTCTTTTATTCCTTCTGCCACGAAAAAGGCCACCTGCTCCGCTCCTTTCTCCATCATATGAGTATCATCCTTTACACCATCGGGTTTAGCCGGGTCTTCGCCAGGCTCTGAGTGACGATAGTAAGCAACAGACTTTTTATCACCCAATACAGTTATAAAATCCCGGGTTTTCTGATTGATGTCAATGAGTGGCACGTTGAATTCCCTGGCAATTTGACGCATAATAACAGGATACTCTTTGAGGCGGTCGTCGGTGAGGCTGCCGTTTACAAAAGTGCGCATAACCACCGAAGTCAATAAAACAGGATGAGCCTTTTTATCTCTTACATCCTGTATCATCTTCAGGAGGTTATCGCGGTAATCAGCGCGTGAAGAATGTCGTTCAGGACGTGTGGAGGCATCGTTGTGCCCAAACTGTATAAAAACGTAATCGCCTTTACGAACCTGTGCCATCAGTTTATCCCAGCGTCCTTCGTTGAGGAAAGTCTTCGTACTGCGTCCGCCCATGGCGTGATTAACCACTTCGACTTTATCGTCCAGAAATTCAGGAAGCATCTGCCCCCAGCCTTTAATCAGTCCGTCTCTTTCCACTTTGTAGGTCTGCGCGGTAGAATCTCCGGCAATAAAAATCTTTATCTTTTTATCGGATGATGTAAAACCTGTTACGAGTACAAGGATAATGAGTGATAGAATGTATTTTTTCATAATATGTGAATAGCCCCCCTACCCCCTGAAGGACTGCCCCAAAATCCCCTGAAGGGGACTTAAGAGAGTGAGGTTAAGTGATTATTT
>SAAL01000155.1 GCA_009929445.1 Bacteroidia bacterium
GCCGCCCCCCGCGCGGGGGCGTGGATTGAAACCCCTAGTGTTGCAATGGCCATCGCTGTCCATCAGGCCGCCCCCCGCGCGGGGGCGTGGATTGAAACGTTGAAAAGACAACCATGCGAACAAAAAAGGACAGGGCCGCCCCCCGCGCGGGGGCGTGGATTGAAACTTCTTTGAGCCGGCCGGGTCAACGAGCAGATATGTGCCGCCCCCCGCGCGGGGGCGTGGATTGAAACAGGATGACCTGCACCTCGGTGGCGGCCGCTGCCGCGCCGCCCCCCGCGCGGGGGCGTGGATTGAAACTGATGATCCGGGAACTTTGGCTAGTATGCAAATGGCCGCCCCCCGCGCGGGGGCGTGGATTGAAACATGCTGTCACCTCCCACCGCTCAACCACGAACTTGGCCGCCCCCCGCGCGGGGGCGTGGATTGAAACGCGCACAGGAACAGCCGCCCCTCCGGCACAACCCGCCGCCCCCCGCGCGGGGGCGTGGATTGAAACTTGAAATGTCAGGCGATATTCGTTGTTCGTTCTGGCCGCCCCCCGCGCGGGGGCGTGGATTGAAACTCCAACACCAACCTCAACCAAGCATCTATTGACGCCGCCCCCCGCGCGGGGGCGTGGATTGAAACCCGCGGAGGTTTTGTTGATGTTGCCGTCGTCGACGTGCCGCCCCCCGCGCGGGGGCGTGGATTGAAACATCGCAAACTACCCGTCCACCTCGCTCAACACGCGCCGCCCCCCGCGCGGGGGCGTGGATTGAAACCAGTGCCCCGGAGCGGGTGCTTGAATAGCTGGCGGCCGCCCCCCGCGCGGGGGCGTGGATTGAAACTGCGTATGGATGCCCTGATAAAAACCAGCGTCCTGCCGCCCCCCGCGCGGGGGCGTGGATTGAAACAAGATAGCGAACTTCACGGCGGACCAGGCAACGAGGCCGCCCCCCGCGCGGGGGCGTGGATTGAAACCATTTGTTGCCTCCTCGTTGTGGTTTGTTCGCTCGGCCGCCCCCCGCGCGGGGGCGTGGATTGAAACTCAGTTATCCATCAACTCATTGACAGCATCCTGCAGCCGCCCCCCGCGCGGGGGCGTGGATTGAAACGTATGCCAAGGTTACAACACCCTCAGCGGTACGTGCCGCCCCCCGCGCGGGGGCGTGGATTGAAACGTGACACCACATAATCTTAACGCCCTGGACGGTGCGCCGCCCCCCGCGCGGGGGCGTGGATTGAAACGGGTTCTCCCTTGCCAGTGTAACCAGATATGCAAGCCGCCCCCCGCGCGGGGGCGTGGATTGAAACAGGTTTATGCGGTCAGCGGAGCCGTGGGGACAGAGGCCGCCCCCCGCGCGGGGGCGTGGATTGAAACACCCGGTCGGAAACAGTCGAGAACTCGAAGTTGCGCCGCCCCCCGCGCGGGGGCGTGGATTGAAACGCAAATGTAGCAGCGCACCGAGTACCGGGACGAAGCCGCCCCCCGCGCGGGGGCGTGGATTGAAACACGCCAGAGACGTCAATCGTCGGTGGACCATAGGGCCGCCCCCCGCGCGGGGGCGTGGATTGAAACAGACCACGCCTCATCGTCCTGCGCGGCCTCGGCCGCCGCCCCCCGCGCGGGGGCGTGGATTGAAACACTTACAGGATGATCTAATGTTTGCGAAAATTATGCCGCCCCCCGCGCGGGGGCGTGGATTGAAACTTGTCTATCCTTACAACGTAGAATTGAGGTTGAAGCCGCCCCCCGCGCGGGGGCGTGGATTGAAACTATCATCTACTTACACGATTGTGTCTGAAAATAGGCCGCCCCCCGCGCGGGGGCGTGGATTGAAACAGATTTGAAAGCATTAAAACTTGACACAAAGAAAGCCGCCCCCCGCGCGGGGGCGTGGATTGAAACGTCGAAAGAAGAAACTGAACAAGCCCCGTAAAGGCGCCGCCCCCCGCGCGGGGGCGTGGATTGAAACGTAGAAGTTTTTGTGAGGGTCTTTTGCTTCCTTGGCCGCCCCCCGCGCGGGGGCGTGGATTGAAACTTTTGCGACCGTTCCGGGCCGCTCGTCTGCTCAAGCCGCCCCCCGCGCGGGGGCGTGGATTGAAACGTCTCCAGCAACGCTTTCCCTGGAATTGACGAGGCTGCCGCCCCCCGCGCGGGGGCGTGGATTGAAACCCCTCAGACGATCCAAACGATTACGACGGCTGTTGCCGCCCCCCGCGCGGGGGCGTGGATTGAAACGGAGCGCTCATGCCAGCCCCCGCAGCAGCCCGCGCGCCGCCCCCCGCGCGGGGGCGTGGATTGAAACTTTTTTTATCAACTCGGCGAGCAGCAGAATTGCCGCCGCCCCCCGCGCGGGGGCGTGGATTGAAACGCCCTGCCGAGCCAGTACCCGGTGGTCGAAGTGGGCCGCCCCCCGCGCGGGGGCGTGGATTGAAACTCTATCCACTCGCCGTTAACCATCCTCACCGGGAGCCGCCCCCCGCGCGGGGGCGTGGATTGAAACGCGGACGCCGACATTCACGCGGATATTCAGCGGGGCCGCCCCCCGCGCGGGGGCGTGGATTGAAACGCGGGTCGCTGCCTGGCGGTCAGCGGCGGCGCGGAGGCCGCCCCCCGCGCGGGGGCGTGGATTGAAACATGCAATCCCTCCCCAACATCTTAGAAGTTCGTCGCCGCCCCCCGCGCGGGGGCGTGGATTGAAACTTCGGCCCGTTCCCGGTGCAGTCTGGTGCGCTCGGCCGCCCCCCGCGCGGGGGCGTGGATTGAAACAGCTCGCTGCCGCAGGGCACGCACGACCTGCCGAGCCGCCCCCCGCGCGGGGGCGTGGATTGAAACATGTAGATGGCAAGCGCACCACCCGCGCCGTTGGGCCGCCCCCCGCGCGGGGGCGTGGATTGAAACGGCGCTGCGGTCTCCGGCTTCGGCCAAAACTTGAGGCCGCCCCCCGCGCGGGGGCGTGGATTGAAACATTCTGCGGCCTCCGATCCGGGGATTTCAACCGGGCGCCGCCCCCCGCGCGGGGGCGTGGATTGAAACAAGCCGTTACCATTATCCAAGGGGGAATCATGTCGCCGCCCCCCGCGCGGGGGCGTGGATTGAAACTCGTCCGCGGCGAAACTGACGAGCCCGTCAACGGCGCCGCCCCCCGCGCGGGGGCGTGGATTGAAACATGCCCCACATGGCGGGCATCATGGACTGTGCGGGCCGCCCCCCGCGCGGGGGCGTGGATTGAAACGCCCTGCCGAGCCAGTACCCGGTGATCGAAGTCGGCCGCCCCCCGCGCGGGGGCGTGGATTGAAACTCCCGTATCAGGACTGTAAGGAGCCGGACGACGAGGCCGCCCCCCGCGCGGGGGCGTGGATTGAAACAACGCGATGGACATCCGCTGCGACTATCACGTCCGGCCGCCCCCCGCGCGGGGGCGTGGATTGAAACGAGGATGGTCATGCTGGTCTCCTGCGGAGAGCTTTTTGCCGCCCCCCGCGCGGGGGCGTGGATTGAAACGCATCGTGGTACATGGCGGCCTTCCACTCGAGATGCCGCCCCCCGCGCGGGGGCGTGGATTGAAACATTAAAGGAGGGGTTGAGTACAACCTTGATGCAGGCCGCCCCCCGCGCGGGGGCGTGGATTGAAACAAACTTGCCACGAACGAATCGCCCTTGCTGCCATGCCGCCCCCCGCGCGGGGGCGTGGATTGAAACACCCCATTGATGATCCACGCATGACCACCCATCCGGCCGCCCCCCGCGCGGGGGCGTGGATTGAAACACAACGCGGTCATAAACTGCACCCGGGCCTATAACGCCGCCCCCCGCGCGGGGGCGTGGATTGAAACATCGAAGCGGCCGAGATGGCCGAACTGAGCAAACGCCGCCCCCCGCGCGGGGGCGTGGATTGAAACATGCACGGCATGGTGGCGGATCTGGAGCTGACCCCGCCGCCCCCCGCGCGGGGGCGTGGATTGAAACCGGATGCGTGTTTGGGGGCGTTGTGCGGCCGGCGGGCCGCCCCCCGCGCGGGGGCGTGGATTGAAACATCTGGAAGGGGCTGCAGGCCTGCCCGCAGATCTGGGGCCGCCCCCCGCGCGGGGGCGTGGATTGAAACCTGCGCGGCATCAGCGACCGCGAGCAGATGCTCTAGCCGCCCCCCGCGCGGGGGCGTGGATTGAAACTCGCACCGGTGATACCTCACCCGCACGTTGCCCTGCCGCCCCCCGCGCGGGGGCGTGGATTGAAACCATCATCGTGCCTGGGACTGCCGCGACGTGCCCCGCCGCCCCCCGCGCGGGGGCGTGGATTGAAACGAAGAAAACTATATGAAAAGCCGCCGGCTCGAAGGCCGCCCCCCGCGCGGGGGCGTGGATTGAAACGTGAGATCATCCCGCGATGAGCCGCTTGCCCTCGACGCCGCCCCCCGCGCGGGGGCGTGGATTGAAACGCACTCGAAGCGGACGAACGGCTGCGAGGCGGGGGCCGCCCCCCGCGCGGGGGCGTGGATTGAAACACCTCTGCTCAGGTTTCCGGCCAGCTGGCCGTGTGGCCGCCCCCCGCGCGGGGGCGTGGATTGAAACACCGGGAAAGCGGCTTGCTCGCCAGCGATCTATGGGCCGCCCCCCGCGCGGGGGCGTGGATTGAAACTCCAACAACGGCAACTGCGGATAGAGCGCGTTGGCCGCCCCCCGCGCGGGGGCGTGGATTGAAACTCTCGCTCTTCCTGGACAGAGAGCGGCACGTCGGCCGCCCCCCGCGCGGGGGCGTGGATTGAAACAGCTCCAGGGTGCGGGTCTGCATGGCCCCAAGGGACGCCGCCCCCCGCGCGGGGGCGTGGACATTCTTTTTTTCCTGGGAACTGGTCAGATGAACGGCAGAATAAAAATATCGGCATGCAGAATAATTTTCAGCGCGAACAATTAGGTAACCGTCTTTATTAACATGGGATTACATGTCGAATCGACGGGCGGAGACTGTTCCTGTTTGCAGAATAAAAGCAGAGCGCATGCAGAATACGGAGGGCGTGACATGAAACTTAAATTCAAAGTCCAGCCCTACCA
>SAAL01000062.1 GCA_009929445.1 Bacteroidia bacterium
CCGGATACCCGCTGCAAAAGATGAGAGAAACGACACATACACCATTACGCCGACACTGGTAAAAAACGGTGTTATACATATCGGATTGCCCGATGCCGACAATAAACTGAAAGCAAACGTACGCATTTTCGATACGAACGGAGCACTGAAACATCAGACTTACATCACCGAAAGTACCGAATATAACCTGCGCACTTCTGCCTGGAAATTATTTTGTATCGCTCCAAACCAATGTTTTTCATAAGGTGGAAAAAATTATTGTTCAATAGAGATATAGTATTATAAAATCCAACTATTTAATAACTCATTAAAAACAACAAAACCATGAAAAAAGTAAAATTAATTAGCGGATTAGTGTTATCAGCATTTATCTTGCTTTTGTCCGCTTACGGGTGTGACCCGGAAGATATCAAAAAGAATCCAACCATTGGCGGCAATACCGACTTCGCTGAAAATCAGGTGGGTAGCATTTCGAAATTGTATGTGAGCGGCGACGATTCGCAGGCTCAGCTTAAAGTGACTGATAATCAGGGTGGTGTTATCACCGTTGAAGCCACTTTCACTATCCCGGCAAAGTACAAGAGTACGATCGAAAATCTGGGAGAAACCTTTTATGGCAGCAAAACAAAGTTCATCGACAGCCAGGGTAAGTTCAAATCCAGTTTCAAGGTAAAGAACAGTTCGGAGGGCATTGCCTTCTACGATCCGAAAGACCGACAGGTAGTAGCCATGAAATACGACACGAAAGTGGGCGAAAAATGGAGTTTCGACAAAGCCAACGGCGAAAAAATCGACTTCAAAGTGACTCACAAATCTGACACCGACGACTTTCAGTATTCGTTTTTCAACATCAAAGTGGTGAAGGTAGAACAAATCTTCCACGAACCGGGAATTACAAAAATTGTTTACATCGGCAATCATAAATTCGGACTCGTTGGCATCGAGTTTTATCTCGAAGACGGAACCATCATCAAGACTTCACGGATTTAGCAAGTAACACCTTTGAAGCGTCTTTTCAGATTTCTAACGCAAAAAAAAGAGAGTTGCAATTTAACAAAGCGACTCTCTTTTTGATTTTTCAATCAGATCTCAAATACACTTCAGAGCACGCTAATTCGTCCGTCCAGCTTCGACTGGATTTTGCGTCCTTCGTGCGTTTCGCGGATAACGTATTCCATCAGAATATTGCGTATTTTCAGACCCGGGTCCACTCTTTTTACGGGTGAAGCGAGTGGTATCATCCGGTCGTTGCCTCCCGCCAGAAAATCGTTGGTGGCAATGCTGTAGAGTGTTTCATCATCGATGGGTTTTCCCTGAATCGTGCAATTCACGGCTTTACCGTCCTTTATTTGCATCCTCACACCTGCAACTCCCTGTCCGCCTTCGGCCGCAAATATGTCAAGCAGCCTCTTCACGTCCTTCCCACGGAGCCAGAGCACTACCAGCTCATTTTCAAATGGCATAAGCTGAAAAATATTTCCAACCGTAATATCGCCTTTGGGCAGCAGCGCCCGGAGACTTCCCATATTTACCACCGCCATATCCACGGGAGTTTTCAAAAATTCGGACGCAGCATAAAGATACACATCTGCACTCCAGTTGGATAACAAACTTTCAGGCTTACCGGCTCTCATTTCTTCGGCAGTATGGGCTATCACCTGATTCATTTCCTTGTCCAGATTTTGCTTTACAGGAGTAATAAAGTCAATCATTTGCTGGTCGGCCAGGGCTTGTGTGGTGGAATCAATCGGAATAGCAGCCGTCTGCGAACCGGTAATTACCCATTGTTTCGGAGCGCACGAAAATGCTGCTAATGCAACGACAAATAACAGTGGTTTGAATTTCATATCCAAAATCTTTTTGTTTTATAGAACTACAAATATAGATTTATTTTTACAAAAAACGCATGGCAAATTGAGAAAAAATCGTTTGATTCGAACTTATCAGAACACGATCTTGTCATTAAAACACCTATCGAGCGTTAATTTTAATTAATTTTATTATTCAGAAAACATTTTTAGCACATTATTTGTTTAATAAAGTAAACAACTATTTAACTAATTAAAAAATCATATCAATGAAAAAGAACCTCTCAAAAATCGGATTAATGGCTTTAATCCTTGCAGCATCAACTTTAGCTTTTAGTGCTTGCAATAAAAAAGCAGCATCAACCGAATCAACCGAAATGGCTGAAAGCGATTCTATTGTCATAGTGGAAGAGATTCCGGAAACCAAAGATTACAGCGCCTTTACGTTTGAGCAAAAGAACGAAGTGATAGCTGACGCAAAAGCAGAGCTGGAAGTATTGAATAAAAAAATTGACGACCTCAAGGCAGAAGCTAAGGACACGAAGAAGGAGCTTTCGGCCGATGTAAAATCAAACTACGAAAAGGCAATCAAAGACCTTGAAAAATCGCGCGATGAATACAAACAAAAAGTGGACGCGCTCGAAAAAAGCACAGCCGAAACCTGGGAAGCTGCCAAAACAGACATTGCAAACGCTTACAACACAGCAGCTCAGGGCATTGAAAACACGCTCACAAACACCAAATCGAAAGTGACCGGCGCGGTGGAAGATGCCAAAGAAGCCGTTGATAAAGGAATAGACAGCCTGCAGAACAAAATCCTGAAATAAAACTACCGGTTGAAATGTAAAATGTAGAAAAAAGGAGCTTCAATGCTCCTTTTTTTATTTGGGTAGATTTTGAGCTCTGATCACAAAATAGTTGTTGGAAGCGTTGAGCAATCTGTAGTGAGGGCAGTTGCCCCAACCGGCCGGAACGTCTTTAATCTCCATGTCTTCGCCGGTATCGTTGGTGATGTAATACCGTATCATATCGTGCCATTTTTGAATTCTATCGATGCTTCGGGTGTAATAAAACAGATCGTTGGCCGGATCGCAAAGCTCGTTTAAATAGCTGATATAAAGCTCTCTGTACTCCGAAAAAGCCAGAATCTTTTTCATCATTGGATTAGATGACTTCCCCCAGTTGAGCAAATCCTGCCTGCCCGCATCAGGCATAAGCAGCGAAGTGCCCAGCGTATTGTCATAATCAAACGGAATGAAATAGAACTTATCATTGGCATCGAAATAGAAGTAGAAATTGTTTGAATTATTCCAGTAATCGTCCCACATGCCGCAGAGAGTGCTTACAGCATAGGTTTTGAGCAACAGGGGAACATCCGTAGCGGTTGCTATCCATATTTTGAAATCGTCACCCTGTTTTAAATTAAACTGATTGATAAAACCGGCCAGCTGATTACGCGCAGTTTCCAGGTCAGTTTCGTTGGTTTTCAAATCATATACAGGGTGATACGTGGAACTGAGCGTAACCTGCTCAATTCCCATCCTCGATTTTTCCGGATTCACCAAATCGGCTCCCCAGTTGGCTTTCCACAAGTTGCCCGACGAACCCTGAAAATGTTTCTTTCTGTTTTCAATAAAATCATTATCCACAGGTTCCAACAGTTCGTACACGCCATAATTGATCCACTTTTCATCTTCCCTTATTTTCAGAAACAGACGGCAATAGCTCGATTGCGGGGCAGTCCATACACCGAAACGCTCAAAAAGATCGTAACAATACACTTCGCGGGCATACACTCCGTCGTCTTTGAACCATTTCAGCGTGATTTTCTGAGTGCCAGACAAACTTTGCCCTTTCACGTATTTATTCAGATTAACGGAGAAATGGCTGTGATGCCAGTCCGGATTTTCGGATTTATGGAGTTCTCCCTTATTCCCTTCAGGACGACGCCGGCTTGTATTGCCACGCAGCCGAAGCCCTATATTCTCAAGCGTATCACGTCGGCCCTCTTTTACAAACACAAAATCGGCCCTGATAAACTCTTCGTTGTAAGGATTCTGGTCAAAATAGCTGAGGAGTTTGTTCCATTCCACAGTCGATGTTTCAATGTACACTTCCGGAACTTTCTCAATATCAAAAACATACGCTGAACCCGTTTTACCGGTCACAGTGTCTTTCGGTGCGGGCGGATCTACGACCACTTCCGGCACTTCATCCCTGCACGACCAGCACAACAGAAGAATGAAAACCAAAAAAAGGTATTTTCTCATCAGATAACGGGTAAATCATTTTTTTACCAGACAAAGTAAGTCAAAATTATAGGATTGTGAAAATATACGGACATCAAACAAGTAGTTTTTTAACCGTTTTATTTACAAACTGTAGCTTTATGAATTACCCAAATTTAGCTATCTTTGCACCCGAAATAAAAAAATACTCAATCCGATGAATTTTATTGAAGAACTTGAATGGCGTGGTATGATTCATACCGTAATGCCCGGCACCGATGAACAACTGAAAAAGGAAATGACCACTGCTTACGTAGGTATCGACCCCACGGCAGATTCGCTGCATATAGGGCATTTGGTAAGTGTGATGATGCTCCGGCATTTTCAGCGGGCAGGCCACAAACCCGTGGCTCTGGTTGGAGGTGCCACCGGAATGATAGGTGACCCATCCATGAAATCGGCCGAACGAAACCTGCTCGATGAAGAAACACTGCGTCACAACCAGGAGTGCATCAAAGCACAACTGGCCAAATTTCTCGATTTCGAAAGCAATCAACCGAACGCTGCCGAACTGGTGAATAATTACGACTGGATGAAAGATTATTCGTTCCTGAATTTCATTCGTGATATTGGCAAACACATCACTGTAAACTACATGATGGCCAAAGACTCCGTAAAGAAAAGGCTGAGCAGCGAATCGAGCGAAGGCATGTCGTTTACCGAATTTTCTTACCAGCTGCTACAGGGATACGATTTTCTGCACCTGTACCAGACCAAAAACTGCAAGCTGCAAATGGGCGGTTCGGATCAGTGGGGCAACATCACAACAGGAACTGAACTTATCCGCCGCAAAACCGGAGGAGAGGCATTTGCACTGGTTTGTCCGCTGATAACCAAAGCCGACGGCGGAAAATTCGGCAAAACGGAAAGCGGAAACGTGTGGCTCGACCGCAGATATACGTCACCCTATAAATTCTACCAGTTCTGGCTTAACGTAAGCGATGCCGACGCCGAAAAATACATCAAAATTTTCACGGCAATCAGCAAAGATGAAATCGGAACTCTGATAGACCAACACCGCGAAACGCCACACCTGCGACTATTGCAGAAACGTCTGGCAGAAGAGGTTACAGTACTTGTACACTCCCGCAAAGATTATGATGCAGCAGTGGAAGCATCGGAAATCCTGTTTGGCAACGCAACGTCAGATGTGTTGAAACGTTTGGACGAGGAGACACTGTTAGCTGTTTTTGAAGGAGTACCGCAGTTCAATATTACACTCAGCGAACTCGAAACAGGAGTAAAAGCCATCGAACTCTTCACCGAAAAAGCTTCCGTTTTCCCCTCGAAAGGCGAACTGCGAAAAATGGTTCAAAGCGGCGGCGTGAGCATCAACAAAGAAAAAATGACGGATCAGGATTATCTGATTACCAAATCGGATTTATTGAATAATAAATACTTGCTGGTGCAGAAAGGAAAGAAAAACTACTTTTTACTCATTGCCGGGTAAATCAGGCGGTTTTTGGGGAAAATAGGCGTATTATTTTGCCGATAAAAAAAAGTATTGTATCTTTGCCCCGCTTTTCAGGAAAAAGCATCATAATGATTGTCTCATGGTGTAATGGTAGCACTGCAGTTTTTGGTTCTGCCTGTCTAGGTTCGAATCCTGGTGAGACAACAAAAGAAACAGCATAATTAATTGAAATACAATTTGTTATGCTGTTTTTGTTTTTTAAATGGTAAGAATTTTAGTAAGAATAGATTTTTTTTGTTCCTTTTTTTACTCAAAAACTTAATACTATCTTTGTAAAACTTTCCAGCGTTTTATTGCCGTTGGTTGGTTAAACACAAAGATCGGCGGGGTGGTTCCCGCCGTTCGCTTTTATAAGGTGTTTCTAATACTCAAAAATCCATTTCATATTATCGTATGGGTTCCATTTCGTAAACAGTTCCTCAATATATAGGATAACGGCAAATTGCTCAATAGTGTATTTACTTGCCTGGTCAAATTTGACTTTATCAACTTTCTCTAATTTCACTAAAACAGCTTTAGCATTATCAACCCAAACATCAAGAGGCTGTTTTGTGTTTTCGAACATAGATTCGCCGTACCAAAACTTCCTACTTGTTTTGTTTAGGAATTCCGGCGGGCATTCTTTTTCGCCTTGGTAGTATTTGAATTGAGTTTTCATAACAAAGTATTTTTCACAAAATTACAAAAAAACCGGTAGTTTTACCGGCTGTTGTGATTATCACGTAATCACTTTTTATTTTTCTTTAACCCTAAAACGGCTTCCGGCTCTGGAATATTTTCAAGTCCGGCAACTGCCTTTCGTTCCGTTTGGTTCTGTTTAATCCGTTCTTCAAAGGCTTGTTTTTTGGCTTCTTCCAGTTTGTTTTTTGGCGTTTCCATAGTCTGATGTTTATTTGTAGTTAGTGTACCCTACCAGCGTACCGGCTTTAATCACTCCATTTTCAGAAATAAAATAGTTGTTCAAACTTGCCGGGGCTTTACCCTTAAAAAACTCGTTCATTGCGTTCACTGCTTCCTGGTGTCGGTCGTACGCTTCAACTTCTGCACCCTCAACGTAAACGGTTGCGGTGTCGATAACATCTTGTTGTTTATAGAACAAATTTCCGTCTTTTCCCATTTTCAAGAGTTCGTTGTATTCCGTTTCTTTGTCATCGTAAGGATACAAAAGAAACAGTTCTTCAAATTTCCCCTCAAATTCACGCTTCACGATCCCCTGAAGAAAATCATTTTCAACACCGGACAACTCAAGTTCTTTAACTACATAGTCATTTTTCAATAGGTCTGAATTTGAGGTATAACGAAGTATTTTTTCTACTGAAGAAACATCAAAATTCAGTTCTTTCATCAAAGGAATAACCTTTTCGTTTGCCACTTCGATAACTCGGTTTAAGCTATCCTCAATTATACCTTTTTTGTAAAAATCTAACCGCAATTTAATACGGCGCTCTGTCTGTTTTGTTCGCATTTTTTTTAGTTTTTATGTTAGAAATTGTTGATATATTGTTGATTTTTGCGGGTTCTTCGCCAAATCTGTTCGGATTTCCCCACTTCATAAGTTTGAATTTAGGATAATCCTCATTCCATTTAACCGGCTTCCAGTCGGGAACCTTGCCCCACTTCGCCGGCTTCCAGTTAACCGGCTTCCAGTTAACCGGCTTCCAGTTCTGTATTTTTGCCCCCATGAGTATAATAAGTGTTTACAGTATAATCGTTTACCGAAATTTCGCCAGCCCCGCCCCCCTGGTTTTTTATCTTTTTTTCTTTTGATTTTAAATTGAAAATTCAATTTTTAAAGAGAGAGAGAGAGGGACATTTTTTTTTGAAAAAAATGCATTGTGTACCTCTATAAATACATGAATAAATACATTTATCAATATCTTATTTAAGGTGTTGCTCCGTTGTCGCTTCGTGGTCGCTACGTGGTCGCTTCGTGGTTGTGTTTAGCCTTTCAAGTGCCAGCTCTCGAAGTCTGATTTTTTCATTTTTCAACTCTTCGATTTTGCGTTTTTTGTTTTTTTCTTCTACCATTTCAATAAGTTTTTCAAGTGAAATTTTTCGTTTCTTTGCAATGTAAATACCCCGCATATTCTTTGAGCTGTACCGGAATAAGTTCCAGTTCTCAATCTCAATCTCATTCAGTATTTTATCTGTTTGCCAGCGATTGAAGTACTTAACAAAAAGTTTAGGGGTGCTTTCCTCAAGTTCATGCATATTCTTAAACCCAAACGCCCTGCAAAAAATCATTTCTTTTGTGGTCTTGCAATAAGGTTTGGTTCCTAAAATACTTTTCATTCCGATTGTTACGGCAAATTTCAAGAGTTCGAATTCAGATTTTTCATTGTTCTGATATTCAAACAATTTGTCTTTATCAATCATTGGAATAGGTTCTTTAACTGGGATTTGCTCTGCAATTGCTTTGCCCTTTTCGTAAGCTCTTGAATAATTTCCCTCAATACCGAAATATTCAGATATCTCATTTTCATCAAGCTCATTATTCTTTGCAAATACAAAAACCCCATAGCTTAATATATCATTAAAACATTTTGCTTTATCAACAAATAAGCTTCTCAACAAGAATAAAGGAAATTGAAAATATCTTTTTTGTAATTCTTCCATTTTGACACTCTAATAAATTTTGAAATACCTTAAAATCACACCTTAAGCTTAATTTTTATTTGGTGTGTAATCTTATTGACTATCATTACATAGTCCTTACACTCATACACTTCATTATACTTTGTGTATTTAACCGGCTTCATTCCGTAAGCCTCAATCAAATGTTTTTTAATTTCCATATAATCAGAATTTTAATTTGTACCACTCCACGAATGAAGTAAAATCTTTTGCAATGAAGTACAGCCCTCCGGCTTGCTCAATATCTTGCTGATATTTCCGTTGGGCTTCGCTCTGCCGGTCGGCTCCGCTCTTAACTTCAATCTTTACGCTTTTTCCCTTGATTGTAGCCGATATGTCGGCACTTCCTTTGGTTCCGGTGCCTGGTATCCATTCAACGCTTCCGATTGTCCTGGTTAAGCCTACGGTGTCAGTATAGACCTTTCGTCTGTCAATAGGTCTGCCCATTGTATTAATACGCTCGGATTGCCCGCCGTTCAACTGAATAAAAGCTATAATTGCTTTAGTCAGTCCGTTTGCGGTTTTGTCGGTATGGGTTATTGGTGCAAGACACTCCGCCGGAATACTGGGATATTTCAAGCGTTTAAGCTTCATCAATTCACTTTCAAGCTGTTTAATGCTTTGCGGTTTGCTGTATCGTTTGACTTGCTTCATTTCCCTGCATTGTGTATGAAATAAACTTTATGTCTGCTGAATTCAGTATAAACCCAATAATCCGCAACCGGAATACCAGCTTCACGAATGTACCGGATTGCTGAAGTTACGCTCGGAACCTCGGTTAATATGGTAAGTTCAACTATTGTGAATTTTTTACCGGTTAGCAATGCTGATAGAATTTTCTTTGAGGAATAATTCAATTGATTATAAATCTCGATCAATTGGGTCGGTATGGTTAAACACTCTCTTTTCATGGTTAAGCCCTCCGATATTTGATTGTTTTTATATCTTTCAGAGAATCGTAAACGGCTTGTTTTTCGTACCTTATACGGCTTCCAATTCTTTTGGCGGGCAATACTCCGTTTTTAGTCCAATCGTGCAAGGTAACAAGGGAAACGCCCAAAATCTCGGCTGTTTGCTTTCGGGTTAGTAATTCCGGTTTGTTGTCGGTGGGTTCTTTGGGCGTTAATTGTTCAACCGCCTTTTGTACTTCGTTAGAAACTATTGCTTGAATCGTACTTTGGAAGTCATCAAAACTAATTCCGTTTAATAGAATTTCGGTAGTCATAACATTATTTGTTAATTGGGTTAGTTGTAGTATTCCTGTTTTGCCTCAACCATTTTTCAAGTTCTTTACGGTCAAAATAAACCATTTTACCACTTGGTTTATAGTGAGGTATTTTGCCTTGTGAGGTTAGTTTGTACAGGGTGCTTTTTGACAATCCGGTCAATATTGCCACATCGTCAAAAGTTAGTACTTGTTTTGCTGCAAGTAGCGTGTTTTGCTCTATTCTCTCGAGCTTCAATAAAATTTCTTTTTCCATTATGAATGTGATTTTTAATGTTTGTAATTGGCTTGCGCTTGCCGTTGTTGTGAATCACAATGCAAATATCGGAAATGACAGAAAAGAAAAACCCCCATATGTTACACATATAGGGGTTTTCAAAATCTCGTGTTTGTTTAATCAAAAATCTTTTCCACAATATCGAATCCAATTGGAGTGTTTCCCGTTCTTTGATAGTCTTTTTTTGTTTGAGCAAGCCCTTTAATTCTAAAAAGCATTTCAAATGGTTTCCACGAAATTTTTATTTTATCGTCATAAATACCTTTTCCTAACTGCAAATACTCGCTTGCTCGGTCTGCAAAGTAAGCAAGTAAGGCTTTTGTTTCTCCCCACGAATAAACCCCGTTATCAACACTACAAAGGTTCAATTCAACTGCTTTTGCTATCACTTGTTTTGCTTCAACTGTTTGCAGTTCAACCGGAAAAATATGGGCTTGTTTCTCAAATGATAAAAATTGCACCCCGTTTCCGTTCTTCAAATCAACACTCAAATTATTTTCGTTAGCAATATTCAGCAACAAACAATCTAATTCAAAAATATAATCTTGTAGTAAACTTTTATCGCTTATAGGATTGGTAAAAATAAACTCTGAAATATCCCTATGTAAAACAGTAAGCAACGCCGGTTCAAAATTATTGGTGTTTTTCCTTATGTGGTTTCTCAAATCCAATTCAGACAAAAACAACTCATTGTCATTATTCGAAAACTCCGTTAAAAGTTCCGAAACGCTTAATTCTGATATATTTCTAATTGGTTTCATCTTGCTATGGTTAAGGGGTTAAAAAACTTGTGTGATTGCAATTTCATTGCGTTATCCTTTGCACTCATTTTAATGTACTTCATAAACGCACTCTCTGTTTTATGTCCGGTAATTTGCATTATTGCAAGAGCCGGAACATCTGCCAAAAATGCATTGGTTGCAAAGGATCGGCGGGCGGTGTGGCTCGTTACTAAATTGTATTTTGATTCTGTTAGGTTTGCTAACATTCCGTTTTTACGATATTGTTTTGTTATTGGTTCTTTGATTCCAGCCCGTTCCGCAACAATTTTAATGTATTCATTGTATTTCTGATTGCTGATTGATTTTGGAAGTATGTAATTATATTTCTCAAATATCTGCCTTACTTTTGTGTGAATTGGAATATCAACTATTTTTTCAGTCTTTTGAGTTTTGATTTTTATCGTATTGTCTGAAGTAATATTCTCTTTAGTCAATCTTGTAAGGTCTGAATATCTTAAGCCGGTATAACAGCCAATCAAAAACATATCTCGTACACTTTCTAAATATTTTGGTAGGTCTGTGAGGTTGAAAATTGCGGTTAGTTCTGTTTCATTCAAATAAACGTTTTCGGTTTCCTCACTTGGTTTTGAGAATGATTTTTTTTGGTAGTCCTGACAAACATTTGATATTTTATCACTTGCAAAGTTTAGAACGGTCTTAATGATTTTTATCCTGGTCCCGATTGTGTTTTGTGCCAATCCTAATCCGGTAAGGTATTTAACAAAGGAATTGTAAAAATCAATATCGGCGTTTTGCGGTGTGATAGTTCCTTTGTATTTCTTTTGATAGTCCTGAATGTTCTTCTTAACTACGTTATAACTCTTAATTGTTGAGGTCTTTAGACCTGCTGAAGTTTTTACAATATGTTCAATGAATTGAACAAGGTTAAACAGTTGAAAGTTTACAGTTTCCAAACTATCAACTAACTTAATAGGATTGTATAAACGGTCCAATTCCTTTTTTACTTGCTCGTGCCTGGGTAATTGATTGTTTATTGTAAGTCTGTCAATTATCCCTTTTGTTTCCAGTTCAAACAACGCAAGGTCTTTATTTATTTTGTTGAATCTCTCTCTTGCTGATTCCTCAACTGCAAACTTACTGATTGAGTAAGTTTCAGGATTTGCCCACTTAATGCTTTCGATAACTCTGTTTGTTTTATTATTCCATAAGCTCGGAATAACCTTAATGTTAGTTGTGTATTTCAATGGAAGATATTTTTTTTCTCCATTTTCGACACTAAACAAACCATAATTTATAAAGCAAAATAGTTTTGATTCATTTGCTTTTTTATCTACCAAATAAAAGCTAATTTTTGCCATAATGAATTGAATAAATTTAATTGGTTAAACACTAAAACAAAGGTAAGAATTTTGGTAAGAATAATCTTGAAAAGGTAAGAATTTTGGTAAGAATTTAATTTAATTTAACTTTATCTTATTTGGTTAATCTTTATTATTCTGATATAATAAATAATTGATATACAGTTAATAATTTAATTTTTATTTGAACAGTTCGAACAGATAAAGCAAAATATAAAGGTGTCCTGGTGAGACAACAAAAAACCGCAATACAGTATTCTGTGTTGCGGTTTTTCCTTTTCTGGGGGACAAATACCGGTACAAATTATTTTAATAATAATGTACATAATCACATAGATTGACTCTTTCCTTCAGAATATGTACTATATCGCTCAATAAAAGCACGATACGCAGTTTATTTCCTCAAAACTTATCCTTTCACTTTTAAACGGCCAAATCTGACTCTCAAAGTTTCAGAATACTTTTCAGCAATTTGTATCCAGCCTGGCTCATACGTATCTGCATACCGTTTTTCAGCGTGAGCAGCTGTGTTTGTTTCTCGTAAAGTTCAACGCGCGAAATGGCATCTACATTCACAATATACGAGCGGTGTACCCTTACAAACCTGGATGGAAGCAGATTTTCCTCGAAAAACTTCATGGTTTGTTCCTTGAGATATTTCCCCTTTTCGGTGAAAATATGAACATAATCACTTTCTGCCTTCATGCAATAAATCTCATGAACGGGAATCACATGAATATTCTGTCCGGTTTTTACAGCTATCCTATCAATATATTCTCTGGTATCCGGGATTATTTCGTTCGCGGTGAACTCTTCGGTTTCCGGTAAATTGATTTCGTCCGGTAACTCATCGACAGCATCCGGCAATTTTAACCTGTACGAAGAAATTACCAGGCAAAAAATAAGCAGCGAAGTAAAAATTCGCAGGGGAACAAGCTTATACAGCATTGCGTCAGCCTGATTTTCGGAAATTGCCGAAACAAGAAGATAGCTTAGACCCACTTCAATCGTGATGACAATAACACACAGCCCGAAATAGTTCAGGTTACGCTGAAAAACATTCAAATTACCCAGTCGGGCATATTTCAGAACGAACATCAGCAATACACCTGTAACTGCGTATAAAAATGTATAAATTACCGAATCAGCAAGTAATATCTTAACTTCAAACGATGTAAACTTTGAGAAAACATAAAAATGAGCCACACCATACACCAACCACAGCAATATGTAGTTCACTGCTTTCAACTTATTATTGAATACTGACAACATTTCTGAGTTTATCGTTGAATGATGTGAGTGCTCCGAATATTAATTTCTTAATTCGCCTCCGCCAAAAATACAAGACCCTTTAACCACAAGTTTCCGGGTTGTATCTATTTCCTCGCTGTACATCCGTTTGTCTTCGAAACCGCCAAAAACGGAGTCCATACTCATTTCCACCAGCCAGTTGGCGGGCACATAGAGCGTTACACCGCCAAATACTGCATTGATTTCCAGAAAACTGATGCCTTCGGGCAAATTTGTTTTGCGCAAATCAAGTGTTACACCACCAAAAATGGCATTTACTTCACCTCCCTTAAACTCCGGATCGAGCACTATATGCTGACCTGAGCCAAAAATGCTGTTTTTCTCAAAGCCTCCTTTGTGATGCGAGTAAACAGACTTTCCGGTATATTTCTGATAATTATGAGCATCGCCGTGTCTGAATTCACTTCCCCACCCCAAAGGGGCAAAATAACGGCTAAGAATAAGGAAAGCTCCCGCAACAATCAGCAATAAAGGCCAGTAAACGGCGGTAAAATTTCCATCGAAACCCGGAAAAGCATCCGGAAACTGCCGAACAATGCGCGGAATGATAAAAAATGTTCCAACAAGAATAAGGATAACTCCCGATGTAAACTGGCGTTTAAACAGGTTAAACGTTCCGATTGCTATCAGCAGCATCTGCCACGAGAACACCACCCTTTTTAATTCATGAGGCAATGCACCAAAGTTAAATGCAAGCAGCAATGATCCTGCCAGTACAAGTATCAGTCCAAAACCGACACCTTTTTCAAACAATGACATGTTTGATTTTTTAATTTCATTTTCCATAACTCAGTATTTTTTAATTTACTTCGCAAATGTATTCCGGAATCTGAAGAATAAAAAGCAAAATCCGACGAACGTATTACATCTCCCGACCAACAGAGAAAAAAGAACGATAAATATGCAATCTTCACGTTCTGCTTTTTTTTTGAATGCCGGTTAAAGCTGATGTTTAGTAACGTTGATTGAAACGGTTTTTTTTAATCTGTTTTAAGGCATTTCCGGATATACACGAATCCTGACAGGTTGATTTATGAATTTTACTGCGACAAGTTGCTTATTTTAACTTCTTCAAACCCTTCATTTCTGCTTTTCCGGCTTTCTTCACACTGATAGCCACTCCCCCACCGGCTGCAAGCTTCTGATTGAGCCTTGAGGTATTCTGAACCAACACTTTTCGGATTTCGTAAGCCATCGGATTGTCTTTCCAATGAGCAGCAGGCGCATCACCATAAATAGTTGCCACGTACCATGTTTTTGGTTCCAGGTAGCTGAAGTCAATATTTGCAACGCGTGAATTTTCATCGGTAATGGCACCTATAAACCAGTCACCGGTTCCTTTTGCCTTGCGGGCAATGGTGATATAATCGCCCGGCTCAGCTTCCAGATACCTGGTATCATCCCAGTCGACGGCTACATCTTTGATAAACTGAAATGCATCCATTCTCTTTTCATAGTTTTCAATCAAATCGGCAGCCATCTGCAACGGACTGTACATGGTGACATAAAGTGCCAGCTGTTTGGCCAGTGTGGTATGTACCTGACATGTATTTCCGGGTTTGTAATAATCCATTTTTATTTCGAAAATGCCGGGTGTGTAATCCATAGGACCTCCCATCAGACGGGTAAAAGGCAGAATGGTTTCATGTTCAGGCGGATTTCCGGCACTCCATGCATTGAACTCGTTGCCGCGGGCAGCTTCACAAGCCATCAGATTGGGATAAGTGCGGTGCTGACCAGTCGGACGAACCGGCTCATGCTGATCAATCATTATCCGGTTGGCAGCCATTTTTTCTATCACACGCTGATAGTGATTAACCATCCACTGACCGTCGTGTTTTTCTCCTCGCGGAATAATCCAGCCCACATAACCGGTTTTCACGGCATCGTAGCCGTTTTCTTTCATAAATTCAATGGCTTTATCAATGCGTCTTTCGTAGTTGGTGACCGAAGCGGATGTTTCGTGATGCATAATCAATTTCACCCCCTTTCCGGCAGCATAAGCCTGTAATCCTTTCACATCAAAATCGGGATAAGGTGTCACGAAATCAAAAACCTCCTCCTTCCAGTTTCCGGCCCAGTCTTCCCATCCGATATTCCATCCTTCAACCAACACCCCTTCAATGCCGTTAGCTGCTGCAAAATCGATATAACGTTTCACATTTTCGGTAGTGGCACCATGGCGTCCATAGGGTTTAAGTGCATTCCAATCGGTGTTTTTAAGTTTCAGATTTGGAGTATCCGAATAGTTCCAGGACCAATGATCGGGTACATGCATACCCCACCAGATACCAACGAATTTCTGAGGTTTAATGAAATCGGTATTTCCAATTTTGCAAGGTTCGTTCAGGTTGAGTATTGTTTTGGAAGCCAGGATATCAGCTGCTTTATCGCTCACAATCACAGTTCGCCAGGGAGAATTATGCGGTGTCTGCATGTACACTTTCGTACCGGTAGCATCGGGGGCAAGTTGTGCTGTCAAAACGAAGTTTTTCTGATCCACCATCAGATGCATGGCCGAATAATCCAGCAATGCCGCTTCGAAAATATTAATATAAAGCCCTTCAGTTGTTTTCATCATCAGTGGCGACTGCACAGCATTTTTTGCAAAAAATCCGTGAGTACCGATGCCGGTGCCATCCACCTTTTCAGCATCGATTTCCGACAGCTTGGTGGTAGTGTAAAAATATTCGTTGGTATCGTAGTCGCCGGGTATCCAGAATGTCTTATGATCGCCCGTCAGGGCAAATTCGGTACACTCATCCTGAACCTGAAAATAGCTCAGTTCAGGCTGCCGGTCGAACTCATAACGAAAACCCAGCCCGTCGTTGAACAGACGAAAACGGATTTTCATAAATCTGTTTTGTATGGTCTGTTCGAGCGTTACAAGCATTTCGTTGTAATGATTGCTGATTTGACTCACTTCTCCCCATACCGGTTTCCAGGTTTCGTTCACCGAACTTAATTTATTTTCCTTTAAAGTAAATCCGGAAGTCAACCAGGTTGTATTTTTTAATTTCAAACCAAGTCTGGAAGGTTTAATCACCTCTTTTCCTTTGTAAGAAAGCTGATATACAGGCTCACCGGCATTACTCAGTGAGAAATTCAACTGAAAATTCCCGTCGGGGGAATTCAACTGCTGTGCGTATGCATTCAGTACGCTGATTGACAGCACGATTAAAAATATTACCTTTTTCATATTCCTTGTTTTTTTAGTTGTTGACCGGGTATTAATTTGTCAGTTTCACACAAACTGCAAGGGAACAAAAATACACAATTTATTTCAGAAATATTTCCATTGCATACATAAGCGTAAATGAACTTTTAACTAACTTCAGCCTTGCCGGGCATTTCGTGTTTGTCCAACTCGTTTTTTAGTTTTATTTTTGCAGGCGTTTTTCCTTTTTTTTTCGGTTAATTCATTGAAATATCAGGTTTTTCACATCGGCAAGTTACTTGAAACCTGAAACAGCAATTGATATTCTGCAAGATATACTATTTCTCATAATTGTATTTCATCAAACGCTTTATTCATTGTGGTGTTCCGTCAGATATACAATCGAGAAAAAAAACAACTCTATTTGTTTTTTTTTGGCTGAAATATATCGCTGGTATGATTATTGGTGAAAAAAGATACTAAAAAATCAAGACTTCAAAGTATAAAAAAAAAACGGGTAAACCGTTGAACTTGCAAGTTGCACTTAATTTTTAATAAAAAATGAAATCCGGAATCTGGAGACATATATTCATGGTTTTTACTATTCTGTCGTACTCACTGAATGCTCAGGTGAGCGTACTGATGCAACCTGACAGAAAAGCTACTGCTTCAGGAACCATATCGGAGATCAAAGAAACCGGATCTGATAATTCTGAAACTGCCAATTCGTTTTCATCTGAATACCACCACGTGAAAACAATCTCTGAAAGCAACGCAATCTCGGATTTACTGTCGTCAGACGATGGCAGAACAACCTACGCCGACCTGAATAAAGTGGCTGCAAACCCGTCGTCCAATTATTTCCACACCGAAAGTCGTACTGTTTTTCCATTCAGAATGGGCGAATTTGAGCGTCAGCAAATCATTGAATTCCCCGGAAACCCGGGCAAAATTTCAGTAATCTACGTTGCTCCGAAAGGCAAATCATCCTTTACAATCAGTCTTACACCAACCAATGAGGGCACCGAAGGACGATTGAGAAACGAGTACCTGAAAGAAATCAAAAAACTATCCGGAGAAGAAAAATCCGACTCGCTGCCAACACCTGATCCAATTAAGTACGTGGGACGTAATTACATTTGCAACGGGGTACAGGGATGCTTCACCAACCAAATAGCCGGTTCCGTTTCACAGCTTACAATATTCGAATGTGGTGTTTGGCTGCTTGGTTTAAAATTGAAAACCAACAACATGGATTCCACTCAGCGTGCCCGGCTCGACGAAAGTTTAACCCGCCGATTCAATCCGGCGGCCTTAACAGCTTTGAGTCCGCTGAATCTGAAGTCGAATGTGGGTTTTATCGGTGATTCGATGAAAGATGCTGAAACCAGCTCGGCAATGGTGAACTCTGCCTTCAAAAAATTGGACTGGGCAACCCGTAATGTAAGCAGCAAAGAACGTTACTCGGGTTTTCCGGATATTTATCTGGCCATGCACCTGGAATCGGCAAAAGAATACCTGAGAATTCAGGGTAAGAAAATGATTACCGGAAATCAGAAACCCGACCGTTTTTTCGAAGATCTGAATGCAATCAGTAATGCGGGATTTTTACCCGAATTCATCATGGAGGAATACGACCGGGTGATGATAGTACCGGACGATTTGAAACTGAATTTCGATGCTTACCGCGAGTGGAAAAAAGGCCGGAAAATAAGCGCCAGCCTGAAAGAAAAAAAATACATCATCACTTACCGGAATCTTCCGTACTAAAACGACTGCATATCCACCAGCCGTTTGTAATGACGGTCGAGTGCAATCAGCTCGTCGTGCTTGCCGCGTTCCACTATTTTCCCTTCGTGGATTACACAAATGAGATCGGCCCGTTTGATGGTTGAGAGGCGGTGAGCTACCACCAGTGTTGTCCGGTTTTTCATCAGGTTGTCCAGTGCTTCCTGCACCATGTGTTCCGACTCGGTATCGAGCGCCGAGGTAGCTTCATCCAGGATGAGGATGGGCGGATTTTTCAGCACAGCTCTGGCAATGCTTATCCGCTGACGCTGACCTCCGGAGAGTTTGCCTCCCCTGTCCCCGATAGTGGTATCGTAGCCATTCTCGGTAGCCATGATGAAATCGTGCGCATTGGCTATTCTGGCAGCCTGTATCACCTGTTCGGTTGTTGCTCCTTCCATACCGAATGCTATATTATTGAAAAATGTATCGTTAAAAAGAATGGCTTCCTGATTTACATTACCCATGAGTTCCCTCAGATCGTATTTTGTAAAATTTCGGATATCGATTTCATTAAACAAAATCTCACCTTCATCCGGATCGTAAAATCGGGGCAGTAAATCTACCAGTGTGGATTTTCCCGAACCCGACTGACCGACAAGTGCAACTGTTTTTCCGACAGGGATAACCAAATCCACGTTACGAAGTACCCAATCGGTCTGATACCTGAAACTGACATTGCGGTATTCAATTTTTTCAATCTTTCCGGGTAAAGTTTGCGGATTTACGGGATCGGGGATATTGTTCTCCTCCTGCAGTATTTTATCAATCCGTTCCATCGAAGCCATTCCCTTGCGTATACTGTACGAGGCTTTAGAAAGTTCTTTGGCAGGCGGAACAATCAGATAGAAAACAACGAGATAATAGATAAATTCGGCTGCTCCGATCGGACTGTTTTCACTCAGGATAAGATATCCGCCAAACCATAGCAAAATAGCAATTACAATGGTTCCAAAGAGTTCGCTAACCGGAGAGGCCAGGTTGTATTTGCGGTGAATCCGGTGAAATGTTTTCCTGATTTTGGCATTCAGGCGGGTGAATCGTTCGGTCAGAATATTCTCGGCATTGAAAGCTTTCACCACACGCAGTCCGTTGAGTGTTTCGTCAATCTGCGACAGCATTTCACCGGTTTGCTCCTGCCCCAGCTGCGAGCGCTTACGCAGCGACCTGCCGATGATACCTATTATCCACACGCTCACCGGTAGCAAAATCAGTACAAACAGCGTGAGTTTCCAACTCATTACAAACATCACAACGAGGTAAATCAATATCATCAGCGGATTTTTCAGCACCATATCCAGCGAACTGATGATGGATGCTTCCACCTCTACCACATCGTTTGTCATGCGCGACATGATATCACCTTTCCGTTCGTCGGAGAAAAATCCAATAGGCAGCGTAATTATTTTGGCGTACATTTTATTTCGCAAATCGCGCAGCACACCCGTTCGGATAGGGATTACGAAATAAGATCCCATATACGAGGTTCCCACTTTCAGGAACGTCATAACAATAAGAAATAATCCGATGTAAATCAGGGCTTTGGTTGGTCCCTGCTGAACGATGGTAGTCTCAATCCAGTATGATAAATTGTTTTTGAGCGCTTTGTACACATTTTCGAGTCCGTCGCCCCAGGCCCAGGGCTGATAAACGGCTTTGGAGGTGGTCACCCCGAACAGTATTTGAAGAATGGGAATAATTGCCGCAAAAGAAAAGAGGCTGAACACTGTGGAAAGGAGATTGGACAGCAAGCTCAGAAAAACATATTTCTTGTAAGGCGGAATGAATCGCCTGATCAGTTTTAAAAAATCAAACATAAAGTCACATTATTCCCGATACAGGGAGAATTAACGAAAAAAACATTTTCAAACAAATTACAAAAATCGGTATCAGATTCCCGTGTAATTTCTGGGTGTAATCCGCTTCAACTCATCTTTTATATTTTCACTTACCCGGAGTGTTTCGATAAAATCACGGATTGTACGTTCGTTGATGCCCTCGTTGGTACGGGTCAGTGCTTTAAGTGCTTCGTAGGGTTCGGGGTATTTCTCGCGTCGGAGTATGGTTTGAATCCCTTCAGCCACCACCGCCCAGGTATTGTCCAGCTCTTTATAAACGGCAGTTTCGTTGAGCAACAATTTATCCAATCCTTTCAGCAGGCTTTGGGTGGCAATGATGGTATGAGCCATCGGTACTCCCGCGTTGCGCAGCACAGTGCTGTCAGTGAGGTCGCGCTGCAGGCGCGATACGGGCAGTTTTTCTGCCAGAAAGCCGAAAATGGCATTTGCCACACCAAGATTTCCTTCGGCATTCTCAAAGTCAATCGGATTCACTTTATGAGGCATTGCCGACGAGCCCACCTCTCCGGGTTTGATTTTTTGTTTGAAATACTCCATGGAAACGTACATCCAGATATCGCGGCTGAAGTCAATCAGAATGGTGTTAATCCGTTTTAATGCATCAAAAAGAGCCGCCAGGTTATCGTAGTTGGAAATCTGGGTTGTCCACGGTTCGCGCCGGAGACCGAGTTTTTCTTCCACGAATTTATTGCCAAACGCCCGCCAGTCGATAGCCGGATAAGCCACATGATGGGCGTTGAAATTGCCGGTAGCACCTCCGAATTTGGCCGTTTGAGGCACCGATTTAAGTAGTTCGAGCTGCTGATTCAGTCTGCTCACATACACCATTATTTCTTTTCCGAGCCGCGTTGGCGATGCCGGCTGGCCGTGTGTTTTGGCGAGCATCGACACATCGCGCCATTCATCGGCTTTGTAGCTTAGCTCTTTCACTATGAGTTCCATTTCGGGCAGGTAAACTTCTTCGAGTGCTTTTTTGATGGATAGCGGCACAGCAGTATTGTTTATATCCTGCGAAGTGAGACCAAAATGGATAAATTCCTTATTGTCATTCAAATTCAGCTGATCAAATTTTTCTTTCAGGAAATATTCCACTGCTTTTACATCGTGATTGGTCACTTTCTCTATTTCCCGAACTCTTGAAGCATCGTTTTCCGAAAAATTTTCATAAATCTCTCTCAATTTCGGGAATGCAGCAGATGGAACCGATTCCAGCTGTTTCAGAGGCAGCTCGCAGAGTGCGATAAAGTATTCCACTTCAACCAATACACGGTAACGAATCAATGCAAATTCTGAAAAATAGGGAGCATAAACGTTTGTTTTCGAATGATAGCGACCATCCACGGGCGAAATTGCATTCAATGAAGTAAGTGGCATTTGTGATTGAATCATATTATTTTCTTTTTTCATTAAAATATGACACAAAGTTAATCATTTTTGAGATAAATGAAAAATTAAGATGCCCGCTTGTGGTATCGGATTAAAATAACTATTTTTGTTAGTTAAAATATTCATTTCATTATCAAGCTGAAAAAGGTTACAAATCATACAATCATGAAATACATCAAAATACATAAAGAGGGTAAATGGATTATTGCCTTTACGCTTTTTGCCCTGCTTGCGGTAAATGTGATTATCTATCTGCAATTTCCCAAACCAATTCTGGCAGTAAATATTGTTGGTTCGGCGTTCCTTTTTATTTTCGTGATGTTTTTTTTCCGTAATCCGCGGCGCGTGGTCGAAATTGATGATCCGAGCCTGATAGTTGCACCGGCTGATGGTACTGTAGTGGTAATAGAGCCAACAGAAGAACACGAATATTTCGGCGACAAACGGATGCAGATTTCCATTTTCATGTCTGTTTTTAATGTTCACGCCAACTGGTATCCCGTAGCCGGAAAAGTACTGAAAGTGGCCCATCACGACGGGAATCATCGTGTTGCGTATTCGCCGAAAGCAAGTATCGACAACGAACGCTCAACCATTGTAATTGAAACACAAGGCAAAACCCGCATTCTGGTTCGTCAGATAGCCGGAGCAATTGCCCGACGGATAGTCACTTACGCGCATCCGGGCATCAAATGCCACCTGAATGAACACATCGGATTTATCAAATTCGGTTCAAGAGTAGATGTATTTCTACCCCTCGATGCAGAAATTTTTGTAACACTGGGCGAATCAACCACCGGCAATGAGACCATCATAGCCCGCCTGAACGAATAAAAACATGACGCTTGAAGAAGCCCAAAAAAGCGTGGACGAGTGGATAAAAACCTACGGAGTCCGTTATTTCGGTGAAATGACAAACATGGCCATTCTGACCGAAGAAGTGGGTGAACTGGCACGCATCATGGCACGCACGTATGGCGATCAGTCGTTCAAGGAATCGGACAGGAATTACAACCTGGCCGATGAAATGGCTGATGTACTGTGGGTACTCATTTGCATGGCTAATCAGACCGGCGTGAATCTGACCGAAGCCCTGGAAGATAACATCCGCAAGAAAACCGAAAGAGATAAAACCCGACACCTCGAAAACATAAAACTGGAGCCCCCTAAACATACCTGAGGCATGCAGGTCCCTGCCGGGGGACTTTTGAAGTTAGAAGTTAGAAATTAGAAATTAGAAGTTAACAATTCGTAAATCGTAAATCGTAAATCGTAAATTGTAAATATACTTATGGCAACAAAATTTGAAGAACTTTTCAGCACTTACGGGTGCGATTTGATTACCGATGAGCTAGTAAAGAAAGAACTGGAAAAAATACTTTCCGAACATTTCGAAGAAAACAATACAACCGATGTTTACAAACAGTGTTTCAACTGCATCGACCTCACATCGCTGAAGGAAACCGATACGGAAGATGAAATAAGAACAATGGTTCAGAAAGTGAACGATTTTGAAGAAAATTTCCCGAACACTCCAAATATTGGAGCCATCTGCGTGTTTCCATCCATGGTGTCAACTGTGAAATCAACCCTGACCGAACCCATTGGGATTGCAGCCGTTTCGGCAGGATTTCCCGCTTCGCAAACCTTTCTGGAAGTAAAAGTTGCCGAAACCTCGCTTTGTGTGATGGAAGGCGCCACCGAAATTGACGTGGTAATTTCGGTTGGTAAAATGCTGGAAGGCAAATATGAAGAAGTGTACGAAGAACTGACAGAAATAAAATCAGCCTGTCGGGATGCTCATTTGAAAGTGATACTGGAGACAGGCGCACTCAAAACAGCCTCTGTCATTAAAAAGGCTTCAGTGCTCGCTATGGCAGCCGGTGCCGACTTTATTAAAACCTCCACCGGCAAAATACCGGTAGCCGCTACTCCCGAAGCCACTTACATCATGTGTTCGGCCATCCGGGAGTGGAACGAAAAAACAGGAGAAAAGGTTGGATACAAACCTGCAGGCGGCATATCGACTACCGAAGATGCTGTGAAACATTATACGTTGGTGAAAGAAATACTCGGCGGGCAGTGGCTCAACAACAAACTGTTCCGCTTCGGAGCCAGCCGGCTGGCCAACAACCTGCTGACAAGCATTACAGGCAAGAAAGTTAACTACTTCTAAGTGGAAGAAATTCATATCTCAACTAAAGGGCTGTTTCTTTATTTTTTTTGAAACAGCCCTTTGTATATTTCCGATTTTCGTGCGGATTTATTTTATCTGAATTTCCGTTTCGGCACTTTCAAGCCAGGGTGATGTAAATTTTATCCTGATATTTCCTTCCTCTTTTACCGGTTTGATATAAGCCATGATCCGGCCATGAAATACCCGGTGTTTGTTGTCGTTGTAATCGCTCATATCTTCGTTATTACTTGCTTCGAGCCCCAGCAGTTTGCCGTCACCCACAATCCTGCAAGTAATTTCATTATCAGACAACATCACCGGAATACCATCTTCGTCAACCACCTGAACCGTTACATGAGCCACTTGATCTTTAGAAACGGATTTGTCGGCAGAAGTAATTTGCAGTGCATAAGGTTGTTTCGACGATTTAATCTGGTAATGGCTGATTTCTTTATCGTTTTTATCCAAACCCTGAACCGACAACGTTCCATTTTCATAAGGAATATCCCAAAAGATTATTCCGGTATTTTCATTATAAGACTGAATTTGGCCAACTTCTTTTCCATTCAGCAGCAACCTGGCTTTCGGAGCATTGGTGTAACAAACCACGCGGATTAACTGACCGTCGGTATAATTCCAAACAGGCCAGGCATCCATCGAGGGAACTTTTTCCTCGTAATTGCTGCTGTTTTCAGCATCGAGTTGCGACCAGACGTCTTTCATCTGCGACCGGCTTCCTCTTACAGGGGTTGGATAAGTGCCCAGGTATGCCATGGGCTTTTCAGACCACAACGACTGGCGGAAAAAACCGCGAGGTTTGATGAATCCCCCAAAATCCAGTAATCCGGAATAAAACCCTCTTGAAGGCCAGCTGCCGGATTCACCCAAGTAATCGATTCCTGTCCAGAGAAATTGTCCGAAAATGAAATCCTTGTCTCTTGCGGCTTTCCAGGCACTCAGTTCATGCCTGTTTTCACTTCCAAAAATGACCCGTTGAGGATATTTTTTATGATCGCGGTCATACATACTTTCCGTGTAGTTGTAACCGGCAATATCCAACGCTCCGGG
>SAAL01000156.1 GCA_009929445.1 Bacteroidia bacterium
AAGGGCGAGGTTGCAGCGTTGAAAGCCTTACACAGGGAAATTAATCCGGTCGTAAGTGCATCCGAAAAGCTCATCGAAATTAATCCAGTTTCTAAGTCCAAGGAGCTGAAGGCGAAAGAGGAAGAACTAGAACTTCTCGCCAAAGCACTTATCCCTTCAGGCGCGACCTTAGAGAAGTTGCTGGCACTTATTCGGCCTGCAAATGAGGTCTGCAACCTCCACGAGCCAGAAACCGAACAGTGTCCTCTGTGTAAGCAAGCTCTGCGTGATAGTGAACTCAAGTTGTTCAAGCAATATTCGGCACTTCTAACAGGAGAACTCGATGCAGCAATTACTGAGCTTAAGGATTTGCTGAAAACGGCCAAAAAGAGCCTCAAAGTAATCTCTGATTCTACACCTAGCAGTTGGGCAAAGGACTCCGTCTTGCCCTCGGAAAGAACTGAACCCGTTAAGTCAATTGGGAAGACTATTCAAGAGCGTTTCAAGGTAGGCTTGGAAATTGACCAAGACAGCATAGATTTAGCAGCATCACTTCGGAAAATCGCTGAAGAGTTATCAAAGGCATTAGAGGATAAGGAAAAACTAATCGCAGAGGCGGGGAGAGACAGAGAGGAACTTGTAATAAAGTTGAAGGAAGTTTCTGCCGAATGCCAATCTCTTCTCTATGCAAAAAAAATCGGTGAAAACATCGACCTAGTTAAAGATGCATATCAACGGACACGAATTGCTGATTTCTGGACCTCAAATTTACCGAATTTCACATCAGTTCTACGCAAGATCACATCTACAGCAAAGACAGCACACAAAGAGCTTGTGGTGGGTGATTTCAGAGCGCGGTTGAATGCTGAATATCTCGCACTTGCAGAGAGGGATATGAGTGCTTTCGGTGTAAAACTAAAAGACATCGGTGGCGATGGAGCAGTTACTGTAAATCATCATGTTGCTGGTCAAAAAATCGATGATATTTTGAGTGAGGGTGAGCAAAGAGTCCATGCTCTCGCCTTATTCTTCGCCGAACTAGAAACCTGTGAGCAGCAGGTGATCGTTTTTGACGATCCAATATCCAGTTTTGATTACAACTATATAGGTAACTACTGCAATCGGCTTCGTGATTATATTCAGAATCATCCAAATACGCAGATCATTGTTCTCACGCACAATTGGGAGTTTTTTGTTCAGATTCAGACAACCCTGAATAGAGCCAGACTAAACAACAAGATGGCAGTCCATGTGTTGGAGAACTGCGCTGCAATTGATGAGTACAGCGAAAACATTGATGATTTGAAGAGAAATATTGACACGATACTTGCACAGACAGGAGAGCCGACCAAATCTCAGAAAGAGGTAATGGCTGGGAATATGCGGCGCCTCATAGAAGCCATTGTTAATACACACGTATTCAACAAACAGCGGCATCAGTTTAAACAGAAAACTCAACAGGTGTCAGCTTTTGATGAATTCACAAAAGTAGTTCCGCTTCTTGCCACCGAGGCGCAGTCTTTAAGAGACCTTTTCGAGAAATTGAGCATCACTGAACACGATGACCCAAGAAATGCATACGTCAACACCGATAAGGCAATGTTTCAAACGAGGTATGGTGCGATTAAGAACATAGAAACTGCAATTATTGGAAGAAGATGAAATTGCATTGCCAACCAAATTCGCATAACAAGGCCGTAAACTCGGACGCATTTTTCGTTCGCTTCGCTCACTACAAATGCGCCGGTTACGGCTGGCGTTAGCCGGACACAATAGGTACGCTTATGAGTTCCATACCCGTATATAACAGAGAAGCTATAGAAGATTTGCGGATGCGGACCCAATATGAGTCTTGGCTACTGGAAGCAGTGTATGATATTACGGGATCGCCTGTTATTGACGACTTTCCGGATCAAATTGTCTATCAGCCGAACACGAAGATTCCAGAGTGCAGGAACTTTGCACGGGGAAACTGTATCATTGGGGATTGGCGCCCTAGGTTCCTAGAGGCCGGTGCACCTCTAGTATTCGTCACTAGCTTCAAACTACTCGATATGCTACTTGAATGGGTGCTCGAGTGTAACGGTATTTCGTCGACCTACAGATTCGTCCAAAAGATCAAAGCATTGAAGCGAGGAGTTACGTTTCCACCTTTCTTTGTGTCGAGAACTTGGCTTAGTGATCGCTTAATTGTGCTATACGAACACCTTGAACCGCTCCGAGGTACTATCATTCATGCTCCTCACTTCAAAACGTCTGATGGTGTTCTATGTGTTTCGAACTCGAAGTCAGGTACTATTGGCCCAGAGATCACAATTACCGCGGATGAGCTCCGTAGTATTGCCGTCCTGGCCGTCTCACTGTTGCGATACGTCAATAATAGTTGGGTGATTAATCCACTCAAGGAGAAGCAGCTGCGTCATACACTTGAAGAGGTAGAGCATCTGCATGGTATGCCCTCTTTAGGACAAAAGCCACCAAGATTCTTGACTGTTCGAGTCTATGCCAAGTTGAGCGATTCAATAGAGATAGACCTAAAACGCATCCGCGAAGACGTCGCACGAATGTGCCCCGATCAGGATGTAGTTTTCGATATTAGAGTCGTTACCGTGAATAACGATGGAAGCAAAGCAACCGGATATCTTTTCCCTTGGGAGGAAATCAACGGAGACCATCCACACCTTGTTAGAGCGGTCGCCGACATTGCACATCTCAAAAGCCCGTTACCTGGAGACATGGACATAGCTTTCATATCGCAAGAATTGAACAAGTAAAGGGGCATGTCGGTTTTTGGCTCTTGTTGTAATTTTACGATAAGTTGCAACTTCAGCTAACGAAATAATGCACCGGATAAACCGGTGATTATCAGGTTAACTGTTTAAAATCTGAAAATAATCAATACGGCTATTAATGAATAAGAACAAAAGCATCCTCGAAGATCATAAAAAAATTGGTTCTAGATTTGTACCACCAATGTGCCAACTTGGAATGACTGAGGTAAGCTATGTCAACCAGATCCTCCCAGAGATTATTTGGATGGGGTTCTTGAATAAGAGAGAAGGATACCGTGTAGGAATCGGAATTGTAGAGTTCATGGCTAAGAGGCTAAATGAAATAAAAACGACAGAAAAACATTTGAATTTTAGTCTTGCAAGTTCTTATGAGAAAATAGGCAAAGCACAAAAAGATCAAATAATAGATGAGTTAGACAAAAACAAATACTTATCAAAACTCCAGGAAGCATTGAGCCCTTTAGTTTGCCTGTATGATGGTTTTCCTATGGCGTTTGTTGGCCCTCCAAAATATTTTATCAGTCGGGAATCAATGCTTAACAATTTAAAACGAACAGTATCCGAGTGTATTGATAAATACGACCAGCCTGGCATGGTTATGCAAGCTTCTGTAATGTACATAAGGGGCATTACTGGCGGGCTGTACTTCAATAAAGGCATAAAACTTCCTAATTTAGAAAAAATAATTACTGATTTCGACTCCGATGAAGGGAAGATGGCAGCAGCATCTGTTCGGGCTTTTGTTATGACTGAATATATGCCAATGGGGGAAGATAAATCCGATAAATGGTCAGAGTCATTCTGGAACCAGGGTTATAAATTAGACACATGTAAATTCCCATGGGAAGAAAATGAGTAATGAAGACGATCAATTAAAATCCCTTTTAAAGTTCATGGACGATTATTGTTCTATAATAGCCGCGGGATTCCGTGAACGTTGGGATAAATGGAAAATTGAAATATATAAGTCTGAGACGTATGAAGCCATAGGTGGACTACTATCAAGACAGGTCACGTTGTCAATGCAGCTTGCCGAATGTCCACAAATCTGGAATGGGCATATCGCTCCACTCATTTTAAGAGCTATGACTGATGCTCATATCACTCTCGCTTGGATTCTCATAGATCCAACTGAAAGAACCAAAAAATATATTCTTTATGGCCTAGGTCAGGAAAAACTCTACATAGAACACCTGAAAACTGAAGCCGTAGAAGATGATATACGCATGAAAAAAGTAATAGATGTTAGAGAATCATGGCTTAATGCACAACGTCGTGATTTCATGACTGAAGTTAATGTGGGAAATTGGGCAGGATTAAATACTAGACAAATGGCTAATGAGTCTGATTGCCAAGGATTATATAAATTTGCTTACACTCCTTTTAGCGGAGTTGCTCATAATATGTGGCAACACATCAGCCGGTATAATTTGGCACCCTGTACTAACCCACTGCATAAATACCACCGTGTTCCAGAACTTTTGGTAACTCCCACTGACCCTGATTATGTTTATAGGTCAGCCAAATATGTAAATAGGTCATTTGAGGCATTTGATAAAAAATATCAATTAGATATTTCTACTCCAATGCCGCAGAGATGGTTTCTTGAAAACTTTACAAAAATTAATGAAAAGCCAATAGAAGACAATTTAGAAGTCGTTGATACTGGCACTTAACCTCAAACTGGTGCCGACCCAAAAAGCCGGGCGGCACAGTTCAGCGTTAGACCGTGCCCGAATCCATTCACACCCATAAGGAAATTTTCAGCCTTGGACATCCCGCGAATCTTCACCATCACCGAAAGCGCCCACTGCATCCACAACCCGTTTACCCCTGAAAAGCTCGCCACGCTCGGCGCGGCGCTGCGTCTGAAAGCGGGCGCCCGCGTGCTCGACCTCGGCAGCGGTTCAGGGGAGATGCTGTGCACCTGGGCGCGCGATCACGGCATTACCGGCATCGGCGTCGATCTGAGCCGGTTGTTCACCGAGCAGGCGAAACGTCGGGCTGCAGAATTCGGCGTGGCCGAGCAGGTCAGGTTCCTCCATGGCGATGCCGCCGGCTATGTGGCTGACGAGCGGGTCGATGTGGCCGCCTGTGTCGGCGCCACCTGGATCGGCGGGGGCGTGGCCGGCACCATCGAATTGCTGCAGCGGAGTTTGCGCCCCGGCGGGATCATCCTCATCGGCGAGCCCTACTGGCGGCAGCTGCCGCCAACCGAAGAGGTGGCCAGGGGGTGCCAGG
>SAAL01000157.1 GCA_009929445.1 Bacteroidia bacterium
GATTGGAGCAAAAATGGGCGTTTTCTGTTCCCGCCCAATCAGTAACAACGATGGCGGACGAATGGAAATTGATTGGTTTAGAATTGATTAAAGTATTTCGCGCAAAGTCGTTAAGACGAATAATTTTTTCCAGTAAATAGTAACCAGATTAAATGTTTCAATTAAAAAACATACAAATTTGTAAGTCCCCCTTCGGGGTCCCGATAGCTATCGCGGATAGGGGGCCTATCCTTTTTGTTTTTCTACTTTACTTCGGACTTATCAACGCCCAGACAATCCTGATAAACGGCATTCCGCGTGATACAAGCTACACGGTTTACAGTTCTTTTATAAAGGAAAGAAAGAATTTTCCATTTATTCAAATGGTTGATACAAGGGCAAATGATTTGAATCAATACGAAAATATTCCTTACAAATCGATTTCTGCCACCCGAAAACTTGCCTTAAATATTTTCAGACCAAAAACCTCCGAAAAACTGCCAGTAGTGCTGATGATTCACGGTGGCGGATGGAATTCCGGTTCGCCTGAATTGCAGAAAGCCCTGGCGGTTAGCCTGGCTCGAAAAGGTTTTACAACTGTCGCCGCCGAATATCGCCTCATACCCGAAGCGCTTTATCCGGCCGGTGTGGAAGATTTGAATGACGCAGTAAAATGGATTTTCGATAATGCTGAAAAATATAACTTTGACAAATTGAAAATTGCTGTTTCAGGATGTTCTGCCGGTGGTCAGTTGGCTAATTTGATTGGAACGAAAAATGAAAACGGACTAATAAAAGCGATAGTTAACATGGATGGCCTGTCAGCTTTTATCGACGAGGCAACCATCGAACGAGCACAAAAAGCGCGCGATAACGGCACAAAACTGCCTGTGGATGCCCAGTGGCTGGGTGGAACCTATTCTGAAAAATCGCAAACCTGGCACGAAGCATCGGCTTTGTCGTGGGTGAATGAAAAATCAGCTCCGGTTTGCTTTATCAACAGTTCCATCCCGCGTTTTCATAATGGCAGGGATGAGCAAATCCAACTGCTTGAGTTGTCGAATATCTATTCCGAAGTTCATACTTTTGAAAAAAGTCCGCACACATTCTGGCATTTTCATCCATGGCATATTTCCACGGTTAATTATATGGCCAATTTTTTGAACAAAATTTTCCAAAAAAACGCAAGTGAGTTCGATAGAAAAGGCTTTGATATCGTGGTAGCACAGGACGGCAGTGGCGATTTTATTTCGGTTCAGCAAGCCATCAACGCGGTTCCTGATTTTCGGAAAAAGCAAACACGAATTTTCATCCGCAACGGATACTACCGCGAAAAAATCATCATTCCTGAAACGAAAGACAGTCTGATTCTTGTGGGTGAAGATAAGTTCAAAACCATTCTTTCATTCAATAATTTCGCATCGAAACCGACCGGATTTGGTGATCAACTCGGAACTTCCGGTTCGGCAAGCGTATATATTTCGCCGGCAAATTTTTCAGCCGAAAACATCACATTTGAAAATGGAGCCGGACCCGTCGGACAGGCAGTTGCGGTAATTGTGAGAAGCGATAAAGCCCGGTTTGTGAATTGCCGTTTCTTGGGATTTCAGGATACGCTTTACACCCATAAAATCGGCAGTCGGCAGTACTACAAAAACTGCTACATCGAAGGTACGGTCGATTTTATTTTCGGTTCTTCGGTGGCTTTTTTCGAAGAATGTGAGATTTTCTGTAAAAATAGCGGCTACGTAACTGCACCATCCACCCCACAAAACAGTCCGTTCGGCTATGTTTTCTACCAATGCAAAATTAATGGTGAAAATCCGGATTCGTTCTACCTCGGCAGACCGTGGCGGCCTTATGGAAATGTGGCTTTTATTGAGTGCGATATGAGTGACGTCATCAAATCTGAAGGCTGGGACAATTGGGGAAAATCTTCGAATGAAAAAACGGCTCGTTTTCTTGAATATAAAAATACCGGAAAGGGCGGAAACCTGTTGAACAAACGAATTTCCTGGGCTAAAACAATCACACAAAAACAACTTAATAAATACGTAAAGGAATCAGTGCTTGGTAAAGATTTTATTTTCAACGGTTTGTAAACACAGAATTTTTTATTTCTCATTCAAAAAACAATAAATATCATAATATGCTTAAATTCAGTCGAATACTTGTTTCTTCTCTGCTCTTATCTTTTTTCGTTCAGGTAAATTCTCAAACCTTTACAGTGAACAACTGTTCAAACCATGAAATGAAAGATATTGTCGTGGAAATTCCGGTGAGAAACCTCCCGATTTCAATCGGAAATTACGCTGTTGCTTCAAAAGACGGATCGACCGTGCCGCTCGAAATAGTTTCGGATTTAAAAGGAAATCAACAGGCAGTTTTCCCTGTCAAATGCCTGAAACCTCATTCTTCCAACGTTTTTCTACTACTTAAAGGGAATACCGATGAATATCCAAAACGCACTTATGCCGAACTGGCTCACAAAATTGGCGGACAGTTCAATGGAAACCTGTATGAAGGTGGTTTTTCATGGGTAAAACCCAATTATATGAAGGTCCCCGGCACTTTCCGTGATCACGCATATTACATCAAATATGAAGGTCCTGGCTGGGAAAGCGACAAAGTGGGATACCGTTTTTACCTCGATCAGCGAAATGCAATAGATGTTTTCGGCAAAAAAACGCCCGGAATTGTGCTGCCGGGAACAGGCATTGACGGATACGACAGCTATCACAACATGGCCGACTGGGGTATGGATAATATGAAAGTGGGCAAAGCGCTTGGAATTGGCTCAATTGCTTTCTGGGACGGACAAAAGGCTGTTCGGGTGGAAAACCGCGACAGTGCTGTGTGTTTTATTCCAACCGATGGAAAAATACGCTCGCAGGTGAATACAACCTATTACGGCTGGGATGTTGGCGGAAATAAGTTCAACCTGAAATCGCTGATTTCGATTGACGCCGGCAGCAGAGCTTCACACATGGAATTACAGGCCGATAAATACGTGAGCAACCTGACTACCGGAATTATCAAAAATAATGACACCGAATTGCTTAAATCAGATTACAATACCGGCGATTGGGCTTATATTGCCACTTTTGGCAAGCAAAGCCTGAACAACGATAACATGGGACTTGCCGTTTTTTATAAAAAGAAACAGCTTAAAATGCTTACTGAAGATGATCTGAACCATTTAGTGGTGCTCACACCCGAAAACGGATATGTTGAATACTACTTTATGGCTACCTGGGAACTCGAATGGCAGCCCGTAAATAATATCACCGATTTTATGAATGCCCTGGATGAAGAACTGATCCGACTCAACGGACTCTCATATTTGAAAGTATCCGAAAAAAAAGATTTTAAATCCCTTAATTAAACATACTGATATTTTTATTATAATATTTGATAATAGTGACAAATATTTTTTCTCAGTTTCATTTTATTTGACTAATTTTGTGCACGTACACAAAACCAGCAAACTGAAGTAAAGAACTTAAAACAAACGTACCATGAAAAGTTTCATTCACGACGATTTTTTACTGCAAAGTGATTCAGCCAGAGAACTTTATCACAATCATTCAGAGAGGCAGCCGATTATCGATTATCACTGCCATTTGAATCCGGAATACATTGCGAAAGACCATAAGTTCGACAACCTGGGGCAAATTTGGCTCGAGGGTGACCATTACAAATGGCGTGCGATGCGCACCAACGGTATTGATGAAAAATACTGTACAGGTAAAAAAACTTCGGACTGGGAAAAGTACGAAAAATGGGTTGAAACAGTGCCTTACACCATGCGAAACCCCCTTTACCACTGGACTCACCTGGAACTCAAACGGGCTTTCGGGGTGGATGAATTGCTCAATCCGGCTTCCGGAAAGCGGATTTATGATATTTGTACTGCGCAACTTCGCACGCCGGAATTTTCCGCTCGCGGACTGATGAAAAAATTCAACGTGCAGGTAGTTTGTACTACAGATGATCCTGTGGATACGCTCGAACACCATATTTCGTTGAAAAATGAAGGTTTCGAAATCAAAGTGCTTCCCACCTGGCGTCCCGACAAGGCGATGGCAGTGGAAAATCCGGCTGAATACCGGAAATATGTAGAAAAATTAAGCGAAGTTTCGGGCGTTTCCATTTCAAATTTTGCCGATTTATTGCAGGCGTTGCGCGTTCGTCACGATTTCTTTGCAAGTGTGGGTTGTAAACTTTCCGACCACGGAATTGAAGAGTTTTACGCCGAAGATTATACACAAGCTGAGATTGACGGAATTTTCAATAAAGTATATGGTGATCAGGAACTTAGCAAAGAAGAAATTCTGAAATTCAAATCGGCGATGCTTTACGAAGGCGCTGTGATGGATTGGGAAAAAGGCTGGACGCAACAGTTTCACTACGGAGCCATCCGCAACAACAACTCTCGCCTGTTCAGGCAGTTAGGCGCTGATACCGGTTTTGATAGTATAGGTGATTTTACGGTTGCCAAAGCGATGAGTAAATTCTTTAACAGCCTGGATAACAATGATAAACTGGCAAAAACCATTATTTATAATTTAAATCCGCGCGACAACGATATGATTGCCACCATGATTGGCAATTTCCAGGACGGTTCTGTAGCCGGAAAAATCCAGTTCGGTTCGGGTTGGTGGTTTTTGGATCAAAAAACAGGGATGGAAGCGCAGTTGAATTCACTCTCAAATCTCGGATTGCTAAGCCGTTTCGTAGGTATGCTTACCGACAGCCGCAGTTTCCTATCGTATCCGCGCCACGAGTATTTCCGCCGTATTTTGTGTAATCTTATCGGCGACGATGTGGAAAAAGGATTGCTGCCCAAATCAGAAATGAAATTCCTGGGCGAAATGGTAGAAAATATCTCGTATTTCAACGCAAAAAATTTCTTTAAGTTTTAACTGCCCCCTAATACTTAGGCTTCCTGTGGTCGGAACGACCCAACAAGGAAGCGTGGGTTGAACTGTATTCCCGATAATGAGCATCTATTCAACGAGCTTAAAAAA
>SAAL01000063.1 GCA_009929445.1 Bacteroidia bacterium
TCCCCCTCGTATGTTTGCATTGATTATCGAGATATTATAAAATTCACGATATTTGCAATCAAACCAGGAAGAAACGTTTGGGAATAGCATCAGCCCCATGATAACAGCAAACTGTATATCGTCCTAAAGATTTTGCTCCCTTTCGTCTCTCCTTTTAGAGCCTGAATAGTATCTAAGAAACAAGTTATTAGCTTGTATTCTGCATATAATTTACGAGGAAAGGCGAAAAAAAGGAGAATTCTTTCTATAAATAATTATTGTAATGAAAGAATTTTCTTCTTGCATTGGAATAGATATTTCCAAAGACACCTTTCATGTATGTGTCAAACAACTTGTTGGCGAACAAGTTTCTATTAAAGGAACTCACAGTTTTGAGAATTCCTATGTTGGCTTTACAGAGTTCCTACGTTGGGCTTTGACAAAAACAAAAAATTCAGAAACACTTTATGTAATGGAAGCCACAGGCATCTATCACGAGGAACTTACACATTTTTTGTACTCAAATACCAAAACAGTAGCCGTTGTGTTAGCCAACAAAATCAAGCATTTCGCTAAAAGCTTGAATATAAAAACAAAGAACGATAAAGCTGATGCCTCTATGATTGCTCATTATGGCTTAGAGCGCTGTCCGGAACCTTGGGAACCGATGATGCTTCAAATGAAATCTTTGAGAGATTTATGCAGAGAACGTCTCTCGTTGAAGCAAAACATTGTTGCTCTTAAGTGTCAACTTCATGCCTTAGATCATGCTCATGGCACTCTTGAGTTTGTTTTTCAAATGAAGCAAAAGCAAGTTAAATTCATGGAAATCAACATTCAAGAGATTGAGCAAGAGATCAAGCGTATCACCATGGAAGACAACGATTTTTACGAGCGTGTAAAAAAGATTGAAACAATCAAAGGATTACAATTGATAACCATTGTTACTATTTTATCTGAAACAAACGGATTTGCACAGTTCAACAATATCCGTCAAGTGGTCAGTTATGCCGGTTTAGACGTAGCTGAACGACAATCCGGATTGTTTAAAGGCAAAACAAGAATATCAAAAAAGGGCAACTCCCGCATTCGCCAATGCCTGTATATGCCCGCTTTATCGGCAACAAATCATAATGATGGAATTAAAGCACTTTATCAAAGAATTGTTGAACGTAATCCAACCATTAAACGCAAAGGCGTTGTGGCCGGTATGCGTAAATTATTAATCCTCACTTTTGTCCTTTGGAAAAAGAACGAAGCATATAACCCAAATTACCGATGGAATACAGATTGATAAACATCGGGTTATGAGGAGACTAAGTTCTTCTTTCTGTTCTGGCTCGTAGAGCCAAAATAAAAAGAAGCGGAGACAAGCCCCGCTTCGCTAGATAGACATCGGTTCGACGAATCGACTGAAGTCTTCTTTCTGTTCGGGACAAAGATATAAAACTTTTTTGAAAAATAAATCGCTATTTATTTGGTATTAATCATAGTATCTTTAGGGGGTTAGGGGGCTAAAACCTCCGAACTAAACGGCTCTAAACTTACCTTTAATTTTCCACCTTTCACCGTAAATTTACTTCCGAAACTGGCTTTGAAATTTCCTTGTATATTCGAGGGGATTTCCACTTCCATCTCTTTGGACTCATTGCTGTTGTTTATCAACACAATGGCTGTTTTATCAAAATATTTCCGGGCAAAAATCCAGCTATCTTTCGTGACCTGCAAATTTATAAAATCTCCGTAAACCAACACCGGATTGGTATTGCGTAGTTTGGCAAGAGTGGCTGTTTTGTCAAAAAGTTTCTTCTCACGCTTGTTCCAAGCTTCGAATTTCATCATTCTGCGGCAGTCGGGGTCGTTGGCGCCGGTAAGTCCGATTTCATCGCCGTAGAAAATGACAGGAACTCCCGGAATGGTTAAAATAAAAGTCTGCATCAAAGCCATTTTTTCGTAAGCAGTGCTGTCGGTGATACCGATTTCACGGTTCCAGCCGGCTGCCTTACTATCCTCGCCGAATTTCAAATCGCCCGAAGCCAGGGCCATGAAGCGGGGTTTGTCGTGATTGCCGGAAATGTAACCCATCAGGTTGTGCGCACCGTAAGTCTTCAGGCTGCTCTGCAACACGGCATTTACGCGCTGCAAATCGGGTACACCCACGCCTGCAAAGCTTGTGTTGGCATCTTCAAATACGTTGAAATCAAACTGTCCGTCGAGCATGCCGGTATTCAGATAACTGTTGATCAGCTCCGGACTTCCGTAAGTTTCGCCAATCTGATACAGATTTTTACCCTTGTTATTTTCCTTGATTTTTTTGGTAAGCGTACGCCAGAAAGGCAAATCTACGTGTTTGCAGGCATCGTGGCGGAAGCCGTCGAGCTTAAATTCGTTGAGCCAGAAAAGTGCCGAATCGGTCATCATTTCCACTACTTGCTGATTGGCAAAATCAATCGTCGGCATGAATGTATCAAACCACGTGGTCAGGCGGTAGTCGTTCCACCGCTCGGTGTTCAGTGTGCCGTCGGGCAAATAGAGCGAAGTGAAATACTCCGGATGATTTTTATACAGTGGATTCAGCTCGTGAACGTGGTGAGCCACATAATCAAGCAAAATATTCATGTTTTTTGCATGTGCATTGGTCACCAGTTCTTTCAATTCCTGATTGGAACCAAACCGGCTGTCGACTTTGCTGAATGAAACCGGCCAGTAGCCGTGATAACCGGAGAATTTGGTTTTCTTTGGCGCATAAAATCCATAAGGTTCGTCGGGATTTTGGTTCAGCGGAGAAATCCAGAGGGTGTTTACACCCAGTTTTTTGAAATAGTCTGCATTTATTACCTGCTGCAACCCTGTAAGATCTCCGCCGAAGAAATCCACTTTGGGATTTACATCGGGGCGGTTCATCGGGCGGTCGTTGGCGGTATTTCCATTCTTAAATCGGTCCACGAGCATAAAGTACATAATCTGTGCGTGACGGTCGTGGCGGTTAATTTCCGATGATTTGTTCAGCACTTTTCCTTTCGCGAGAGGAACAAGCACATCGTTACTCACGCCCCATTCATTTTCTGCCCAAATGCGAATAAACGAGCGATCGATTTTTCCGGCTTCTTTCGGAATGGTAATGGAAATTTTGCCATTTTCTGTTTTCACAAAATTATCCGGAAGTTCATAATTTTGCCAGCAGGCAAAGACTTTCTTCACTTCATTTTTTGTGGTCAGCGTGAAGCTTCCTCGCTGCCTTTTTTCGGTGGTGAGCACCGGAAATTTATCGGAATTGCCGGCCACCTGCAGTATTGAGTTGAATTTTCCGTAGCCGTTGTCCACTTTGTTCGGATTGTTGGCATCGTGATTCTGGTCGCCATCCAGCACCATCTGATAAAGATAGGTACCAGGGCTCAGATTCAGTGTTGCCACATATTTTCCGCTGTCGTTGAGCTGCAGGTCGGGCGAAAGATTTGGTGCCCAGTCGTTCATCTGGCCGGCTATCTGCACACGGCCGTATTTTTTTCCCTGTGGGTCGAATGAGAAAATGTAATCCACTTTATCAGTTTTTCGGCAGGGTATGGCGTAGGGAACGCCTTTTATCCAGATATTAACTGTGAAAAAGTTGGAAGTCTCCGGCCGGAGCGTAAGCATTATTTTTGACTTATTCTCTGTCAGCGCCACCGGTATTTCGGGTGAACTCACGCTGTCGATTTCACCCGGATTTAGTATAAAATCCTGCGTATGAATAAGGTTTTCGCCCATCGGAAGCGTCAGGAGCGAGTTTAAGTTCAGGTTGTTCTCAGATTCTGCAGGAAGGTTTAATGCCGGTTTTTGGCAGGATGCGAGTATGAGAATGAATACAATCAGGATTGGAAATTTGGTTTTCATATTGCTGGATTATTAGTTGAAAATAAATTTAGACAACAAAAATAACCAATTAATCTCTAAAAACTTAAAGAATGAATTTAAAATGAAAAAAGAGTACCGCAAACGTTTTTTGTGTACTCTTTTTTGTCAATAATTTCTCAGTACCCCATTCCAAATTGCCAAAGTGGGACGATATTCAAATAGCCGTGTTCAATGTCATCTTTAACCAAAAAACTTTTCGGTGTATTTTGAATTTGTTTTTGTGTTTTGTTCTTCCCGCCAATTTCAAAAGTCATATCATCTATCAGAAAATCAGAAGTTTTAGAAGAAATAACATCAGAGTAAACGCGCGTTTGGTTTACGAAAAATGTCTCCCGGATATTTCCTGTATTAGCATTTTCCTGAGCCAGATTCCGGATTAAGTTCGTGTTTTCCAAATACACTTTTTCCACTTTTCCCAATCCCCTGATCCCGCCCGTCTCATCCCGAAGTTGCATGATTAGTCCGGCTTCTTCAATGAATAAAAAATAATCAGCTAAGTTATTCCGGCTCGCTTCAAGAATTTGTGCAATTTTACTAAAATTTGGTTTGAACGGCGTGCTTTTCGCCACAATCATCAGCAACTGTTTCAGCTTTCTGCCTGTGGCTAAGTTCATTCCGGCGTACTGCGGTATATCGCTTTCCAGTGTTTGATTAAGGATTTGTGTCAAGCGAAAATCGTACCCATTTTCCATTGCAAAAGGGTAATAACCATTCGCTAAATACGATTGAAAAAGTGGAAGCGGGTGTTTTAATTCCGGGATTTCGACTTTGTGTGAAATGATTTCTTCCAGTGTAAAAACAGGTGCAGAGATATTGTGAAACAACTGCAAATATTCCCTGAAAGACAAGCCATACATTTGATACATAATGGCTCTACGACTCAAATCCGAAGCACCTTTGTTGATATCCAAAATGGACGAACCGGTAAAAACAACTTTCAATTCTGCGTGATAATCGTAGATTAATTTCAGCTCCTTCGACCAGTCTTTGTATTTGTGAATTTCGTCAATAAACAGATATTTTCCGCCCATTTTAGAAAAATCGTTCGCCAAATCCAGCAACCTGTGCTCGGCAAAATAAAAATCTTCTGCCGTAACATAAAGTGCTTCATTAGGATTGAGATTTTCTTTAATATGCTGTAATACAAGGGTAGTTTTGCCCACACCACGTGCGCCAAGTAAGCCAATCAGCCGACTGTTCCAATCGATTTTGGAATTAAGATAACGACGAAAATCAAGATTTGTTTCTCGCAGTAGTTTGTTGAAATATGCAAAAAGTCCTTCCATTTTTTCTTGTCTTTTTTGCAAAGATACAACAATTTGCACTGTTTAAGTGCAAAAATGGAAATTATTTGCACTCTCAAAGTGCAAATAATTAGAAATATTGCACTGTAATAGTGCAATATCACCTATTTCATCAACAGTAATCCGTTGAAATGGTTGATTTTGACTTCTCCATCAGCTTTTCGCTGACCATCCAAATTAAAAATGATCAGTTTGTAATCCTTTTTTTCTATGATAATCTCCTCAGGATGAGTAGATTTTCCTGTCATGGAAAGTGATTTCTCAATTGTGGATTCGAGAGGTATCAATGTTACTTTATTGTTCCAAATGCATTTAACCACATAATTTTCCAGGTAAATATTTATACTATCCGATTTGAAAAGGACATCACTATTATAAGTATTCCTTAAATGTATTGCTTGATTGTAATTGGAAATATCGAATTGATAACTTTTCTCCCCGGAATTTACAGAAATATGCTCATTCTTAGCTATCTGAGGGTCAGAGATTCCAAGTTTGATCATCAAATTCTCAACACCCGCCGTTTCACTCAACTCACTGAACATCGGCCGAATACTTTCAATTCCGTATGTACGTTGCAGGTAATACGCCACGTCGTAAAGACGGGTCTGCTTTTCTTTGTCCAGGGTTTTGATTTGGTTTTCTTTTGAGTTTGTCCAACCGGCCTCGGTAAGAAGGGCAGAAAACTCTTTTTTCAGCGACTTTTCCGTCACATTCACCACGCTCCACGGACCCACCGCCGAAAGGAATGTAACGATTGCAAACGAAATTAAGATCCATTTTGGTTGACGCGAATGGCTGATAAACAGGTAGATACTGATACCGAAAAACCAGATATTCAGAATCAGTACCAGCAGTCGGTTGATGGTGATGCCGTAATCCGAAAACCGGCGCACAATGCCCACGAACATCAACACAAGCAAGGGCAAGAGGATAAGTGGAAAAAAACGGACAGACCACACAGCCCCCCAACCCCCTGAAGGGGGAGTTTTTGTGGGGATATTCAACTTTGGCGCATCTGTGAAGCGAGCTTCTTGTGCCCCCTTTTGGGGGTTAGGGGGCAGAGTGCGGGTTATTGGATGTAGGATTACAATCACCATAAATCCCACAAATCCCAATATCGACACCAGCCACGAAACCCAACCGTTTGGAAGTTCCCACGATGCAATTATTTTGAAAAGATAACCGTATAGAATCAGGGTATAAATCGCCAAAATAGGCAATAAAATATACAATCCTAAAATTTTGAAAATCGCAGGATAAGAAATGGAAAAACTCTCGTCGGATGCGGTTTTTTCGGAAAGCTGGGATAGAAAATAGCTCGGCATAAACAGAACAAAGCAGAAAACCGCCAGGTAAGCGTACATTTTATCGTCGATTTTCAGTCCGAAAAGTTTGTCGAGCGAAACAAGTGCCAAACTCAATCCTCCCATCAAAATTCCCGCAAAAAACGCCGAAATTATTAGGTGAAACAGTGTTTTCTGTAAATTATCCCACCAGTGAAGCGAATATTTTTCAGTCAGATATCCCGCAAAAAACAGCGCAAGGAAAAAACTCACCGTCAGCATCACGAATTGCGCTGCATTGGCATCGGTTATGTTCTTTGAAAAGTATGAAAATAACCAGATTATCAGACCAATCAGCGCGATATTCACGGCATTTGCCACAAGTTTTCCGAGCCGGTTTTCAGCAAAAAGATAAAACGAAAGCGAAGCAAATGCCGACACGATTCCGCCCATAATCCACTTGGTGTAAATGTTGTCCGTGTTCGTATGGATAGCTGATACAAACAACACAGCCACACCAACGATGCAGGCAAAAGTCAGTGGAAAACGGGTGATAGCGGTTTGGAGTTTTTCGCCGAAGTTGTGGAAAAGCCCCCCAACACCCCGAAGCGGGGATTTTGGTGTTCGCAGTGAGTTGTTGGTTGTACTCATTTTAGGATGTTAATTTTTGATTATTTAAAAGTAAGTAATTCAGACAGATAATAAACGGATTATCTGTCTGAAAAATTACAGTTTCAAGCAAAAATATTTTGTAAAACGAATCTTTTTTTTCTAATCAAGAAAAATTTGAAAAAAATCCGTTTTTATCCATATAATCCGTGTCATCCGTGTCCTGTTATCTCCAGAAACCGAGTTCCAGTACCAGCACCGTTTTCCCTGGAATTTCCACCTGATTTTTCATATCAACTGCCTGCTTGGAAGTAACCTCCACGCCCATTTCACAATCCTTTATTCTTTCGGCAAATCGCTTTGTATCTAACACCGTGGCATGATCGTTATTATTCGTAATGACCATCACCGTTTTCTCATCGTTGTAGCGGAAAAACACATATACGCCATTTTCAGGAATAAACTGCATCATTTTGCCGTTTTGAAGCACCGGATTGTTTTTTCGGTAATGAAGCAGTTTTTTCAGATAATCAAACACCTCGTTTTCCTCTTTCGTGCGACCTGCGGGAGTAAATGCATCACGTTTATCGTTCTTCCAACCGCCCGGAAACGTAAATCTATGTCCCTGATAATCACCCGAAATGCCTTCGAGCATAATTTCGTTACCGTAATAAATCTGCGGATAGCCACGCACAGTTACCAGCATGGCCAGCGCCATTTTGTACTCGTTGACGTTTTTATAAGCCGTTGAAAGGCGGTCTATATCGTGGTTATCCACGAAATTCATAATCAGGTTCGTATTCGGATACACAAAATCCTGTGCAAAATGGCTGTAAAATTTCGCTGTTCCCGTATCCCAACCTTCATTTTCCTTGAAAGCTTCCTGCAGTTTGTCTTTCAGCATAAAGTCCATCACACTCTGCAGTCGGCTGTCGAATCCGTCTTTGTTGTTGTTGCCCGATTGGTAGTAAGCCGTTTCGGCTGGAGTTTTCACCCAGCATTCGCCCACCACATTCATGTTCGGGTATTCATCGCGTATGGTTTGAATAAATCTGGCAGCCGTTTTTATATCGTTATAAGGGTAGGTATCAACGCGTATTCCGGCTATTTGCGCGTATTCTATCCAGAAGATGTACGCTTGTTTCAGGTAATCGAAAAGCAATGGATTGCTCAGATTCAGATCGGGCATATTGGGTGCAAACCAGCCATGCGTAAGTTTGTAACGGTCAGTTTCGCTGGCATGAGGATCAGTCCAGGCGGTCATCCGGTAGTTGGAGGATGTGTAGGTATTCCACACATTGAACCAGTCGCTGGAAGGTACATCTTTCATCCACCAGTGAGAGCCTCCGCAATGGTTGGGCACTACGTCGATTATCATTTTGATACCATGATTTCCGGCAGTTTGTGAAAGGCGCAGGTAATCTTCGTTTTTTCCGAGGCGCGGATCAATTTTGTAGTAATCCGTACAGCCGTAATGATGGTATGAATAGTTCGTGTCATTGTTGTCAAACAGAGGAGTAGTCCAGAGAGCTGTAATTCCCAGATCGGCCAGGTACGGAATTTTCCCGATTATTCCTTCAATATCTCCTCCCTGCCGGTGCGACAGATTGCTGCGGTTTACACCCTGATGATATCCTTTTACGCTGTCGTTCAGTGAATTGCCATTTGCAAAGCGGTCGGGCATCAGCAGGTACACGTTGTCTTTTTCCGAAAAACTTTCGCGGTTGGCAGAGTTGGGTGTTCTCTCTTTCAGCTCATAATTTACGACCTGTTTTTTTCTCCCCTTTTTGAGGATGATTTTGAAAATTCCGGGTCTGGTTTCGGGCGTAATATTCAGATATACAAACAGATAGTTCGGATTGTCTGTCCGTTTAATCTGTGTTACCGATACTCCCGGATAATCGATGGATAATTCGCTGGATGCCATATCTGTGCCGTGAAGCATCAGTTGCAGTTCCGGATTTTTCATCCCCGTCCACCAGTTCGTGGGCTCTATATGTTGCAGCCCCTTAAATCCCCCTTGTGCGACTTTTTGGCTGTGTACATTTAAAGGAAGTAACGAGGTTAAAATAATTGCTAAAATTACATTGTTGATTTTATTCATATACTCTTTTGTTTTTTTTTTTTTCTTGAAAATAGTTCCAATTTACAAAGGATTGAAATTTTGAAAACGTTAAATAAATCAGAAAAGATTTGAATTTGTATTCTTCAAAATTTCTCCCCCCTGGGAGAATTTAGCGATTTTTTTTGTGTATAGGGTCATCTGCATCGTTCACTATCAGGGTAAACACGCCGGCAAGTATCATGCAGCAACCCCCAAATACGAGAGTGTAGATAGGTTGCCCATTGAAAATGTGTTTTGTGATACTTCCCAGAATGGTAGCTGCCAGAATTTGCGGCAGAACGATGAAAAAATTGAAAATACCCATGTAGGTGCCCATTTTGGCAGCCGGCAATGAACCGGTCAGCATCGCGTAGGGCATGGAGAGAATACTTGCCCATCCGAATCCAATTCCGAACATACTGATGAGCAGATAGTCGGGATTTTTAAAAAACATCATGGAGATAAGTCCCAGCCCGCCTATAACCAGAGCTATCAGATGTGTGTATTTGCGGGAAATGTATCTGGCCATCACCGGCAGGAGAAATGCTACCGCCGCAGCAAACAGACTGTAAGCACCAAACAGGATTCCCACCCAGTTGGCACCGGTGTTGTACAACTCCGACTTGGTTTCGGCGGTGCCAAAGTGAAACTGCGTGACAGCCGGAGTGGCATAAATCCACATGGAAAACATCGCTATCCAGGTGAAGAATTGCACGAGGGCAAGCTGACCCATTGTTTTGGGCATATTGATGAGGTCAGTCATGATTTCGGTCATACCGTTGCTTTTTCCTTTTTTGCGGAGAAAACCTACTGCCATGAACAATGCCGCTATAAGCAGAAACAATCCACCCAGCACATAAATTTGAAGATCCATGTGAAACAGATACACAGCACTGACAATCAGCAAACCGGAAATACCAAAAATAAACGCCAGGCGGTTAAATTTTCCGGGAGCAACCTCATCGGCCGGAGTGCCTTCCATAATGACGGGTGCGGTGCTTTCGGAGTGGAAACTGCTGAGCACTTCGGGCGGATATTCCCTGGTGGTCAGTATGGTAATAAGTACTGAGGTAATGAAAACAGCTCCACCAACGTAAAACGACCATTTAACCGTATCGGGGATAACCTGATCGCCAACAGGCACATTGGAAACGTTGAACCAGTTGGTAAGTATGTAAGGCATAGCCGAACCGGCCACTGCACCCAGCCCAATAAAGAAACTCTGCATCGAAAATCCAAGCGTTCGCTGGGATGACGGCAACATATCGCCTACAAAAGCCCTGAACGGCTCCATCGAAACGTTGATGGAAGCGTCCATAATCCACAGCAGTCCGGCTGCCACCCATAACGAAGGTGAATTGGGCATGAGTAGCAGGATGGTGGAAGCCAGCAAGGCTCCTGTGAGGAAAAATGGTTTGCGACGTCCGAGCCTGTTCCATGTCTTATCGCTCCAGTGTCCGATGATGGGTTGAATGATGAGCCCTGTAACGGGTGCAGCCAGCCACAGAATGGGTATTTTGTCAATTTCGGCTCCAAGACTTTCGAAAATCCGGCTTACATTGGCATTTTGCAGAGCAAATCCGAACTGAATGCCCAGAAAACCGAAACTCATGTTCCATATTTGCCAGAAGCTTAAACGGGGTTTTTGCCCCTTAAATTTCCCGGAGGTGACTTTTGGTGAGTCCGGTTGATTGTGGTTTATGTGTTTATTCATATAAATTTTAAGGAAAAATTATATTTTTTTCTATTACTATAATTTGTTTTGCAAACCTCAAAGTCCCCCTTGGGGGATTTAGGGGGCCGTTTTTGTCGTCCCTCTTACCATCAGTTTTGTTTTAATAATCCGGTTGGTGTATTGCCCGTGAGTTATACCTTTTATTTTGTCTATCAAAAGTTTAGCTGCTGTTTTCCCCACTTCGTACCCGTGTTGTTCCACCGTGGTAAGCATCGGATCGCAGGCAAGGGCAAGATCGCCGCCCGAAAATCCACAGATGGAAATATCCTCCGGAACCCGCAGTCCCGCTTTTTTTACGGCATAAAGAATGCCCGTGGCAGTGTGGTCGTTGATAGCAAAGAAAGAATCCGGAGGTTCAGGAAGTGATAGTACTTGAGGAGTAAGTTCCATGGCTTTTTCGCGGGTATCGCATACGAATATGAGCGATTCATCGACCGGAATACTGTTTTTCCGAAGTGCGTCCAGGTATCCGTTTCTCCTGTTTTTTGATATTTCCAGATGCAATGGCGAGCTGTAAAAGGCTATTCGGCGGCAACCTGTACTGATCAGATGTTCAACTGCCGAAAGTGCTCCGGCATAGTCATCCACCACTACCCGGTCTGTAATGATCCCAATACAAATCCGGTCGTAAAATACGAGTTTGATATCGTTGTCGAGTATTTGCTGATAATGTTCGTAGCGGTCTGTTTCTTTCGAAAGGCTGGCCAGCACTCCGGCCACACGGGCATTGATCAGCGATTCGGTAATTTTAAGTTCTTTTTCATAACTTTCTTCCGAGCGAAACAACATCACGTTAAAACCTTCGGCAGATGCTGTTTCTTCTATTCCCTGAACGATGGATGAGAAAAAATAATGTACAATTTCCGGAACAATTACACCTATAATATTGTTACGTCCTAAGCGCAGATTGAGTGCCATTTCGTTCGGTTTATAGCTGAGTCTTTCGGCACATTCTTTTACAATTTCTACGGTTTTTCGGCTGATGTCCGGATGATTTCTCAGTGCTCTGGAAACCGTAGAGGGAGATATGTTGAGTTCCCGGGCGATGTCAATAATAGTAATTTGTGTTTTAGCCATGATAAAAAATGAATGAAGTCAGTTTTTAATACCGAAATTTTTTGAACTCAGAACTCTGAAAATTACAATATTGCAAATGTATAATAGAATATCAGAATGTAAAATTAATTCATTGAATTGAATTTCCAATGCTTTTGCAAACGTTTGCACTGGAAAAACTTCTTATTAACTGTTATTCTTGTTGTTAAAATTTCCCAAAAGTATAATTTTGCTACGATATTCCAGAAAAAACACAAAATGGTTTTCTGAAATTAGCCAGATGTGATTGAAATAAAATCATTAAATAAACAATAATTATCAACCTCAAAAAAACAGAATTGCATGAAGGACGCACGATTTAATTTAAAAATGCGATCATTACTGATCGTAGTGCTGACACTTGTGATTGGCTTCAGTGCCAATGCACAAAAGAAATCCGTTACGGGGGTAGTAAGAGATGCAGCCGGAGAAACTGTAATCGGTGCCAGTGTTCTTGAAAAAGGAACAACCAACGGCATGATGACAAATTTCGACGGACAGTTTGCACTCGAAGTTGCCCCTAACGCTACACTTGTGATTAGCTATGTAGGCTATAAAACACAAGAAATACCTGTAGTCGGACAATCAAGCTTTATTATCACCATGGAAGAAGATGCTCAGTTGCTTCAGGAAGTGATAGCAATCGGGTACGGAACTGTGAAAAAAAATGACGCAACCGGTTCTCTTACAGCTATCAAACCGGAAGAAATGAACAAAGGGCTCACTACCAATGCTCAGGACATGATTTCGGGTAAAATTGCCGGAGTTGTGGTAACTCAAAACGGCGGTACGCCGGGTGGTAGTTCAACCATTCGTATCCGTGGCGGATCATCACTGAACGCCAGCAACGACCCGCTTATCGTTATCGATGGTCTTACCATTGATAATAATGGTATACAGGGTGTTGCCAACCAGTTGAGTACTGTCAATCCCAACGATATTGAAAGTTTCACTGTATTGAAAGATGCTTCTGCAACCGCTATTTACGGTTCACGCGCATCCAACGGTGTTATTCTTATCACTACTAAAAAAGGTAAATCCGGTTCAAAACCGAAATTAAGCTATAACGGTAATTTCAACGTAAATACCATCGGTAAATACATGGATGTGATGACCGGTGACGAATACAGAGACTATGCAAACAAACTCTATCCCGGAAATACAGACGTTCTGAAAAACCTTGGTACCGAAAATACCAACTGGCAGAGTGAAATTTACCGTACAGCTCTTGGTCATGATCATAACCTCAACCTGACCGGTGGATTCAAAAATCTGCCCTATCGCGTTTCAGCTGGTTATACCAAGCAGGACGGTATTATCAAAACTTCAAGTTTCGAACGTTTCACCGGCGCTGTCAACTTAAATCCTTCTTTACTTGATGATCATTTGAAAATCAACATCAATGCCAAAGGGATGTATGTGAAAAACCGCTATGCAGATGCCGGTGGAGTAGTAGGTAACGCCGTACGTTTTGATCCGACTCATCCTGTTCGTTCAACAGCTGAACCGTATGCATCCAAACTGGATGGATTCTGGCAATGGGCTACTTTTGCCGGCAGTCAATTCCTGTCAGTGAACAGAGATGCTCCCGCCAATCCCGTAAGTATGCTCGAACACAGAGACGACCGCTCAAAAGCATGGGATTTACTTGGTAATATCGATATCGATTACAAACTCCATTTCTTGCCTGATTTGCGCTATCACCTGAATCTGGCTACCAATATCTCACACGGTGAACAAAATACCTGGATTTCTCCATATTCATTCTCCAACCTGGTAGGTGGCGGTTATGATGGGTACAATATTCAGGATAAATGGAATCGTCAGTTGAGTACTTATCTCCAGTATCAGAAAGAGTTGGAAAATCAGACATTTGACGTGATGGCCGGTTACGAATGGCAACGTTATCACCGTGAAGGACGTTATGATGGAAAATCAATAACCAAACCGGATTATATTTATCAAACCGATGTTGTTAAGTGGGCTACACACAATCAGTTGGTTTCATTCTTCGGACGTTTGAATTATTCTTTACTGGAAAAATACTTGTTTACTGCAACAATGCGTGCGGACGGTTCTTCCCGTTTTTCTCCTGAAAATCGTTGGGGATATTTCCCATCCTTCGCGTTCGCATGGAGGATGAAAAACGAAGCATTCCTGGTTGACAACAGCACCATTTCTGATATGAAACTTCGTTTGGGATATGGTGTTACCGGTCAGCAGGATATAGGGCTCGATTTCCCGTATCTGCCGGTATATACCGTCAACAAAGATGGAGCACAGTATCCGTTTGGAAATCAATATTACAACACGTACCGTCCGGATGCTTACAACAAGAATCTGAAATGGGAACAAACAACTACTTACAACGCTGGTTGGGATATCAGTTTGCTGAACAACAGATTTTCTGCATCACTTGATTATTATTACCGTGTTACCAACGATTTGATCAACGTAACTCCGGTTCCTGCCGGTACCAACTTTAGAAATAAAGTTATTCAAAACGTAGGTTCATTAAGTAATCAGGGTGTTGAATTGATGTTGAATGCAAAAGTAATTTCAACACCTGATGTAACCTGGGACTGGAATTACAACATCACTTACAACCGCAACCACATTACAAAACTTACAACCGGAGACCAGGAAGGTTATTATGTACCAACAGGCGGTATTTTCCAGGGTTCAGTTCAGGCACACGCTGTAGGTTATCCTGCCAGTTCATTTTTTGTTTACCAACAAGTGTATGACAACGGTGGAAAACCAATTGAAGGGTTGTACGTGGATAGAAACGGTGACCATAAAATTACCGAAGACGATAAATACTTCTTCCACAATGCATCTCCGGATTTCACCATGGGATTGGCTTCCAAGTTGATCTACAAGCAATTTGACTTCGGAGTGTCAGCCCGTGCTAACATAGGTAACTACGTGTACAATTCAGTTGCCGCCGAAAGAATGAATGTAGGTCGAAACGGTATCTGGTCGCCGCTTGCTTTCTTTGAAAACAAAGTGTCGTCAGCTTTCGATACTAACTTTACAGGCGGAAGTGGTATAACCTTTATGTCAGACTATTACGTACAGAATGCTTCATTTGCCCGTATTGATAATATTACTGCCGGTTATTCTTTTAATAAGTTACTCGGTGGCGTAATTTCAGGCGGTCGGGTATCGGCAACCATTCAAAATCCGTTCGTATTTACAAAATACAAAGGACTTGATCCTGAAATTTTTGGAGGAATTGACGGAAATATCTATCCAAAACCAGTTGTAACAGTCATTGGATTAACACTTAATTTCTAATCAACTCAACATTCAAAAAAAAGTTATGAAAATAAATAAAAAATTCCATCTGTATCTGGCTTCGCTCGTTGTTGCTATCGGGCTTACATCTTGCGTACAGGATCTGGATATTCAACCAATTGACCCATCTGTAGTACAGACTTTCAGCGAACCGGAAGTTTTTACAAAAGTATATGCTGCATGGGCACTTACCGGACAACAGGGAGCTGCCGGAAATAATGACATTGATATCGATGACGAGGGAAGATTCTCTCTGTATCGCACACTCTGGGTAACTCAGCAGTTACCTACCGACGAAACCGTTTGTGCCTGGGGCGATATTGAAGTAGTAACAATGAACAGATCTGCTTTCACATCTACCAACCCTGCATTGAAAGGATTGTATGCTCGTCTTTACTTTGTGGTTACAATAGCTAATCACTACCTGGAACAAACGAATGCATCTGCCGACGACGCAACTATTAAGGTGAAACGTGCCGAAGTACGTTTCCTGCGGGCACTGGCTTATTACTACCTGATGGATGTATTTGGAAATGTTCCGTTTACCACCGAGGTAAAAGCCGATGCTCCTACTCAGATTAAACGTGCTGATTTATACACCTGGATCGAAACCGAACTCAAAGAAGTTGAACCGGTGCTTTCAGCACCTAAACAGGCTCCATACTACCGCATTGACAAAGCTGCTGCCTGGATGCTGTTTGCCCGCATGTATCTGAATGCTCAGGTATATACCGGAACACCCAAATGGAACGAAGCGGCAATATATGCCGACAAAGTGATGAAATCAGGATACACGCTTGCTACCAACTACAAGTACCTGTTCATGGCAGACAACGCCGGAACAAATGATGGCTCAACCGTAAACGATGCTCCGAAAGAAATCATTTTCCCGATTGCGGCCGACGGTGTGAAAACCAAAAACTGGGGATCATCAATATTTGTAATCAACTCAACACGTACTACCGGTATGCCTACCTGGGGAACTACCGGAGGCTGGGGCGGTAACAGAGCCCGGGTTAAACTCATCCGGAAATTCTTCCCTGGTGATGTTCCTGAAGCTGAAGATTTGAGCGCTGCTGCGAATGACAACAGAGCCATGTTCTCATCCAAAGAAAGAACGTTGAACATATCCGATGTAACTATTTTCAAAGAAGGTATTTCTGTACAGAAATTCTGGAACCTGCGTGCTGACGGTAAACCAACCAGCGACATGGAGTTCCCCGATACGGATATTCCGTTTATGCGTGCTGCTGAAGCTTATCTGACGTATGCCGAAGCTGTGGTAAGAGGAGCGACTCCTATTGGAGGTTACTCGGCGCTTCAGGCTGTGAATGCTGTGAGAGCCAGAGCAAAAGCAAGTGTACTCGTTGCTGTTGATAAAGACGTTATTTTAGACGAGTGGTCCAGAGAATTCTACTTCGAAGGTCGCCGTCGCACGGACCTCATCCGCTACGGATATTTCACCGGAAATGCCTACAACTGGGATTGGAAAGGTGGCGTAGCCAATGGCACTGCACTTCCCGGATACCTCAACCTGATGCCACTTCCGGCCGATGACCTGAATGCAAATTCAAACCTGGAGCAAAATCCGGAATACTAAAAAATGAAAAACTTAATAACACAAGTAGAAATGAAAAATATAAATATATTGATATTAGGTTTCGTGTTGATGTTTGGATTCAATGCCTGTCAGGAAGATCCGATTGTTACCATCAATCCATCGGCCGAAACCGGCGATATGACTTTCCAGCTCAACCAGGCAAGATATACCGGCTATACGTATGAATTGCTGGAATCAAATAATGATCTGGATATGGATGCCTTGTACGCTTCACAGCCCGAATATGGATTTACAGCAGCTGTAACGTATTATATCGAAACTTCTTTTACAGAAAATATGGCTGATGCTGTAGAGTTGCCATCTTCTGTTCAGGGTGAAAAGGTAAGCATTAACACCAAGGAATTGAACAGGGCAATCCTTCAGTTGTACAAAGGTCAAATGCCTAACCCGACTGTTGCCAAGGATATGTATTTTCGTCTGAAAGCAGTGGTTAGTCAGGCATTACCAACTCCTTTGGATACTGTACCTACAGTGAAACCTTTGTATTCCAATGTAGTGAAACTCAAAGTTCTTCCCTACTTCATAGAAGACAAGGTTAGCTTCGATAAAGCTAAAAAACTCACTTACTGGTATATTGTAGGTACATTAGGAAAAGGTGACCACTGGATTAACGATGCTTCCGGTGTAGGACATTCTACTATTCCATTGGGAGTTTTAGAAGGAGACTTATATGACGGCGAAGGAAATGGAACCTTCAGTTACACAGGTTATATCAAAACATCACAAAACTTCAAGATTGTAAGAGATTTAGGTAGCTGGAACGTACAGTGGGGAAATGCTGACGGAAAAGCCATCAATAAACCGATTCTTAAACTGAAAGATGGCGATGCAGAAGGAACTGACTTCCAGGTTCCGGAAGATGGTTATTATAACATTACATTGAACTCAATCAATAATACACTGAAAATTGAAAAAGTGCAAATTACTCCTGCAGTTCATCCTAATATGGGATTGGTAGGTACAATCAACGATTGGGGAGGCGGTGGCGCTGACGTAGTATTGCAACCATTCCAGGCTGAAAACAACCATTACTGGTATGCAACGTATACTGTGGCTGCAGCCGGAGAAGTAAAATTCAGGGTTGACAATAAATGGGATTTGAACTGGGGTAACAGTACCTTCCCGCAAGGATTGGCTACACCGGGTGGACCAAATGTTCCGATTGCTGCAGGTACCTATACTATTCTATTTAACGATTTGGATGGATTCTATCAATTCATTAAAAAATAAGTAAAAAATCAGAAGTTGCTGTCTGGTAGAGGCAGCATCTTCTGAATTAAAATTTACAATTCAAAACTTAATAAACATGAAGAAAATATTTTTATATCTGTTCACATTGTTGGTAGGAAGCTTTGCATTTTATTCCTGTGAAGATCCTTATGCAGGTCAGACTGTAGCCGATCCTACTATCTACGAACAGGAAGCATTGCAGGATGCTAATTTTAAAGCAACAGTTCTGACCAATCCGTTGGTAATCACGAATGATAAGTTGGCTACAAATTTCAGCTTGTTGAAAATTGATTCACGTCCCACGTTGATTGACAGCGCTGCTCATATCGAGTACAAGGTATTGTTGTCAAATACGCAGGATTTTGCCACGTTCAAATTGTTGCCGACAACCTACGGAGGTACTTCCGGTTCGGATCTGGTGGCCAGCTATACAGTAATAAACGATACGCTGAAAGCGCTGAATCCGGCTCTTGGAAGTCACGATGCCTTTGCACGTGTATTGGCATATATCGTTTCGGGTGGTACAAGAGCCCTGTACACCACTTCTACTATGCCTTTCAAAGTTACCTCATTCAATTATGCGCCTAAAGTAGTGAATGATACAGTAATAGCTATCAAGGATCAGGAATTGTTCTACAATGTACTGGCAAATGACAGTGATGTAGAAGGCGATCAACTGCTGATTACTGCTGTTGGCACTCCTGCTCACGGTAAAGCATCTTTCAGTGGTGGCTCAATCCTCTATACACCCAATGCAGGTTATGTAGGAGCTGATGAGTTTACTTATACTGTTTCCGATGGAAATTCTACTTCTACCGGTAAAGTGGTAATTACAGTCACTGCGATGAAGAAATTTACTGAAGTGAAAGTAAGACCTTACTATATCATCGGTCTGGGTGATGGTGGCTGGAACAACTCTGTAGGTGGCCTGGGCGTATCTATTTTCCCGTTGAGCGTTGTTGACGGATATGTTTACAACGATCAGGGTGATGGAGTTTTCACTTACACCGGATATTTTGAAGCTGGTAAAGGATTCAAGCTCATCCGCGATCTGGGTAATTGGGACGAACAATGGGGTGAAAAAGGTGGAGCTTATGTTCACAACGATGGTGGATCAAGCGATATCAAACTCGCTACAAGTGGCTATTATAAAATAAGTCTGAATTCCATCAACCATACAATGACTATTACTGCTGCAACAGCTCCTGCCAATACATACAATCAAATAGGTATGATTGGTGGATTTAACGGCTGGGGTGGAGACATTGTAATGTCAGCATGGGCATCAACCAATAATCATGCCTGGTACAAGGAAGTTACATTTACCGATAATACCGAAGGTAAATTCCGCGCCAATGGAGGCTGGGATACAAACTGGGGAAACAACACATTCCCTGTTGGACTCGGAGTAGGCAACGGACCGAACATTCCGATTCAGGCAGGTACTTATATGGTAATGTTCAACGACATCGACGGATGTTACTACATGTACAAAAAATAACGAATAATAATTCAAACTGAACATAAAGACCGGCTTTTTTACAAGGTCGGTCTTTTTTAGTTCCTGAAAAAAACATGAAAAAATTCATCGTAATACTGACCGGACTTTTGCTTTCTTTCAGCTTTCCGGCTAAAGCAAATAAAACAAATCCACCTGAATGGGCTAAAAACGTAATCTGGTATCAGATTTTTGTGGAGCGTTTCAACAATGGCGACCCCTCTAATGATCCGACTCCGGAAAACACTACCGTGCCGGATATGAAGATTTTTCCGCCTGATGGCTGGCAGGTTTCAAAGTGGACCAGCAATTGGTTTGAACGTCAGCCGTGGGAACTGGACCCAAAGCAGGGCTTCAACTCGGTAATCCAGTCCCGCCGATACGGAGGTGATTTACAGGGTGTGATGGATAAACTGGATTACCTGCAGGAACTGGGAATTACCGCCATCTATTTCAATCCGCTGAACGACGCACCTTCGCTGCATAAGTACGATGCCCGCAATTACCATCACATCGATGTGAATTTTGGTCCCGACCCCGATGGCGACATGAAATTGATGGCTACTGAAGATCCCAACGACCCATCGACCTGGAAATGGACATCCGCTGATAAACTTTTCCTAAAATTAGTGGAAGAGTTTCACAAACGTGGTATCCGTGTAATTATCGACTACTCCTGGAACCACACCGGAACCAATTTCTGGGCATGGCAGGACATTTTGAAAAATCAGGAAAATTCTAAATACAAGGATTGGTACGAAATCAGTTCGTTTGATAATCCGGCGACACCTGAAAATGAATTCAAATACAACGGTTGGGGAGGTTACGGCTACCTTCCGGAACTTAAAAAAGTCAATCTCACCACCCAGCGGATTCACGGGCTACCCTACGAAGGAAATATCCATGAAGGACCTAAAAAACATATTTTCGACGTAACGAAACGTTGGCTGGCTCCCGATGGCGACGTTTCCAAAGGGATTGACGGCTATCGACTCGATGTGGCAGAACAGATTGGAATGGGTTTCTGGCGCGATTACCATCAATTTGTGAAAAGTATCAACCCCGATGCCTATCTGGTAGGTGAAATCTGGTGGCAAAAATGGCCGGATGTGCTGATGGACCCGGCTCCCTATATGCAGGGTGATGTGTTTGATGCCGTGATGTTTTATCAGGTGTACAAACCCGCAAGAAGTTTCTTCAATAATTCCGACGATGCAATCGATGCAAAACAGCTGAGAGACAGCCTGGAGCGGCAATGGAATAGAATTCCAGGCAGGAATGAATATGCCATGATGAATGTGGGAGCTTCGCACGATGCACCGCGACTGTTGAGCGATTTCTACAATAAAAACCGCTATAAATTCAAGGCAAATCCGGAAGAAAATGCTGCCTACAAAACGGGAAAACCGGATAAGGAAGCCTATCAACGGGTGCGACTTTATCTCATTCATCTGTTTACCACAATTGGTTCACCTCAGATTTGGAACGGCGATGAAATGGGCATGTGGGGAGCCGATGACCCCAACTGCCGTAAACCGCTGATGTGGCCCGAATTGAAATTTGAAAAGGAGTACCGGAATAATTTCCAGCCCGGTGCAAAACAGTATGATAAAATAGGGTTTAACAAAAAGCATTTTGAGTTTTACAGGAAACTTATTCAACTCAGGAAAGAAAATTCTGTTTTGTCTTTCGGAAGTTTCAAATTTCTGGTAAACGAAGGAAAAAAACTTGGGTACTCACGCTCCGATGAGGCAAATGAAATCATTGTATTCTTTAATCTTGAAAACAGTAAAAGTAATTTTGAACTCCCCGAAGGCGATTTTATCGATTTGCTGACCGGTAAAAAATTCGAAAACAGAAGTATTATTCTGAAACCGATGGAAGCCGTTGTGTTGAAAAAAATAAATTAATATGATTGATATAGGTTTTGAGTGTTGTGCCGGATTTTCGAGTCCGGCACAACTGTTTAGACCAAAATCAATTAACCAATCTGTTTTCTTAAATTCTACAGGAAATTGCAAACGTTTGCAATTGTTCTGAAAAACAATTCAGAAACCTAACTTTTAGTAAAACAATTAATTGCACTATATTTGTTGTCAAATGTAACGTTCAATTTATACTAAAAAAAATCATAAACACAAAACTATAACTATCATGAAAAAACTTATTCTTTTTACTCTTTTCGGATTATTTTTCTCCCTGGTAAGCTGGGCACAATTAGTAACCACAAATCCAGCTATAGTAACCCAAACCGGTAGCATAGTGGAGGTGACTTTTGACGCAACTTTGGGTAATAAGGGTTTGATGGGATTTACCGGCGATGTGTATGCACATACAGGAGTAAATTCAAATCTTGGAAGATGGCAGCATGCTCCAACGTGGGGTGATAATGCAGCAAAATACAAATTAACTCCACTTGGAAATAACAAATGGAAGTTTACAATTTCACCCGATATAGCTACATTTTATGCCTTGATATCCGGAGAAACTGTATCTCAACTATGTTTTGTTTTCAGAAGTGCAGATAAATCAAAAGAAGGTAAAGATGTAGGAAATGCCGATATTTTTATCGATGTAAAACAAGCAGGATTGAATGTGGTTTTTACAAATCCCGCATCAAATAAATCTGTAACACCGGGAACAACCGACAACATCACATTTGTATCATCTGTTCCGGCCAATCTGGAATTGAGAATTAACGGAGACCCTGTAAAAAGTGCTACCGCATCAACTACTCTTTCTCATTCATTTACCTATTCAAATACTATAGATTATCAGCTTATAGCCAAAGCTGTTGCAGGCGGCGAAACCAAATACGATACGATAATAGTTAATGTGGCTGCACCGGTTATTTCTGAACCGCGCCCTGCAGGATTAAAAGACGGTATCACTTATTCTGCAGATGGTACTCAGGCAACCCTGATTATGTATGCACCCGGTAAAAACAATGTTTTCTTGATTGGCGACATGAATAACTGGTCTCAAAATAATGATTATCAGTTGAAGAAAGACGGAAATTACTGGTGGATTACACTTACAGGATTAACACCCGGAAAACTATATGGATTCCAATACCTGGTTGATGGTACAATACGGGTAGCCGATGCCTATACCGAACTCGTACTTGACCCCTGGAACGACAAGTGGATCAACGAACATCGCACTATTTATCCCAATATTCCGGCTTATCCGGAGGGTAAAACTACCGGACTGGTTGCAACCCTTCAAAGTAAAAAACCGGCTTATCCGTGGGAAGTCTCCAATTTTACGGTAACCAATCCCGACAACATGGTCATCTACGAAATGTTGCTTCGTGATTTCACTTCCGAAAAATCACTGGAAGCTGCCATTGCAAAATTAGATTACCTGAAAACCCTTGGTATTACAGCCGTAGAACTCATGCCTATTCAGGAATTCGATGGCAACAACAGCTGGGGGTACAATCCAAACCTGTATTTTGCACCGGATAAAGCGTACGGTACTCCGGATATGTACAAACGCTTTATCGACGAATGTCACAAACGCGGAATGGCTGTGATACTCGATATGGTTTTCAATCAGGCCAACGGACTTCATCCGTTTGCATTGCTCTACTGGAACTCCTCAACCAATAAACCGGCTTCCAATAATCCCTGGATGAATGTAGATGCTCCGCATCAGTTCAGTGTATTGAATGATTTTAACCACAGTTTTTCCGGAACACGGGAATACTTCAAGCGGGTGCTGCAATACTGGCTTACCGAATACAAGGTAGATGGCTACCGGATGGACCTGACAAAAGGATTTACTCAAAGCTCAGGAACTGAATCTGTATGGGATCAAAATCGCATAAACTATCTGAAAGAATATAACACTGCGGTAAAAGATGTAAGACCGGATGCAATATTCATACTCGAACACTTTGTGGGAGGTTCCGAAGAAGATTATCTGGCATCGCAGGGAATGTATCTGTGGCGGAACATGAATAATTCATACAATCAGGCAGCTATGGGATATCAATCCGGAACGGACTTCAACGGCATGAATTCTTTCCCGCGCAAATGGGTTGGCTATGCCGAAAGTCACGATGAAGAACGTAATTTCTTCAAAGCAAAAGAAAGTGGTAATGGAATTATCTATTCAGATTCAATCGTTCGTATTGGTCGGGTTCCTTTGAATATCGCATTCACGACACTCACTCCGGGTCCAAAAATGATCTGGCAGTTTGGCGAAATCGGATACGATTATTCCATTAATTCGTTCGGTGGACGAACAGACCCGAAGCCTTCGGCATTTGGTTGGCTTAATCTGCCACACCGGAAAGCAGCGTATGATAAATCGGCCAAAATTGTAAGCCTCAAAAAGAAATACCCTGTTGCCTTCACAATGGGGAACTACAACATGCAGATTGGTGCAGGCGACTGGAACAACGGGAAACGTATAGCTATTACTCATGACGATCTGAATATGGTGATGCTGGGAAATTTCCAGCCCTCGGGTTCTGCTGTCGGTTACCCCAACTTCCCGAAAACCGGTATGTGGTACGAACTGCTTACAGGCGAGGAACTGAATGTAACCAATACGCAGATGCAAATCAACGTAAATGCAGGTGATGTGAAAATTTACACTGACCGCAAAGTGGACTTTGGAAGCGGAGTGAACGATCTCAAGTCTGAGATTAATTACTCTATTCATCCAAGTGTAACTACCGGAAAAGTATGGATTTCAACCTCAACTGAGGTTAGAAATGTGAATATCTACAATGTACAGGGTGCTTTGCAAATGAGCCGAACGAATACAGCCGAGATTGACGCTGCTCAGCTTTC
>SAAL01000158.1 GCA_009929445.1 Bacteroidia bacterium
CAACCTTGTTGCCCATTCATGGTAAATTGAGAATTGACCACCTTATAAGTTCACAATTGTATTCTTTATGTAACGAAAGTCCATATGATTGTGGGGAAAAAACTCCTGTGCTTTTTGTTCATGGCTATACCCCGAAAGGAGAGCTTGGCGGTGGCGAAGGCACTTGGGGTAAATTGCCAGAGTTGCTTGCTGCTGCTGGATATGCTGTTTTTGAATTTAACTGGGCGACAAATGCCAGATTTGAAGATGCTGCTGCTGATTTAGGTCAAGCAATTGAGTTGATTAGTGATACAACGCATAAGAAAGTACATATTGTTGCGCATTCTTTTGGTGGATTATTGAGTAGGACCTATTTGCAGAATTATGCAGAAGGTCGCCCGTATAGACAGGATGTCCAAAGTTTAGTGACCTTAGGGACTCCGCATTCAGGGATATTTGACGATGATGGGACATATCACGGTTTGACCTTTAAGGAAGGCTCCTTTGATCAAGGTCAGGATAGTAGTACGTTTGAAGGATGTATGCAGCTTTCCTGTCATGAGGCCGGTGAGCCAACTCCTAATGCATGGACGATAGAACAATGGCCATCAGATGATATATTCATTTATCCTTCGTTTGGCATTGATCCAAATGCGGGACAAATTGTTGCAAAAATAGATAATACTGGCGGAGAGCATACCTTGCCCGTTGATACGTTAGTTCTTATGGGGTTGCCTCTTAATGAATCAGGAAGATATACGGCAGGTGATGGTCTTATTACATACGAGGGACAACGATTTGACCGGACTTGGGCTTCTTCAAAAGTACACCAAGAACCACAGCAGGTTGGTAGCAGCAAGGTTACTGAAAGAATATTAGGTGTTACTCAGTATGATCCTGAAGCTGTACCGGGTGGGCAAAGACCGGATGTTCTTTATGAACACTGGGGGCTTTTCAAAGGTTATTACCATTCTACCCGTGTTCCTGCTTACTTGTTTGCAGGTGCTTACGTTAGGGCTGCGGAGCCAAATGTGGCCAATTCTTCAAATGTTCAGGGGACCGATGCACCGCATGCTGCACTGGCGGAAATTAAGGCGTGGTTGAAACCTTCCGAAGCAACATATGCGCCTGATGGGTTGATGATCAATATACAGGTAGTGGATGCTAATACTCAGCAGCCAATTCAGGGTGCGCGCATTTCTTATTCTATAGTCGGTATAGAATATGGGAATTCAGTTGGCTATACTGATAGTGATGGATATGTATATGGAGATTTGCCCTTTTATGCAGAAAAAGAATATATTTTTACAGCATATAAATACGGCTATCATGGGGAGAGTTTCGAAGGGTATGTGACCGGCTCCTCAATACAGTCTTCTAATGCAGCATTTAGTAGAGAGTTACAACCGGATCAAGCCGCAAGAGGGGGGCTGGCAGGTCAGGTCGTATCTACAACCACAGGTCTGCCTCTTGCCGGCGTAAACTATACCCTGTCTCGCAATGGTATCGAGTGGAGTGGGGTGACTGATGCTTCTGGTAATTATTCTGTCTCAAATCTTGTCATAGGCACGTATGAGCTGAAGTTAAGCAAAAGTGGATACATGAATGAGACTTTTTACTTTACCGTGCGCGCCGGTCAAACGAGCCCAGGCAATGCCAGCATGAGAGACGCGCAGAGCGTGCCCGGCACCGTAACCTCGGCCGGTCAGGTATGGATGGACCGTAACCTTGGCGCTTCGCGGGTGGCCACAAGTTCGACGGATTCGGCGGCCTATGGGGACCTGTATCAATGGGGCAGGGGGGCGGATGGGCATCAGCTGCGCACCAGCCCAACCACTGCGACGACCAGTGCCACCGATGTTCCTGGGCACGGCAGTTTTATCACGACTAATACTACTCCCTACGATTGGAGGGTGCCGCAAAACAATAGCTTGTGGCAGGGGGTATCCGGCACCAACAACCCCTGTCCTGCCGGTTTCAGACTGCCGACGGATACGGAACTTGATACGGAACGAGCTTCCTGGGTGAGTAACGACCCTGCCGGTGCGTATGCATCACCCTTGAAGTTTGTTATGGCAGGTTTGCGTTACTACGACAGTGGCCTGCTCAGTTACGCAGGCAGCGTCGGCTACTACTGGAGCAGTACGGTCGATGGCAGCTACGCCCGCTTCTTGTTCGTCCCAAGCGTCGACGGCTACACGTCCACCATGTACACCAGCCGCCGTTGTTACGGCTGTAGTCTCCGTTGCCTTAAGGATTAAGACACTTTGATTTATTTGACATCTTTTGACACTTTGCAGGCGCGTCCCGCAGGGCGCGGCGGGTTGCTACCTTGACTGTGCCATGAATACCCGAGAAAAAATTGACAGAGCCACCGACCCATCCAGGCTCTGTCTGTACAAAGAGGGCATTTTTTACAAACTGTACAACCAGCATGCAATGCTGTTTACTGACAACATCAAAGGACTGAAAGTTAAGGCCAAGTATGTCAAGGCCGCAGGCCAGTACAAATCTATTATCACATGGTTCCTGTTTGTTATTCCTGTTTTCTCCGGTTGTGAGTCCGCCTGGGCTCAACTGGTCATTCATCCTCAAACGGCCGTGGATGTAGAATTGATCGGTTATAATGGCCTGGTCGAAAACTCCATTTTCAAGGGTAGTTTGGCCGCAGGGAGCAAGCACGAGAGAGATACACCCTACCGTGGTCTTGCCCTCCTGGTTTTTGCCGGTGGCCAGCGTTATCCTGTTCTTATCGGCGATGAATCTTTTACCCTGAAAATTGCTGATCCTGGTGCGCCTCCTTCTTTTGTCGGCAGTGGTGAAAACGATTTCTTTTACAAATCGTTGACAGGTGGTGCTCCTGTCCCCGGACAATACGACTTCGCCCACCTGATGATCCGGGCAAAACAGCTGCTGGACTCAAGTCACTCCCTCCACACCGTCAAGGAATTAACGGCCAAGAAAAAAGAATTTCATGCGTTTGTTGGTGACCATTACGAAAGCCTCCAACACAGCGATATGATCAGGCAGCTGATAGCCCAATATTTCATGATGCATGAGTATGTCGATTACCATGTTGAAGGGGCTCCGGCCACAGACATCCGTGCTTTGTACCAGAAAGAAGTAATAAGTGGGGTTGGGAGCTGGCTTGAGATACTCAAGAGTCACATCCCGGAACATGAGGTGTTGAATTATTGTGTTTCTCTCTATTACAACCGAAGCATGGTGACCCTGGCTTCCCTGATCATTGAGAACTACAGAGATGCTGCCTACTGCCCTGGGGCTGAAAAGAAAACATTCAGTTTTCCGGCTGATACGCTAATTACCGAGGCGGACGGAAACAAAGAAAGAAAACTGGATGATTTCAAGGGCAATACGATCATCGCCTTTGTCTCGGATGATTGTCCAGTGTCAATGGTTGAAACCATAAGCAGGGTGCGCCAATTGGCCGCCCAGAAAAAAGATTCGTCGGTAATTGTTGCACCATTACAAAAATTGTCCGGGAATCATCAAGCTATGAGTAAAATGATAAGTAACGGGAATCTATTTTTTTTCAATGATGAAAAATGGCGAAAAGACAATCTGGCAAAGAAGATCAGGCTGCCCTTGTTTGTCCGAGTCGGGGACGATGTTGAATAAAGCTCAGTGTCATTTTCGGCAATATGCCATGGGTTAATAATATTCTGTTAATCGGTATTCTGATGTGCTTGAAAAAAGTGCGCCATTTTTTAAGCTCGTGAGTGAGCCGGATTGTTAAGATTGCCAACTCTAACCTGCTGAAATAGGATCTACCCTCAGACTTAACATGTCTACCGTATCCAGGAAGATACGCTTTTTTTGTAGCCTAGCAACAAAAGTCGGATTTGGGAGATAAGATTATCCATGAACACCTTTACTTCAGTCGTGAAAGGGCATATTTGGAATTTCATTTTCCAAAAACTATGGAAAAATAATCCCAAGTTTCTTGATTTCTTTAGAAAGATTAGCTTCCGCTACCTGCAGATGCTTTGCGATTTTGGCCTTAACACCATATATTCTTCCTTCCTGATCGTAAAAATGCTTTAACAGTTTTTCAAGATCCTCTTTGCTCGGCATCTTTTTTTTCCCAGGTGCAGTATTTACAACAAGTGGTTCGCTAATTTTTAAGTTTTGGCTGAATATTCCATTTTCAGAGCGAGGATGGAGTGTTGAGGCTGAAACATTTTTCCTGCTCTTTGGCCATCTACCTATTACTTCCTCGGCTGTAATATCACTGAAATCCTTCTCTTGCCGACAACCCAGGATGCCTTCAAGGACATTTTGCAACTCTCTGATGTTTCTCGGCCAGTGATACGCTCGGAGCACTTCAGCTGCTTTTTTTGAAATTGCTATCGTTGCTGATGTTTCACCGGATCTATCCATTGCATTGTCGATGAAATGCTTGGCCAACAGCAAGATATCATTTTTTCTTTCCCTCAATGGAGGAATTTCAAAGCTATAGCGGCTAATCCTCCCATACAGATCTTCCCGGAAAGTGCCTTTTTCAATTGCATCGTATAAGTCAATGTTGGTGCCCAGGATAATTAACACATCCACCGTCGTTGACTTTGATGCTCCCACCGGTTGAATAACGCCTTCTTCAATAGCTTTGAGCAGTTTGGTTTGCAGTTGAATGTCGATTTCGGCAAATTCATCGAGAAGGAGGGTTCCCCCATTCGTTCTTTGAAAATATCCTTCTTTGCTATTTATTGATCCAGTAAACGCGCTTTTCACGTTGCCAACTAAACAACCACCTGCTGAAGCAGGTGGGTTTTGAAATCGCGGACTGAAAGTCCGCCAACACCGGCAGGCTGCGCAGCCGGTTTACGGCTCGACATC
>SAAL01000064.1 GCA_009929445.1 Bacteroidia bacterium
CAGTCAATTAGACAAATTGTTTTTAAACTATTTTTGTTAAAAATCAAACGTAAACTATCTTACTTTTTAATTAGGACACTTTGCGGATAATCATAAAAAACAATTAGAAATTGAAAAAATGAACAGCACCGGATAAATTTTGTCCGGTGCTGTTTTTTTGTGAAAATAAAGTCGTTCTTAATTGATAAAACACAAATAGAAATAAATAAAATTAAACTGTGTATTAATATAATTCAAAAATAATTTGGATTATTGAAAATTGCATGCTATATTTGCAGCAAAAAAATAGAATCATGTTACCAGTTTATTGTCCGAGTTGCCACGCGCAACTTAAAGTTAAATGTTTGAAATGTGAAAGTTGTCAGACAGAGGTAAACGGCTCGTACGATTTGCCCTTACTGGCGTTGCTTTCGCAGGACGATCAGCAGTTTATTCTTCAGTTTGTAAAAAACAGCGGAAGTCTGAAAAATATGGCTAACGAACTCAAGCTCAGCTATCCAACCGTTAGGAATTTGTTGAACGATATTATCTTAACCATTGAAAAGTATGAAAAATAAGAACGCATTGCGATACATTTACAATCCTTTTGAAAAAATTGCCGGTTGGCAGGCGCTCATTTATGGATTGATCATTGCATGTCTCTCAGGGTGGATCGGTAAACAGGCCGGTCTGATGTTCGATGGCGCTATTGATGCGCATTTTGGTAATGAAGTCAGCTATTATCAGGCTTTTATGATGCTTTTTATAGATATAGCATGTGTCGGTGCCGTGATGTATCTGGCAGGATTACTTGTGACCAGAAATTTCAGGTTTATTGATTTGCTCGGTACCATGACACTTGCCCGCGCACCTTATTTAGTACTTTCGCTCACCGGATTATTTGTGACTATACCCGAAACAGCCGAGTTGCTGGCCAATCCTTATCAGGTTTTCACCAATCCCGGTTTTTTAGTGTTCATCATCCTGACGTTTCCGGTTTTGGTGTGGGTTATCGCGCTTATGTACAACGCCTGGAAAGTGTCAACTGGCGCTAAAGGTCCGAAAATGATTGCCGGATTTATTGCAGGGCTGTTTGTTGCCGAAGTCATTTCGAAAATTTTAATTTCAATACTAATCTGAAAAATTTTAATTCAATGAAAAAACAAATCATTTTTATTTTTGCTCTGTTTGTTTCAGCAGCACTTTTTTCACAAAGTCCGGTGGGCTCCTGGAACGGACTGCTCAAAGTACAGGGTCAGCAAATTCGCCTGGTGATTAATATCCAGCAGGCTGAAAATGGCTATAAAGCCACCATGGACAGTCCTGATCAGGGAGCAAAGGGAATTCCGGTCGACCGGGTGACTTTTGTAAACGACACCCTGAAATTCGAAGTTAAAATGATTGGTGTTACCTACACCGGAGTTCTTGGCAGCGATAATGTTATTAAAGGCACATTTACCCAGATGGGTATGTCGCTGCCGCTCGATTTATCTGCACAAACGGTTGAAAAAGAAAAGATTGTACGTCCGCAGGAGCCGCAGAAACCTTATCCTTATTACACCGAAGAAGTGAAATTTACTAATCACGGAGGCGATATCCTGGCGGGAACGCTCACGCTCCCAAAAAAAACGGGAAAATATCCGGTAGTGGTGCTCATCACCGGCAGCGGACCACAAAACCGCGATGAGGAACTGATGGGGCACAAGCCTTTCCTGGTGATAGCTGATTACCTAACCAGAAACGGCATTGCTGTGCTTCGTTACGACGACCGCGGAACGGCACAATCCACCGGCGATTTTCAAAAGGCAACTTCTGTTGACCTGGCAAACGACGCCGAAGCCGCAGTCAGTTATCTGCTAACCCGCAAAGAAATCAATAAGAAGAAAATCGGATTGATTGGTCACAGCGAAGGAGGAATTATTGCACCAATGGTTGCTGCCCGAAACAACAAAGTTGCTTTTATTGTGATGCTTGCCGGACCGGGATTACGGGGCAAAGAACTGCTCGAATTACAGACCGCTGCTATTGCCAAAGCCTCCGGAATGACCGAAACCGAACTTCGCAACGTACTGAAACTAAATTCAGGTGCTTATAATCTGGTGCTTCATTCGAATGATACGGCCAAACTCAAAACTGATCTGACTGACTACTTCCGGAAAAACCTGAAAGATAATCCCACCCCTGGCGAAAATCCAACACAGGAACAACTGGATATGCAGGCTAAGGGATATACCAATCAGCTTGCATCACCCTGGATGCAGTATTTTATAAAATACGATCCATTCCCCACGCTCAGGAAAGTGAAATGTCCGACGCTGGCACTCAACGGCTCAAAAGACCTGCAGGTGCCGCCTGCTGAAAACCTGGCTCTCATCCGCAAAGCATTCACAGATAGCGGAAACAAAAAGCTGACAGCCATTGAACTGCCCGGTTTGAACCACCTTTTCCAGGAAAGTACCACAGGTTCGCCGGCTGAATATGCTAAAATAGAACAGACATTCTCACCAAAAGCGCTGGATGAAATACTAAAATTTATCAGGCAGCAAGTGAAATAAAATGAAACGAAAAAGCAGAAAATTTTGATATTTCTGCTTTTTTTGTGGCTAATACTGAAAGTCAAATGCGTGTTCATACAAAAACCGGTAGGCAAGTTAAATTATTCCTTTTTTGATGAAATTTTACAGAAAAAAATACGTAAATTTGTCCACTTCAATTACTAAATTTCATTCTTAAAAAACAATATGTATGAAAAAGTATAATTTTAATGCAGGACCATGTGTTTTGCCCAAACCGGCTATTGAATCGGCTATTGAAGCCATTCGCAATTTTGATAATACAGGAATTGGTATTCTTGAAATATCTCACCGTACACCGGGCTGGGAACGCATTATGGCAGAAACAGAGCAACTCTGGAGAGATCTGCTCAACATTCCCGAAGAGTATGCCGTACTGTTTCTTGGCGGTGGTGCGTCCACACAGTTTTTCTACGTACCGGCTAATCTCTTAGGCAAAAAAGCCGCTTATCTGCAAACAGGCGTATGGGCAAAGAAAGCCATCAAGGAAGCAAAATTTTACGGTGAAGTAGAAGTTGTTGCCTCTTCCGAAGATAAAAATTACACCTACATACCAAAAGGTTACACCATTCCTACAGATGCCGATTATTTCCACATCACCACCAACAACACCATTTACGGAACGGAAATTCACGAAGATATCAACAGCCCGGTTCCTTTGGTGGCCGATATGTCGTCGGATATCATGTCGCGCCCGGTTGATGTAAGCAAATACGCGCTGATTTATGGTGGCGCTCAGAAAAATGTGGGTCCTGCCGGTGTAGCGTTCGTTATTGTGCGCAAGGACCTGCTGGGAAAAATGGACCGGAAACTTCAAACCATGGTCGATTACAGAACCCACATCGGCGAAACTCCCAAAGATAACTCCATGTTTAATACTCCTCCGGTGTTCTCCATTTTCGTGATGCACGAAACCCTCAAATGGGTAAAAGAGCTGGGTGGACTGGATGCCATGCATAAAATAAATCTTCAGAAAGCCAATCTGTTATACGATGAAATTGACCGTAACAGGATGTTTGTCGGAACAGCAGTTAAGGAAGACCGTTCGATTATGAATGTTTGTTTCGTGATGGCCGAAGCGTATAAGGACAAGGAGGCCGACTTCATGAATTTTGCCAAGGAAAGAGGAATGGTCGGTATCAAAGGTCATCGCTCAGTGGGAGGCTTCCGTGCATCCATTTACAATGCCTGTCCGCTCGAAAGCGTAGAAGCATTGGTGGCATGCATGCAGGAATTTGAACAGTTAAACGCTTAATCTCTTATTTCAATGAAAGTACTTATTGCAACCGATAAACCATTTGCCAAAGTAGCGGTGGATGGTATTCGCAACGAGATAGAAGGAGTAGGCTTCGAACTGGCTCTGCTCGAAAAATACACCGAAAAACAGCAGCTGCTGGATGCCATTGCCGATGCCGACGCAGTAATTGTTCGCAGCGATATTGTGGACGAGGAAGTGATTAATGCCGGAAAAAAACTAAAAATTGTAGTTCGCGCAGGTGCCGGATACGACAATGTGGATCTGGAAGCAGCTACCCGTGCCGGAGTATGCGTCATGAATACTCCCGGTCAGAACTCAAATGCCGTGGCAGAACTTGTTTTCGGACTGTTGGTTTACGCCGTGCGTAATTTTTACAACGGAACTTCCGGCACTGAACTGATGGGCAAAAAGCTCGGAATTCATGCCTACGGAAATGTCGGACGGAATGTTGCCCGCATCGCCAAAGGGTTTGGAATGGAAGTTTTGGCTTACGATGCCTATTGCCGTGCCGAGGATATCAAACAGGAAGGAGTTAATCCCACCTGCTCGGTAAAAACACTGTATCAGGGTTGCGAAATTGTGTCGGTTCACATTCCCTTAACTTCCGAAACGCGACAGATTATTAACAAGGAATTGCTGGAATTGCTTCCTGCAAATGCGGTAATGGTGAATACAGCCCGCAAAGAAGTGGTAAACGAAGCCGATCTGTTACAGCACATGATTGACAATCCGAAATTCAAGTATGTAACAGATGTAGCCCCCGACAACCAGGCAGAAATCAAGGAAAAAGCAGGCGACCGATACTTTGCCACTGCTAAAAAAATGGGCGCACAAACCGCCGAAGCCAATGTGAATGCAGGAATTGCTGCTGCTCATCAGATAGTTGACTTCCTCAAAAATGGAAACCAGAAATACAGGGTAAACAACTGATTAACTTACTGAATAATAGAAAAATGAAAAGGATTGCAGGTGAAAACAGGTAATCCTTTTTGTTTTCAATAAAAAAACCGTTTTCCAAAAAACAGGAAAACGGTTTTTTTTATGACAGATTAAAAAAAACATTCAATCAGATTTGACGAGACTCGATATACTTCAGAATGATCTCCGTTGCGTTGTCGAAACCGATTTTCCCGGTGTCGATTGACAAATCAAAATTACGTACATCAGCCCAGTCTTTTTTGGTGAATTTCTGAATATAAAGTGCACGCTGTTTATCGCCCGCAGCAATCTGTGTCAGAGCTTCGAGTTCGGTGATGTGGCGTGCTTCCATCAGCCTTTTTGCCCGTGCCTGGATGCTGCCGTGCAGATAAATGCTCACTACATTCGGACGGTCGCGTAAAACGTGAAATCCGCCACGCCCGATAATTACGGCGGAGTGTTCGCGGGCTATTTGCTGAATGACCTCCGATTCGGTTTCGAAAATTTTTGAAGTCGTGGGGATGTAACTTCCCACCGCTTCGTTGTAAAATTCGTTCAAACTCGTTTTTTCCCAGAAATTTTGCCAGAAAGAAGTGATTTTTTCTTCATGAGGAGCTACGTCTTCTACGAAAACCGAGAGCTTTTCGGCGGTTCGGGTAATGATCTCATGGTCTGCATAATACATGTTCAGCTTTTCAGCCAGTTTATGACCGATATAGGCACCGCCACTGCCTAATTCGCGACTGATGGTGATTACTAATGGAGAAGTTTGTGTCATTGTTTTACCTCCGTTTCTTGGTTTTTATAATTTGTAATTGTAGGAATGTTATCTCTGAAGTATGATAAAATTATTGCTGCAAATTAAATTAATGGTTGAATCAGATTTTTTTTAATGTAAACGTCAGATTTTTAAAAATATTTTTCTGTTGAAACCGGGTAAGAGTATAAGGGTAGTTGATTGATAATCAACCTGTTGCGGGTAACATTGGTGTTCGGAGTATTCTTCAGCAGAAAATACTCCGAAAGATCACGATAAAGATAAAAAAGAATTTTATACAGAACAAAATTTTCACATAGAATATGTTATTTTTTCTTCCATAAAAAAAAACCGTCCTCCTGATAAGAAAACGGTTTAATGTGGTAAAAAGTTTTGCGTTTAGTCCAAAGCTTTGAAACTCATGTCTAAACTTTTAACCGAATGAGTAAGAGCTCCTACCGATATGAAATCAACGCCGCATTCGGCGTATTGACGCAGGTTCTGGAGTGTAATGCCGCCCGATGATTCTGTTTCGTACCTGTGGCCGATGATTTCTACAGCTTTTCGGGTGTCAGCTACACTGAAATTGTCGAGCATAATGCGGTCAACTCCTCCGAATTCAAGCACTTGCTGCAGTTCGTCGAAGTTTCGGACTTCTATTTCTATTTTCAGATTTTTGTTTTTTTCCTTCAGGTATTTTTGTGCTCCCGAAATAGCCTGGGTGATGCCTCCTGCAAAATCTACGTGGTTGTCTTTGAGTAGAATCATATCATACAATCCGATGCGGTGGTTTTCTCCGCCGCCCATTTTTACGGCGTATTTCTCGAGCATCCGGAGTCCCGGCGTGGTTTTGCGGGTGTCAAGCACTTTGGTGTTGGTTCCTTCCAGCTCTTTCATGTATTCACGGGTACGGGTAGCTACGCCACTGAGCCGCTGCATGATGTTGAGCATGAGCCTTTCGGTCTGGAGCAGCGATTGTATCCTGCCTTCCACCACAAATGCAATATCGCCGTATTTTACGGTTTCACCGTCGTGAATAAACTCGGTCATTTTCAGTTCGGGATCAAAAGCCCTGAATATCTCACGGGCAATTTCCACACCGCAGATGATGCCGTCTTCCTTAATGATTAACTGTGATTTTCCACGGGCATCGGCCGGGATGCTTGAAAGCGTGGTGTGATCGCCATCGCCTATGTCCTCGGCAAACCATGCCGGGATCATGTTGATAAAGTCTTTATTCATTCAGATTCAATTCGTAATTGCTGTATTAGTTGTTTTCCGCTTATTTTTCGGGTGAGCACATATACGCGGTAGTTGCCGGTAGATGTTTTGAGGCTGCCTATGATGAAACTTGCAGCTTCTTTATTGCCGTTGTGGAGCAACTGAAAACTGTTCACTTTGTTTTTTCTGAAAAAATCGGTGATAATTCCTACCGCCTGCTGCTTGCTGTACACGTCGTTTTTGCTGCTTACTACCAGTTCTACGTTGTCATTAAGATAAGAGGTGAGTTTCGCTGCATCGCCGGTGTTCAGCGTGGTGACGATTTCAGCCGGAAAACCGGTTGTTTGTGCCGGAACAGCCTGAGTGAGCAGAGTGAAAAAGGCTAAGAATGTTAATATCTGTATTGTTTTCATTGATTTTTTTGGTTTTTACCTTTCAAAACAGCTGTTTTTATCTAAAAATTTTGCAATATTTGCATGATGATAATAACCAACCATGCAAAGGTATTAATAATTGATTAATAAAATTCTGAGTTCTGTGGTTATTTTCTCATTAAATCATACAAAAAGCAGACCAAAAAACTTAAAAGGTTAATTCTGTGAAGATAAAATTGATTATGGTTGGTAAAACAACAGACAAAATATTGGCAGGTTTGATTGATGAATACGCTAACAGACTGAAGCATTACATTATGTTTGAGCAGATAATAATTCCTGAACTCAAAAATGCCAGAAGTCTGACTTTTGAGCAGCAGAAAGAGAAAGAAGGGCTAGCTATTCTGGCAAAACTGGATAATACGGATGAGGTTATTTTACTGGATGAAAGGGGAAAACAGTTCAGTTCGGTCGATTTTGCAGCATTAATTTCGAATAAAATGGTTTTTTCGAATAAAAGTATGGTTTTTGTAGTAGGTGGTCCGTACGGTTTTTCACCGGATGTGTATCAGCGGGCAGATTCGAAGTTATCACTTTCTAAAATGACTTTTTCGCATCAAATGATTCGTCTGCTTTTCGCCGAGCAGCTATACCGGGCAATGACCATAATAAAAGGTGAACCATACCACCATGAGTAGAACAAAGATTTTTTTTGACAGAATGCATTTGTCGCACAAGATATTGCTTCTTGTGATGCTGCTGCTTGTAACCGGTGGATTTGTCTTTCAGCAGATTTACAAAAACTCAACGAAGCACGCTTTCTCCATTCGTAATTTTACCGGGGAACTTCATCAGCGGGAATACAAGGCAGATCTGAAAATTAAGGAGATTGAAGGTTTGCTCCGGAAAGAGAACACAGACCGGCTGCCCTATATTTCGTTCGAAAAACTTCCTTCCGTTTACCTTGTGTACAAAAACGACCAGCTTATTTTCTGGTCTGATAATCAGACTGAACCACAAAATCTGAAAAATGAAAAATGGCATTATGCGCTTCTGTCCAACGTGCATGCTATTGCGCGTTCGCATCAGACCGGGGCATACAATATCGTAGCATATATACCTGTAAAGTATAATTATCAATATGAGAACAGGGTGCTGAAAAATGTTTTTTCGGATGGATTCAGAATGAATAAGAACATCGGGATAGTATCCAACGATCCGGCAAGCTCCGGCGCAGTTTTCAGCCGGCAGTCCGATTACCTTTTTACACTTGAGGCACCCGAAAAACCCCTTTATAACGAAGCCTGGGCTATTACCTCCATGATAATGTTTCTGATTGCTTTTCTGATACTTTTTTATCTTTTTGCCCGTCTTCCGTTGCTTTACGGATTATCTTATATTTCATGGAAAAACTTTCTTGTTGCAGGTTTGCTGATGGCTGTTTTTGTTTTTACATGTTTGAATTTCAATTTTCCGGCTTCTTTCTTTTTGAATAAAGTTTTCACTCCGTTTCATTACGCATCAAATATATTTCTAAAAACACTTACTCACCTAAGTTTTCTTTCGTTGTTTCTCTTTTCACTGGTTTATTTGTATACTTACCACGTGAAAGCAGAGTTGACGGAGGATAGGAATAACAAAATTAAGCAAATAGCATTGCTGCTTATTCCGGGTTCTTTTTTCATGCTGATATTTGTATTTCTGAAAAGTGTCGTTTTCAATTCATCTGAAGATGTAAATATCCTGAAGATGGAAGATATCACACTGGTAGCTGTATGGAATCACCTGCTGTTTCTGCTGTGGGGCATCAGCTACATGCTGCCTCACGCCAGGTCTTTCCGCATACTGATGCGAAAAAATAACATCATCACCCTTGCCAGGCTGGATTTTTTCGTGTCAGTTTTCGTCTGTCTGGCGGGTTACCTGATGTTTGACAAATACGGGTTGTTGTTTGTGACTGCTTACATCGTGCTTACTGCCGTATTGTATCTTCCTTATGTTTTTACAAAATTGATGGGTCCAAATCTGACAACCGTTGTTTGGCTGATGTTTTTCACGCTTTTCATTACCTGGTCTTCTGTGACAATGAATCAGGATAAGAAATATGCAAAATACCGGACGCTGGCCGAAAACCATTACCTGAACGAAGGTACCGATGAAGACCGCTTTGCGATCGCTTTGCTGGATGACCTGAATTACAGCATCAGGAATGACAAAAGGATTAAGCACCTGGTGCAATTCCCGGACTCAATCAGTGTTGCAAATGAATATCTGAATAAAAAATATCTGCGGGGCTTCTGGAATAAGTATGATATGCGACTCTTTGCCACATTACCGGATTCGGAACTTGACATGCAGTACAACCAGCAAATCTCAAATTGGGGCAGACGTGTGAAGAATACAAATTTCTACTCAATGGGTAATCCGGATTCAGACATGTCGTTCCTTGGTGTTTTTTCTGTTGTGAAAAATGACAGGGCAAGCACTGATTTCTACATGGAATTTTATCCCAAAAAATACTTCAAAAGTTACAGCTTCCCCGATCTGCTGCTGGATACTCCACCGGGTATTCAGTCAAAGTTCAATCTTTCCACGGCACGATATACGTTCAGAGAACTGGTGAACTCTGCCGGTAGCTTCCAGTATCCCGGTGATGCCGGATGGGTGGAAAAGCGAAAAGAGAATTATTTTTCGCAGGTTTACGCGGGTTACAGGCACTACATTTATGTGCCCAATGTGTACAATTATTTTATTCTATCTGAAGAAAATGCAACAGGAACAAAATTCATCATTTATTTTTTATATACATTTTTGCTTTATCTGTTTATCTCATTCTTTACCCTGTGGATTTACAGATTGATTCATCGTCAAACCAGAATTCGTTTCAATTTTTCTTCAAAATTTCTTTATTCATTCACCATTTTGCTGGGGTTGAGTTTCCTGTCAATATTCTACGTATCAGTGAATTATATGCAACAAAAGTATGTGGATGAACAAAAACAAAAACTGGAGGAAACCAAGAAATACATCCAGAGTGCGCTCCAGGAAAAATATTCCTGGCGCGAATCACTCGATTCAACCCTTACCAGCGATCTTAATTTTGATTTGCAGGACTTGTCATATACTTACCAGACCGATATTCATGTGTATGACAATAAGGGAAGGCTTATTGCCAGTTCGCAGATGCCGCTTTTCTCCCGTGAGCTCATCAGTCGCCAGATTTCACCACTGCCTTTTTTCTCCAATGTACTGAATCTCAATCAGTATGAACATATCGGTAATCTGGAGTATCTGATTGCCTATACCGATTTTTATAATATTGATTATTTACCAATAGGTTACATCGCAGTTCCGCAGTTTCTGACCAACGATCGTGTGAAAGAAGATCTGGAGAGTTTTCTATCCGTTATTATTAATATCTATTTGATTATTATTGTTTTATTTATTGCATTGAGTCTGTTTATCGGCCGTCAGCTGTCATCGCCGCTTTTAATGCTTCAGGACAGCCTGAAGAAGATTAAACTCGGACAAAAAATGCAAAAAATAGAATATAAACCCAAAGATGAAATAGGTCAGCTCGTGGAGCAATACAACCGTACGGTTGAGGAATTGGAGAAAAGTGCGCAATTGCTTGCCCGCTCCGAACGGGAATCGGCATGGAAAACCATGGCCCGTCAGGTGGCTCATGAAATAAATAATCCGCTTACACCCATGAAGTTAACCATTCAGCAGTTGCAGCGCCGTAAAGCAATGAACGATGAACATTTCGATGAATATTTTGAAAAATCGTCATCAACACTGATTGAACAGATTGAGAATCTTTCAAAAATAGCAGGCACATTCTCTACTTTTGCCCGTTTACCCGATGCAAAATTCGACAAAGTGGATGTGGCCAGGAAGTTAAGTTCGGTAGTGATTCTTTTTTCAAACAACAACGAAAATATGAATATTACCTACGAAGGACCTGACGAAAATATCTTTGTATGGGCCGATCAGGAACAGATGATACAGGTGTTTAACAACCTGCTGAAAAACGCTATTCAGTCCATACCTGCTACCCGGCGCGGAGAAATCGGGGTTAATCTGGAGTTAACCGAAAAGTGGATACATATTTATATAAAGGACAATGGAAAAGGTATAGCCGACGAAATAAAAGACAAACTTTTTACTCCGAATTTCACAACAAAAACCACCGGAATGGGGCTTGGGCTCACCATCACTCAGAGTATTGTGATGATGTTTGGCGGCGGAATCACATTTGAAACCAAAGAGGATGAAGGTACAACTTTCAAAATAGCTCTGCCGCGAATTTATTAACCGGATATTAGTGTTTGGTCATTTTTACCACTGTCCAGTTGTTTTTCCGGTTGAAATAATCCGTCTTCAACCCGTATGCTGCCGCTTTCGACTCGATAACCGGTAAATCTTCCGTATAAAATCCGCTCATGAAAAGTTCGCCACCGGCAGGCAGGCATGCGGAGTATTTTTCCATGTCATTCAGCAAAATATTCCGGTTGATGTTAGCAATAATTACATCAAAATGCTGCCCGGTGAGCAGCGATGCGTCGCCGAGTAATACCCGGATGTTGTTTACGTCATTCAGAGCTATATTCTCAAGTGAGTTTCTTACACACCATTCATCGATATCAATGGCCGTAATGGACTCTGCACCCTTCAGCGAAGCCAGTATGGCAAGCACCGAAGTCCCGCAGCCCATATCCAGTACCGATTTTCCGGTAAGATCCATTTTCAGAATTTCAGATACCATCAGCGAAGTGGTTTCGTGATGCCCCGTGCCGAATGCCATCTTGGGGTCGATAATGATGTTATATTTCAGTTTCGGTATGTCTTTGTGAAAAGAACTGTGTATGATACATTCGTTGTCAATGGTTATGGGCTCGAAAAAATGCTTTTCCCATTCTTCGTTCCAGTTTTTGTCTTCCATCTCTTCCGCAACGTAACTCATAGCCACATCCAGTGGAAAACGCTTCAAAGCAGTCTCAAATTCCTGCTCACTGAAGTTTTTCTCAGGAATGTAGGCGTCGAGTCCTTCATCGGTTGTTACGAAACTTTCAAAACCGATTTTTCCTAAATAATCTGCTAAAACATCGGCAACAAAATCTTCTTTGTTGTCGAATCGGAGGTGAATGGCCAGGTATCTCATATTTTCTGAAATTTTACAGAACAAAATTACAAAATAAATGTTTGAAAAAGAGTAATTTTACATCCGAAATAACGTCTCCGGATCTTATTTGTTAAAGTTTTCAACAGACTTTCAAATGGCATAGTTGTTGATGCATATATGATGTTTAATGTTTTTAATCACCAATTAATCTTTTACGCAAAATGAAACGCTTTTTAATTTTAATTAATTTAATCATTTTTGGTTTGTCGCTGGGATTTGCTCAGTCAGGCAAAATCATTGACGACATATACGTTACGCCAAATGATGCTCAGATGGTGAATGAAGTGAAATCGGCCGTAAAATCCAAAGCGAAAAAACCCGAAACACCGCAATCCACTATTTACAGAAACGGTGCCAGAGAAATCGTGTTCATTGATCAATACGGAAACAGGACTACCGCCGTTTCGGATACCGTGTATATCGTAGATGGCGAAATGATTGCCGATACGCTTGCAGCCGACAGTATTGCCGACGAAGAAGGATATTATCTGAATGGTTTTTCGGGCTCTAAATCCGATTTGGAGTACGCCGAACGAATTCGCCGTTTCCACAATCCGAAATATACCATCACCATAGCCGATCCGGGTTATAATGACATTTACTTCCTGGATGAAAATTACTGGAACGTATATATCGATGGCATGTACGCCACAATTACACCTACGTGGACTAATCCCTACTGGTTCAACTATCAGTACTCACCCTACAGCTACAACAGCTGGGCATGGAGACACAACTGGGGTTACCCGTATTCCGGCTGGGGTGGTGGATGGTATGATCCGTGGTATTCCGGTTACTACGGCTGGGGAGGATATTATGATCCGTGGTATTCCGGCATGTATGGCTGGGGCTATCCATACGGTGGCTATTATGGCTGGGGTGGCTACGGAGGCTGGGGCTATCCGTATTATGGCGGATACTATGGCTGGGGTGGCTATGGCGGTTGGGGATACCCATATTACGGTGGCGGCTGGTATGACACTACCAATCAGACAAGCAGGAGAAATTATGCCGGCGGACGATCGGCTTTTGACTCAAATACATCATCCAGACGCAGCTCAGTAATCAATTCGGCTGCAGGAACCAGCAGAAGCGGATATACATCGGTAAGTCGTCAGCCTTCCGCTACAACAAGTCAGCGTACTGCTGCAACAACTTCACGTACAACCAGATCGTCGTACTCACCCGGTGTAGATACCCGCATGAGAACAGGCAGTGTAAGATCCACTCAGGAATGGAGCAATGTGCGCAGCAACAATACCCGGGTTTATTCATCGCCTGAGGCCGGCGAAAGATCATCATCGGTGATTAACCGCACCAATCCGGCTACCAGAAGCAGTTCGGTGAATTCAGGCTCAGGCAGAACCTACGAATCGAGAAGTTCGTCATCTGCTCCGTCGCGCACGTACGACAACAATTCGGGCAGCTCCAGAAGCAGCACTCCCACCTATACTCCTTCCCGTTCATCCGATTCGGGCAGTTCGAGAAGCAGCGGTTCATACTCATCCGGCAGCAGCGGATCTTACTCATCCGGTAGCAGCAGTGGAGGCGCAAGCCGTTCGTCAGGTGGCGGCGGAAGAAGGTAGTACCGATTTTTTTATCAGTTTGAAATTCATTTTATAAAAAAAATAAATATTTCTTATTCAACTTACATCTAACTTATAAAAAAAATGAAAAAATATATCTTTGCTGCTATCTCCCTGAGCCTGAGCCTCCTGGCAGGTGCACAAACAGAATACGATGCTTTACGGCTTTCACAGTCAGAACTCACCGGAACTGCCCGCTACATGAGTCTGGGTGGTGCTATGGGGGCACTCGGCGGCGATGCTTCTGCCATGAAGGACAATCCTGCCGCTCTTGGAGTGTACAGGAGTACCGAGATTACCGGTACAATGAATCTGGGCCTGAACAATAATCAGCCAATAACCTGGCAGGGCAGGACTACAAACCAGGAAAGTCGTTCAGATATTACTTTCAACAATTTATCCTACGTGATGACCATGCCGGTAAGCGAAGGAAAGAGTCTGGTTGGTTCAAACTTTTCGTTTTCATTTCAGAAACTGAATGATTTCAATAAATCTTTCACAATCAACGGAAATAAATCACCAAGATCATTTACCGATTTCCTGGCGGGTTTTTCGAGCCCCAATCCACCTATAACCGGCGATGTGTCGTATGATAACTACGATATGCCCTGGCTTACAGTGTTGGGATTTGACGGATATCTGATCGATATCGATGGTCAGTATTTCAAGTCGGTGCTCAACCAGGGCGAACTTGTCACTCCATCGTATCTTTTCGATCAGTATGGTGCTCTCAATGAGTATTCTTTTGGCTGGGGAGGCAATTTCAACGATAATCTTTTCATTGGAGCCAACCTGAATATCCGGAGTCTGGACTATACACTTTCGAGCACACTGAGTGAAAGTTTTGCTGAAGGAGGTGGTTTTGATCTCGTGAATAAACTGACTCAAAGCGGAATGGGACTGAATGCAAAATTAGGCGCTATTTACCTTCCAAACAATAGTCTCAGACTTGGAATAGCCTTGCATACACCTTCCATTTCATATTTTACAGAAGAAAGTTATGCCGATTTGAATTCCGGCTTAATACCGAATGATGAAAAAAATCCTGCCCAAACGCCGGTTAATTCCCAATCGTTCAATCTTTGGAGTCCGATGCAGCTACAGGCAAGTGCAGCATTATTGTTCGGGAAAACGGGCTTTATTTCGGCTGAATACAATTTTGTGAATTACCGCGGGGCCAGATTCAACGGCAATTCCAACAGCGTGCAAAATTTCGGAGATATTAACATGGCTATGAAAGATGTACTCAATAATGTGCATGTACTGAAAGCCGGAGCAGAATTAAAAGTTTCGCCGAGTTTCTCGCTGCGCGCAGGTTATGCCATGATGACTCCTGCTGTGAATACCGGCTACAATGATGGTAAACTGCTCGTGAGAAATGCTGTGAATACAAATACAGAGTATTTTGATCAAAAATATAATACAACTTATATGACTTTTGGTTTGGGTTACAGGCAGGCAAGTTGGTTTATCGATCTGGCCTACGCATTGAGAAATCAAAAAGAAGATTTTTATCCCTATCAGGACAAAGCACTCCCGCCGGCAGTGATTGAAAATAAAACAAATAACATTGCCTTAACGCTGGGATTGCGAATGTAATACCTCCAACTGCATATTATTAGAAAAAGCCGGGCTGTACGACCCGGTTTTTTTGTGTAATTACCCGAAAAACAGTACCTTTGCACCTCATTTTTTTTGAGCAGGAAAAACAGCTGATTTATTTTGGTAAAAACCTGTAAATCAAATACAGAAAATCAGCATAATAAACCTAAAAAGCTCAACATCCAACATACAAACAATGAGTTTACTATCAGAAATAAATCGCCGACGCACATTTGCCATTATCAGTCACCCGGATGCCGGTAAAACTACCTTAACCGAAAAATTACTCTTGTTCGGGGGCGCCATTCATATAGCCGGAGCCGTTAAATCCAACAAAATCCGGAAAACGGCAACATCCGACTGGATGGAAATCGAAAAACAGCGTGGTATCTCTGTGGCAACTTCAGTAATGGGATTCGAATACGATGATTACAAAATAAACATCCTTGATACACCCGGACACCAGGATTTTGCTGAAGATACCTACCGAACACTCACAGCTGTAGATAGTGTCATCATCGTAGTGGATGCCGCCAAAGGTGTGGAAACCCAGACACGCAAACTGATGAATGTTTGCCGGATGCGCAATACACCCATCATTGTTTTTGTGAACAAGATGGACCGCGAAGGTCGTGATCCGTTTGATCTGATGGATGAACTGGAAGCGGAGCTCGGTATCAATGTTCGCCCGCTGAGCTGGCCAATAAGCATGGGAGCTACATTCAAAGGGGTATATAATTTTTTCGAACAGAATATGCAGCTTTACACTCCGAATAAACAATTCATAAGCGAATCGGTGGAAATTGATGTAAACAGCTCCGATTTGGAGAAAAAAGTGGGAGAAAAGGATGCAGCCAAACTTCGCGAAGATATGGAACTCATTAATGGAGTTTATGCTGATTTCGATAAGGAAATGTATCTCAAAGGTAACCTGGCACCCATATTTTTCGGTAGTGCACTGAATAATTTTGGTGTAAAAGAATTGCTCGATTGTTTTGTTCGGATTGCACCTTCGCCCAGACCTGTACAGACCACGGAGCGTATCGTAGAACCAAATGAAGAAGCTTTCAGCGGCTTTATTTTCAAAATACATGCAAATATGGACCCCAACCACCGTAGCTGCATCGCATTTGTGAAGATATGTTCGGGTAAATTTCTGCGCAACGTGAATTACAAGCATATACGCAACGGAAAAATGATGCGGTTCTCCAGCCCGACGGCATTCATGGCGCAGAAAAAGGAAACCGTGGATGAAGCATACGCCGGAGATATTGTCGGATTGCCCGATACAGGAAACTTTAAAATAGGAGACACCCTGACTTCGGGTGAGGACTTGCATTTCAAAGGTATTCCGAGTTTTTCGCCCGAAATGTTCATGTATCTGGAAAATGCTGATCCCATGAAATCCAAACAGCTGGAAAAAGGCATCAATCAGCTGATGGACGAAGGTGTTGCTCAATTGTTTGTAAATCAATACAATAATCGTAAGATAGTGGGAACAGTCGGTCAGTTGCAGTTCGAGGTAATTCAATACCGCCTGCTGCATGAGTATGGAGCTCAATGCCGCTGGGAACCTGTTTCGCTGTATAAAGCCTGCTGGATTGAAAGCAACAATGCTGTGGAACTGGAAAATTTCAAAAAACGGAAAATGCAATACATGGCAAAAGACAAAGAGGGAAGGGATGTCTTCCTGGCAGATTCCAATTATGTATTACAAATGGCTCAGAATGACTTCAAAGATATTAAATTTCACTTTACATCTGAATTTTAAAAATAAGTAGAATGAGAAAATCAATCATTTTAGCAATCCTTTTATCGGTAACTTTATCCTTTTTTTGCTCAGGAAAAACGCGACAAACCCATTCCGGTTGATCTCTTATTCGGCGATAAACGGGTAAATCTCATGTTTTCGATGAATAAGACTATCGATGGAAATTTCCGGTTTATCAATTCTACCAGTGCAGCTGCCTATTACGACTATTTGAAGGGCAAAACAGAAATGGTTTCCACCAGTTCTATTGTGTATCAGTTTCATAAAAACATCGGTATTTCGGGTGGTATGCAATATCATTTTGCCAAAGGATTTATTCCGAATATCGCTATGCATTTTTCGCACGGAAATCCCACCTGGCTGATTGCACTCACCCCATATTACAACTTCATGCCCTGGAATAGCCTCGAAGCAGCAATAGCCGAATTCAAGCCGGCACTTGCTGATAATTTACGTCTTTTCACCCGTTTACAGGGCTTTTATTCCTATGATTTGAAAAAAGACGAACGTGAACGCGGAATAATTAACTTTCGGTTGGGACTCACCATGAAGAAATACACCGTCGGTTTCGGTGGTGTAATCGATTATTACCGTCCCACAGCGAACGAAATTCAGAACTACGGTGGTTTTGTAAGGGTGGAAATTTAATACCCCCGAGTCCCGGGGATGGGATATTGAGAGATGTTACCAGACAATGAAACATAAAGATAAAAGGCATAAAAAAAACAGATTTAATAATCTGTTTTTTGTTGTTTCCATTTTGAGAGATTAGGGGTCTTTTTCACAACTTGCTCTGCAAACTTATTTCTTTTTTCTTTTTTCCAGATAGTCTTTAGTGACCTGTTTTATTTTTGAAGGAACTTCCTCTTTTTCTTTCAGAATTTGGGCAGCTCTTCGTGCCGCTCTTTTTTCGTTGATTTTTTGTTTCAGAAATTGAACGTATGGTTCAATATATCGTTGTCGTTTTGATTCTGTCAGGTCGTCCATTGTAAGCATGATAGCGGACTCATAGGTCCCTCCAAAGTCCGGATCAATCATGCTTCCGAACATGCGAAGCGTGTCGGTGAGGCCAATGTATGCATTAAACATGGGTGGAACGGTAGTGCCAATGTGCCGTATGGTTTTTTGTAATGCCTTGTAGTTGCCTTCGGCATTTTTTTCAGTCAAAACAACCTGTGCAATTTTTTTGCTTTCTTCGCTCACAGCTACCGGAATTTTCGGATAGATCAGATTATCGGGATCAGGACAGTGAAGAAACATGTATTCATACAATAATTCGCGTGCCAGCTGTGGATAGGTGTTGTAAATGTTCACTTTCCCAACGAAATACTTCGATTTTTTTTCAGTATGTATCAGGGCGCCCAATCCATCCCAGAGGTTGTCAAGTGCAAACAGACTTTTTACACCCATTTTAGCAGTCTGGTAGTCGGGTTGAACAAATGCGCGACCGAGTTCGATGCAAAATGGCATAAAATCTTTCATAAACCTGTCACTGAATGTAAAGAGATGCGACATGACAAAATTCGGCTGACCGTCCGGTAGCAGTTCCACATCACGACCAGAAAGAAACCGGTATCCACCGACAATTTCTTCGGCTTGCGGATCCCAGACGATGAGTTGTTTGAAAGGCTTTTTCAAAAAATCAAAATCATCCAAATCCAGTTCATTGCCCGTACCACCACCCCACGACCGGAAGGAGAGTTCACGCAGACGCCCTATCTCGCGCATTACATTCGGGCTGTCGTGTGCTGTGACAATGTAAATGACGTTTTTACCCTTGTTGGTAGGCCTTACATACCGTATTTCAGTAAGCTCTTTTTTCAGCAAACTTCTGTCAACGGGTGGAATAACTTCTTTATTCATTATCAGGTTTTTTCATTGTAGATTGATCTCACAAAAGTAATATTTTTTATTTTCAATCGTACATTTTGCTCCGTTTTTAAATTTTGACGTGTAAGTGTAATTTTTCTCAAAAATAAAATACAGCAGGTTGATCAGGAAAATTCATCCTGTTTGATTAAATGGCACGTTAAAAACAAATTATCCGAATTCTGCCTAATTTAACAAACCTTTTGTTATATTTGTAACATAAAATAAATGATACATAACAAAAAATGATTCAAATAAAAAAACAGGTAACTATGAAAAAAATATTGATTACAGCCGTTGTAATATTTTCTTGTATGGCAGTAATGAACGCACAAAAAAATGAACTTTTTCTGAAAAAAGAATTTGTTTTTAAGGGCGACACGCTGAAATACAGGGTGTTATTCCCCGAAAATTACGACCGGACCCGCCAATATCCCTTAGTGGTTTTCCTTCATGGATCCGGTGAACGAGGTAACGACAACGAAAAGCAGCTCGTACACGGTGCTTCGTTGTTTACCGATTCCGAAAACCGTAAGGATTATCCCTCCATTGTTATTTTCCCGCAGTGTCCTCAGGAAGACTTCTGGGTAGAAAGAGAGAAAATTGATTTTGAAAATATCGAATTTCCCAAAAAACCTAAAATTACAAAATCACTTTATCTGGTGAAAAAACTGCTCGATAGTTACAAGAAAACCGAAGCTGTGGACGATCATAAAATATATGTGATGGGACTTTCCATGGGCGGCATGGGCACTTTCGACCTGATTTGCCGCTATCCGAAATACTTCGCAGCAGCCATACCCATTTGTGGCGGAGTGAATACAGAACGTCTCAAAAAAGTAAAAAAAATGCCCATCCGGATTTTTCACGGAGGAGCCGATCCGGTTGTTTCACGGGAATTTTCGCGCAATGCTCACATAGAGCTTAAAGCACAGGGTTCGGTAAAGGTGGAGTATATCGAATTTCCGGGCATTGGACACGACAGTTGGACAAAAGCATTCCAATACCCCGATTTCCTGAGCTGGTTGTACTATCAGTCACGCTAAAAATAAGTGAAAAGTAACTAAACTGCTTACATTATGTCATTTTTTGGAATGTGAAATAAGTGAAAAAAGTGAAAAAATAAATCATTTAGCAGTCAATATCTGTTTTTTTGGTTACTTTTGTGAAACAAACTCAATTTTTAAGTTGAAATAAACATGGCAAAACTAAAAGGTGCTGTAATCGTTAACGTAGAGCGGTGTAAAGGCTGTAATCTGTGTGTTGTGGCATGTCCGCAGGATGTATTATTGCTCAACAAAGAAGCAAACTCCAAGGGTTACAATTATTCATATATGGAAAATCCGGAAGAATGTACCGGTTGTACTACCTGTGCTCTGGTGTGCCCGGATGCCTGTATCACCGTTTACCGGATCAAAGTGGAAGAGAAAAATTAGATTTTTAAAAATTAAGATTTTCAATCAGATGGAAGAAGTAACATTAATGAAAGGAAACGAAGCCGTAGCTCATGCCGCCGTACGTGCAGGCTGCGACGGATACTTCGGTTATCCAATCACACCTCAGTCGGAAATAATGGAGACTCTCATGGAAATGAAACCATGGGAAACAACCGGAATGGTAGTATTGCAGGCCGAAAGTGAAACAGCATCAATCAACATGGTGTATGGAGCTGCAGGCTGTGGTAAACGTACCATGACATCTTCTTCAAGTCCGGGCGTGAGTCTGATGCTCGAAGGATTTTCATACATCGCCGGAGCCGAATTGCCCTGTGTGGTGGTAGATGTGATGCGAGGCGGACCCGGACTTGGCACCATACAGCCAAGTCAGGCTGACTACTATCAGATAGTTAAAGGTGGAGGACACGGCGACTACAAAGTGATTACACTTGCTCCGGCTACTGTACAGGAAATGGCAGACTTTACCGTGCTGGCTTTCGACCTTGCATTTAAATACCGGGTAATGTGTGTGGTACTTGCCGACGGCGTAGTAGGACAGATGATGGAAAAAGTGGTGTTGCCGCCGTTCCGCCCAAGATGGACCGAAGAAGAAATTCGCCGGATGCACCCATGGGCTACGCTCGGTAGAACTCCCGACCGCAAGCCAAACGTAATTACCTCACTCGCTCTGCAGGCCGAAGAGATGGAAGAAATTAACCTCCGACTTCAAAGCCGCTACAGAGAAATTGAGAAGAACGAAGTGCGTTACGAAGAAGTAATGTGCGAAGATGCAGAATATCTGATCGTTGGATTTGGAATAAGTGCCCGAATTGGTCAGAAAGCAGCTGAAATGGCTCGTGAAGAGGGTTTGAAAGTAGGTCTGCTGCGTCCGATTACGCTCTTCCCATTCCCGACTAATGAAATAAAAAGACTGGCCGAAAAAGTAAAAGGAGTGCTTACAGTAGAATTAAGCGCCGGACAAATGGTGGATGATGTAAGATTGGCAGTAAACGGTAAAGTACCTGTAGAATTTTTCGGAAAAATGGGTGGTATAGTACCATCGCCCGACGAAGTACTCCACGCACTCAAAGAGAAAGTGATAAAATAGTTGTCCCCTGACCCCCTGAAGGGGAAATAGGAAAAATCAACACTATGATTATTTTGAAAATCAATATTTTATAAAATAAAGTTCAAAAAGTTCCCCTCAAACTATTTTCCTTTTTCTTTCTCCATTTGGAGAAAGTACCCGAAGGGGGATAGAGGTAGGGGATTTAGGGGCTTAACATATTATTTAAAAAAATGACAACACAAATTATAGAACCTCAGAACCTGGTATACAAAAAACCCAGTTTGCTCAATGACAGCAACATGCACTATTGCCCGGGCTGCAGCCACGGAGTGGTTCATAAAATCATCGCAGAATTGATTGAAGAGATGGGGATTGCCGACAAAGCCATCGGGGTAGCACCCGTTGGATGTGCGGTATTCGCTTACAAATATATCGATATCGACTGGCAGGAAGCAGCTCACGGACGTGCGCCTGCTTTGGCTACTGCAATTAACCGTCTCGTGCCGGGTAGCATGGTTTTCACCTATCAGGGTGACGGCGACTTAGCCGCAATCGGTACTGCCGAAACCATCCATGCATGCAACCGCGGAGAAAACATCACCATCGTATTTATCAATAACGGTATCTACGGTATGACCGGCGGTCAGATGGCTCCAACAACGTTGGTTGGGATGAAAACTGCAACATCGCCATTTGGTAGAGATATCGACCTTAACGGACACCCGCTGAATATCACCGAACTACTTGCAAAACTTCCGGGAACTTGCTACGTAACCCGTCAGGCTGTTCACAAAGTGGGTGATGTTCGTAAAACTAAAAAAGCGCTCCAGAAAGCATTCCAAAATACATTGGACAAAAAAGGAACATCTGTTGTGGAAGTTGTATCTACCTGTAACTCAGGATGGAAAATGACTCCCGAAGCCTCCAACGATTGGATGGTGGAAAATATGTTTCCGGCTTATCCGCTGGGCGATTTGAAAAATCTTTAGTCTAAAAGTCTATGCTCTAAAAGTCTAAAATAATGAAAGAAGAAATATTAATATCGGGTTTTGGAGGACAAGGTGTATTGTCCATGGGAAAAATTTTGGTTTATTCCGGCCTTATGCAAGGTCAGGAAGTGAGCTGGCTACCATCTTACGGACCAGAACAGCGCGGTGGAACTGCCAATGTTACAGTAATTCTCAGCGATGAAAAAATCAGTTCGCCCATTTTGAATAAATACGATACAGTTATTGTGTTGAATCAACCTTCGCTGGATAAATTCGAAAGTCGCGTAAAACCGGGCGGCACGCTTATTTTTGACAGTAACGGCTTCAAAAGATTTCCTGCCCGCACCGATATCAACATCTACAAAGTGGATGCAACGGAGTATGCTTATAAACATGACATGGTGAAAACGCTGAATATGATGATTCTGGGCGGTTTTCTGAAAATCCGTCCCATTGTAAAAGTGGAGAATGTACTCAAAGGACTGAAAAAATCGCTGCCCGAACGTCATCATCATTTGATCCCGATGAATGAGAAATCAATTCTGAAAGGAATGGATATTGTTGAAAAATATGCGCCTTAGAATTTATTTTTTAAAAAAAATAATACAAAAGCAATGTTAGAAATATCGTTGCTTTTTTTGTATAAGATAAGAAATAAGTTGATTGAAGAATCCCTTTTTTTTAAAAAAATAATTACCCGGTAAAGAATGAACTCGTCTCGACTTTTAAAACATAGAGAACAATAGTCTTATTTTATTGAATTTTCGTGCTGTTTTATTTAATTTCGATAACAATAGTTTAAAAATA
>SAAL01000159.1 GCA_009929445.1 Bacteroidia bacterium
GGGCAACTAATTAGTTTTATACTTAAACTTCACCTCTTTCAGTTCTTCATTGGCTTTTACGATCTTTTTTTTCAGATTTTCCTTGTAATCTGCCAGTTTATGCTGCAGATTTTCGTCGGCGGTAGCCATGATTTGAGCAGCGAGAATTCCGGCATTCAAAGCTCCGTCAATTCCAACCGTAGCTACAGGTATTCCCGGAGGCATTTGCACGATGGCGAGGAGTGCATCCAGCCCGTCAAGTGAAGCCTTTATTGGCACCCCGATAACAGGCAACGTGGTCATAGAAGCAATCACACCCGGCAGATGTGCAGCCATTCCGGCAGCAGCTATAATCACCTGAATGCCATTATCTTTGGCGCCATTGGCAAATCGCTCCACTTCTTCGGGCGTACGGTGTGCCGAGAGTGCATGGATTTCAAAAGGGATTTCCATTTCATCCAGAAATTCAGCGGCTTTTTTCATCACCGGCAAATCGGAGGTACTGCCCATGATAATGCTTACTTTTGCTGTCATAAGATCAGTTAGTGGTTTATAGTTTGAAACAAGTGAATCAAGTATAAATTGCTGATTATAAGCTGTAAACTATGAACTAAGTTTACAATATTAATGCCTGATAGGCTTCAGCGTCCAGCAAATCTTCTAATTGCGAGGCATCAGACAAGGCTATTTTCACCATCCAGCCTTCGCCGTACGGATCATCATTTACCAGTTCCGGAGCGTCTTCGAGTTTGGAATTAAATTCCAATATTTCACCCGTAACCGGCATCAGCAGTTCAGAAACGGTTTTTACAGCTTCTACCGAACCGAAAATTTCTCCGGCATCGAGCGTTTCTCCCACCGTTTCAATTTCAATGAATACGATTTCACCCAGTTCACTTTGAGCAAAATCGGTGATTCCTACGTATGCAAATTCTCCTTCAAGGCGTACCCATTCATGATCTCTGGAGTACTTCAGATTTGTTGGTGTGTTCATAAGTTTTAGAATTATTTATTTTTTTCTGAAAATATCATACAAGTATTTTGAAGTTGCAAAGTTACAAAAAAATGTTTTTATTCGGTTTCGTAGTTTTTACTTTTTGATAAATACAAATCGGTTTGAATGGGATAATGGTCGGACGATTTCAGGTTGCCTCTTTTATAATTAGCCGACCGGAATGATTTATCGTACATGATGTAGTCTATCCGGAAACGATAGTATGAATGTGCGTACGTCCATCCCAGTCCTCTGCCAGTTTCCCTGAAAGCGTCTTTCAGATTCCCTTTCACTTTTGTATAAGCGTATGAAGCCGGCACATCGTTGTAGTCGCCACACGAAATGACCTTGTAAGGCGAGTTGCTGATAACATTTGCTACTTCGTCCACCTGTTTTGCACGTACTTTATAAGCCGTACTCATTTTTCGCGAAAGGTATTTGGTAATTCCGGCGAGTTTTTCCGACGAGAAGTCATTTCTCAACTCGGCGGTCTTCTTCATATCCATCGAAGTTATCCTGTTGGATTCCAGGTGGTTATTAAGAATACGAATGGTATCGTCGCCGATCACCACATCTGTATAAATGGACAGATTGAATACAGATTCGTAGTCCACATTTCTTTTTTCGATAATCGGATATTTCGAAAGGGTGGCCAGACCGATGTTCATTCTCCACTTATCCAGCTGAAAACTCACGTGCTTGTGCGGGTACTTGCTGAAAATCCGTTCGAAATCGTCCGACTGAAACTGCCTTTTATTTTCACTCACAGCAAATTCCTGGAGACATACAATATCAGCATCGGAATCCAGGATGTACTGAACTACGGGATTAGGGTCATCTTTCCGGTGCTTCTTCATCAGCCCGGTATTCATCGTGTTGTACGACAAGAGCGTAATTTTTGTTCGGGTGGAATCAGCTTCTGTCCGGGTAAGATTTACAGGAACAGCACTTTTAATGATTCCCGAAAAAATGATAAGGGCAAGCAACGAGAGCAGCGACCACCATTTGCGCAGCATAATCCAGAAAACAATAAAGGCAATGTTCAGAATAATGATTGGGAGCAGCCCCAGGGATGCATAAGCGGGCAAAAGTGCAGTATTCGGACTGACTACTGAACCGATTTTGACCAATACCAGCGCCAAAACGACGAATATATTAATCAATATCATTATTCCACGCAGGAATTTGGTCATTGTTTTATCTTTTTTGTTCAAAAAGCTTCCTTTTTTCATCGGCTGAAAGGCTTTCGTAGCCCGATGTCTTAATTTTATCCAGAATGCGGTTAATCTCCACCTCGTCCTGCACTTTCTTCTGATTGTACTGTTCGGGCGACATTTTTTGCGCATGATAAACAGTCGGTTTCTTTCGGGGGCGCGGACGGAACAAATTTACAAAAAAATCGATTATTTTGTTAATAAACCGGGTAATATCTGTCCCTTTCTTTTCGAACACAACAAAAAGATAACCGGCCAGAGCTCCGCCCAGATGCGCCATTTCGCCGCCTCCGTTTTCGGAAGTCAACCCAAAGAAACTGACCAGAACCGTAATCACGGCAATCCACATCAGTTTGATTCTACCTATGAGCAGCAACTGCATTTCCATATTCGGTGCTCGTACTGCCGATGCCACCAGGATAGCCAGGATGGAACCGGAAGCTCCCATCAGCACGCTGTAGTAGGAAGCAGCTTCGAAATAGGGAAAAACATTGTAAGCCACCACATACACCAGTGCACCCGTCAATCCACCAAGAATATACAACGAAAGCAGCTGTTTTTCAGAGTAATACATGGTGAAAATCTTACCAAACCAGTACAACACCAGCATATTGAAAAAGATGTGAAAAAACTGTTCGTGGTAAAACATGTACGTTACGGGAGTCCACAGATGGGTAAGCAGGTGTGAGGGATTGGAAGGTACGGAAAACCACGTGGTGTAATCAATGGAAGTAAGATTAAACAACCTGAAAACGACCGAGAGGATACTTACGAAAAGAAAAATGGCCACATTTACATAAATGAGTTTGATCACCATGCTGCCATTCTTATAAGTAAGTTTCAGATTATCAATGAGATTCATTTACATGATTGTTTTTTAGTGTGAAGAATAAAGTTTACCTTTCTTTTTCCAGTAAAGAATGAGCAGCACCCCGAAAAGCATTCCGCCGAGGTGGGCAAAATGAGCTACACTGTCGCCGGCAAAATTGGCTACTCCGAGGAATAATTCAGCCACCGCATATCCGGCCACAAACCAGCGGGCTTTGATAGGCACCGGAAAGAAAATCAGAAAAAGTTTCTGTTCGGGAAACAGCCATCCGAAAGCAAGCAAAATGCCGAAAACGGCACCCGAAGCACCGATTGTGAGGAGCGCATCGGCCAGTTCCTTCTTCATCTGAAGCACTTGTGTGACAGGCATCTGAGCTATATCACCCGAAAAACGGAAGTAATGTGAAAGTTCGGCCGAATAAGGAGCCAATGCCTCAGCCGAACCAGACGAAACAGCAACGTTCATCGCTCTGAATACATCGCCCAACTCTACGTACCAGAAGAGTTGTTGCACAAGTCCGGCTCCGATACCGGTAATGAGATAATAAAACAGAAACTTCCGCGAACCCCACACCTGCTCGAAAATGGGTCCGAACATATACACGGCAAACATATTGAAAAGTATATGCGTAACCGAGCCGTGCATAAACATGTACGAAACGACCTGCAGCAGGTTGAATTTTCCGGATCCGACATAATGCATCCCGAGCACATCTTCGAGGCGCATATCAATTCCCCACCTTCGGAGAATGGTAGGAAGCATCAAGGTTGCCATGTATAGAATGACATTGATAATCAGAATATTTTTAACTACCGGAGGCAAGGATCTGTTCATAAACAATCGTTTTGTTTTTTCTCAGAAATTCAGGCTGTGAAAAGAACATGCCTGCTTTCAAATGAGCTGCAAAATTACGAAAAAAACTTCAAAACTATGTTGTTGGACAGGATATTGAACTTCTTTAGGAAAAAAATACATTTTTCTAAATAAAAAATTTGTTTATTAATTCGTATTAATTATATTTGCAGCACCGAAGTATTTGGCTTTTAATGTCTTAAACTAAAAAACTAAAAAACTATGAACAAAGGAGAATTAATCAGTGCTATTGCTCAAGCTTCCGGCCTGACAAAAGTTGCCTCCAAAAAAGCGCTGGATGCCACCATCAAGAGCATCAGCGATGCCCTTGCTAAAGGCGACAAAGTAACTCTTGTAGGATTTGGAACATTTTCTGTAGCTGAACGTGCCGCCCGTAAAGGCGTAAACCCTTCCACCAAACAACCAATCAGAATCAAAGCTAAAAAAGTAGCTAAATTCAAAGCAGGATCTGAACTGGCTGATGTAGTTAAATAAAAAATTCTCATAACTCATTAACAAACAGGGCGTTCGCAATCATGGCGGACACCCTGTTTGTTTTATGAAAAAACTGTTACCTTTTAAAAAACAACCATTCTCTAAACGCGTAATGTACAATTTCACAGAAATCCGTATCTTTGCACTTTCAATCAAACAATTATTTTCCCCCGACAGATGAATTTAGAAACTCAACTTTCCCAAGGTGTAATTACCGCCATACAGAAACTATACAATCAGATTGTTGATGGCGGTACAGTGCAATTTCAAAAGACAAAAAAGGAATTCGAAGGAGATATCACGCTGGTGGTTTTCCCTTTTGTAAAAATTGCCCGCAAATCGCCCGAACAGACTGCCGCAGAGATAGCTGAAGAACTTAAAAAACAGTATCCGATGATCAGTTCGTACAACATCATCAAGGGTTTTCTGAATCTG
>SAAL01000002.1 GCA_009929445.1 Bacteroidia bacterium
ACATTTCATAATTGATAACCCCGCAATAAGTTACACGCCTGGTTTTGCCGTATTAATCAATATTTTTTTGTAATTTTGCGGGCTGAAATATTATCCATCAAACAGTGCTTTCCTCCGGCATTTCCCCAACTTGGGTCTCAGGAGGCTCCTTACATTATGGCTTCACAAGAAGATGTTTTCAAAAAACTGATTGCTCACTGCAAGGAATACGGTTTTGTGTTCCCTTCGAGCGAAATTTACGACGGCCTCGGTGCCGTGTACGACTACGGACAAAACGGTGTAGAGTTAAAAAACAACATCAAAAAGTACTGGTGGGACAGCATGGTGCTGCTCAACGAGAACGTGGTGGGCATAGATGCCGCCATATTCATGCACCCCACTACCTGGAAGGCTTCCGGACACGTGGATGCATTCAACGATCCGCTCATTGACAACAAGGATAGCAAAAAGCGTTATCGTGCCGATGTACTCATTGAAGACCTGCTGGCTAAATACGACGAAAAAATTGAAAAAGAAGTAGAAAAAGCAGCCAAACGGTTCGGCGAAAGTTTTGACGAAGCCATGTTTCGTCAGACCAATCCGCGCGTGCTCGAAAACGCAGCCAAACGCGAAGAAATTCATACCCGCTTCGTAAAAGCGCTGAACGACAGCAACCTCGATGAGCTGAAAAATATCATCGTGGATTACGAAATTGTTTGCCCCATCAGCGGCACCAAAAACTGGACCGATGTGCGTCAGTTCAACCTCATGTTCTCTACCGAAATGGGTTCCACAGCCGATGGTGCTCTGAAAATATACCTTCGTCCGGAAACGGCGCAGGGAATTTTTGTGAATTACCTGAACGTGCAGAAAACAGGCCGCATGAAAATCCCGTTTGGCATTGCTCAGATAGGTAAAGCATTCCGCAACGAAATCGTAGCCCGTCAGTTTATCTTTCGTATGCGCGAATTCGAACAGATGGAAATGCAGTTTTTCGTTCGCCCCGGCGAGGAAATGAAATGGTTCGAATACTGGAAACAGTTCCGCCTGCGCTGGCACAAAGCCCTCGGACTGGGCGACCATAAATACCGTTTCCACGATCACGACAAACTGGCGCATTACGCCAATGCTGCTACCGATATTGAATTTGAAATGCCGTTTGGATTCAAGGAAGTGGAAGGCATTCATTCACGTACCGATTTCGACTTGTCGCAACACGAAAAATACTCCGGCAAAAACATCAAATACTTCGATCCGGAGCTGAATGAATCATACGTGCCCTACGTTATCGAAACCTCTATCGGAGTGGATAGGACTTTCCTTTCCATCATGGCAGCTGCATACACCGAAGAAGAGCTCGAAGGCGGCGACAGCCGTGTGGTACTCAAATTTCCACCGGTGCTGGCTCCCGTAAAAGCTGCCATATTGCCGCTGGTAAAAAAAGACGGACTGCCCGAGAAAGCCCGAGAAGTAATGAACGAACTGAAATTTGACTTCAAGTGTGTGTACGATGAAAAAGACTCCATCGGCAAACGTTACCGCCGTCAGGATGCCGTAGGTACACCATTCTGCATCACAGTGGATCACCAAACGCTCGAAGACAACACCGTAACCATCCGCCACCGCGACAGCATGGAACAAGACCGCGTTCAGATTGACGAACTTCAGAAAATCATTGATGCACAGGTAAATATGAAAAACCTGTTCAGAAAAATAACTCAGTAATTTTCGGATATGATGGTGGAGTCAGGATGCCTGAATAAGTTGAAAAAACGGCTCTGAAACTATTCATACAGACAGAATACAGGAAAAAGTTTATCTGAAAATCATCGGGTAAACTTTTTTTTTCACAGACGGTAAAGTGATGAATATGTCTGAGAAGTTTCTGAAAAATACAACTATCTCAGGCCGGAGCTACCATTCGCTGAAAGGGTATTTCGACAGGTAGGAGTTGTAGTACCGCATATCGCCCGTCACTTCCCGGCCGAGCCATTCGGGTGCACTGTAGGGCTCATCTTCGGTTTGCAGTTCAAGTTCTGCCAGCACCAGCCCTTCATTCACTCCGTGAAAAACGTCCACTTCGAAGGTTTTACCGTCAAATTCCACTTCGTAACGTATTTTGTCAATGATGTTCTTTTCGCAAAGCTCCAGCAACTGCTCTGCGTCAGTGAATGAGATTTCCTTTTCCCACTCGAACCGGCTGAAACCGTTTTTACCCGAAGGACCTTTGATGGTAAGAAAGCCTTTATCGCCCCGGGTGCGCACACGAACGGTTTTTCCGGCCGATGCCACAATGTATCCCTGCCTGATACGGTGCTCCTGCGAAACATGTGACATAAATTCACCCCTGACCAGAAATTTTCGTTCAATTTCGATGTTGTCGTTTCTTTGCATATATTTTTTCTTTTAGTAATTCAGCGTCTTTACTTCCCGGCGGCATATTGCCCTGAAAGTGCAGTAGCGACACAATTCCAACTCGGTACATTGTTCAAACGGCACTTCGGCATCGAAAATTTCACGGATCAATTCAGTCAGTTTTTCTGAAAATTCATCCCTGTACACGTTGAAATCCTCTACGTATTGGTCTTTAACTTTGTCATACAACTGTGTGGTGAAATTGCTTTTGAACAAATCGCGCACTTTCAGCACTTCGGGCACCAGGTTTTCTGTACCTGCCTTTTGATTGTAAAGCAGGCAGTACAGGAAGGTTTGAAATACCGCCTTTGGCCTTTTTTTGTTGTTTCGTTCGAACAATTCACCTACGGAGTTGAATTTCAGTTCGTCGCCGCCGGTTTTGTAATCCAGAATGCGGGTCATGCCGTCCTTTTCGTCCACCCGGTCGATGTATCCTTTCAGATTAACGTGCAGTGTACCGTTTTCAAACGGATAACGAATCAATATATTTTTTTCTGACTGAATGTACCTGAAAGGTGCTCTCGAGGCATCTGTCAGCAGTATTTTCTCAACAAACTGATGAATCACCCGGGCTGTGAGCAGGTAATTTCCTTCGAGCTCCACAAGGTCTGCAGCTTCATTTTTCTTTTTGAAAAACCTGGTTGCAAATGCCCGTGTAATGGTTTTATCTATCAGCAGGTTGTTTTTGGATAATTCAGTCAGTTCCTGTTTCTGAACCATTTTACCTACAAAGGGTTCGTAGAGTTTCTCCATCACCTCGTGCAGCAAAGTGCCGAACATACCCGATTCCACGCTTTCCTGCACTTCTTCCAGCTCTTCCATTTGCTCCACATACTTCAGAAAAAACTGCAGCGGACACTGGATGTAAGTATTGAGCGAACTTGCAGAAAGAGCCCTTTCGTTTTCGCCGCTGGTCAGGTACAAGGCGAGTTTTTCCATTATTTCGGGAGTTTTACTTACCTGAACGATATTCTCGTCGGCCGAATTTATTTCGTACGTAACGTTAACCTGCTTAATATCAACATTGTAATGATACCGAAGCTGATGAATATAACGGCTCACCTCACCGGTCTGCATCCCTTCCGAACGGCTGTCGTAGAGGAAAAAAATCCGGCGTGTACGCTGAATAAGCCGGTAAAAATTGTAAGCCGAAATGGCATCGTGATATTCGGATACAGGCAGACCAAAGGCTCGACGAAGGGTGGCCGGAATAAAACTGCTGGATGTGCTCTTTTTCGGGAATACGCCTTCGTTGAACGAACATATAATCAGGTTTTCAAAATCCAGACCACGCGTTTCGAGCATTCCCATTACCTGAAGTCCGTTGAGAGGCTCGCCCTCAAACGGGATGGAAATACCGCCAACCAGCTGACGGATAAGCCTTACAAGCGTATCTATGCCCATTTCGAAACGGCCGATGCTCTTCATCACATCATTCAGCCGGTTCAGGGCTGTGTAATATTGATACAGAAAATCGCATTCGAGGCTGTATTTTTCGCTTTCTCCGGCAAAGCGCTGCCAGGCAACATTCAGTTTTTTCAGTACATCGAGCAGATACGTCATAAATTCTGCCGGGTCTTTTTTCGAGGTGAAAATGGTTTTCAACAACTCATCGTTGGCAAAGAGCGATTCATCCACGTAAAAGGAATTGTTGGCGACCATTTCCTGATGAATTATCCGAATCTGCTCACCACACAACATATTGATGTATTGATGATTGAGAATATTGGATACCGTAATGTGATAAAACTGACCCCGTGCATTCATGCGCCGCTGGAGTTCAAAGAGATTCTCAAGCAATCCCGAAACGGGTGTGGCTTTGAGCGGAAATCCCATGGTGACATTCACTTTCTCCACAGTTTCAGGCAACGAATGCAGCAGCGGCACCAGCAAACTTTCATCGGGCAAAACCACTGCAGTTTTAATCAGGTCGTTTTCGGGCGAATCTTCCGGAAAAAGCAGGTTGAGCAGGTTGAATACTTCCTTGGTCTGCCCTACCGACGAGGGAACGGCAATCAATTCAAACGACTTGCCGCTGAGCGGCAATACTTCGGGGTCAATGGTAAGCGCCGAAGGAAAGTTCCGGATGTTTTCGCGGTAGAATCCGGAGGCCTGATTATCTTCGTCGCGCAGTTCATCGGACTCGTAGTCCCAGTAGAAATCGGCCTGATGACGCTTCCGGAGCTCTTCGAAAAGCATTTGTTCACTTTTGTTCAACGCATTGAAACCGACAAAAACGAATTTCTTATCCCTGAAATACTCCGCATCGTCGTTCTGCCGGAGTTTATCCACCACTTCCCGAAAAATCATCCCTTCGGTGGCCAGGTTTTCGCTCCGCAGCTCGCTGCAGAACTCCTCATACAGCGGGAGCAGAATGCACCAGATGGCAATAAATTCTTTCTTGGTTTTGCTTTCAATTTTCGGTAGAAAATGCTTCCAGAATTGTTCGATGGCAGCTTTCTGGTCATCGGAAATGTATTCCGACAACTGATCAATTTCTTTCAGTTCCTTCACGTTTGTGAAAATCTGGCGCGGATCGGCTCTGTACTTATCCACATCGTTGAAATCGGTCAGCAGCATTTCGCCCCAAAAAACGAATGCATCAAATGTTTCCTCACTTTTGCTCACCTGCCTGTATATCCGGTAAAGCCTGAAGAGCTCGGCAGTGCGGTCGGCTACACGGCGGGTGGATGCATTGAAAAAACAATCGTTAATGGTAATTATTTCGGGCGAGAAAACTGGCTTATCAATCAGTTCTGTAAGGTATTTCTGAAAAAAAAGGCCAGCCCGACGGTTGGGAAAAACGAACGTGAACTTCCGGATGTCGGCTTCATATGCAGTATAAAATGCCTTTGCAATGCGTTGTAGAAACATGTTACTCCACTGCCTCCCGAAGGAGGACTTTTTTTAAAGTATAATGAACAGAACTTGTATAAAAAATTTAAATGGCTAATTTACTTCATTTTATTGAAACATAAAACTCATTTCGGAGAAAATTTCTTACTTTTGTGAAACATAAAAAAAATTACAACCAGGGACAAGTCGCGGCTTGTATCTGTTAAAAAAAACCGAAAAGGTGAGTAAGGGAATCACCACGGATCATTTTTAGGGCTTTATGTTAGGAACAATAGTAAATACGATAGCTGTAATTGCAGGCGGCTCGCTCGGCATTTTTCTGAAAAAAGGGATGCCAGAGCGTATCCGCACCATCTATTTTCAGGCGGTAGGACTTTTTACCCTTGCTATCGGCATCAGCATGGTTTGGAAAATGGATCATATCCTCACGGTGGTTACGAGTGTTGTTGTAGGTGCCATGCTGGGCGAGTGGATGAATCTGGAGAAAGGAGCCGAGCAACTGAGTGAATGGACAAAAAAGAAACTCCGAATTGGCAGCGAACGTTTTTCGGAAGGGCTTACCACCTCTTTTCTGCTCTTTTGCATCGGTGCACTCACCATCATGGGCGCTATCGAAGAAGGCACAACAGGCTCAGCCCGGCTGCTGCTTACCAAATCCATTCTCGATGGATTTTCATCCATCCTGCTGGCTTCTGCATTTGGAGTTGGAGTAGTATTTTCAGCCATACCACTGTTTCTTTTTCAGGGCGGGATAACACTGCTTGCCCGATTTTTCGGAGAATTTCTTTCGGCCGAAACCATTCAGGCGCTCACTTCGGTTGGCGGCATTCTGCTGCTCGGACTTGGAATTAATATCCTCGAAATAAAAAAGTTGCGCATACTCAACATGCTTCCTGCACTGGTTGTTGTGGTCTTGCTGATGTGGATAATGAAATATTTACCTATGTTAAATTTCTGAAAATCTGATATCTGTGTTTTTAAAAAAAAGTTGCCAAACATCCTGCATTTTTTTTAAATTTACTCCGATAGAAAAACTCCTTCGTGAGTGGATTTTGAGGCAAATGACTTATTTATGAACTTACATTTAGCAATAATCTGGTTCCTGGTTGGTTTCGTTTTGGTCAACGGGCTTAAAGCACTTCACATTTTCGGCAGCGGAAAAAGACAGGAAAAGAAATCAGTCAACAAGAATGTCAATCCGGCACAATTCGCTCAATATGCCTACCGGAAAAGTCTGCCTTACACTCCCGTTTATTACCTCACAGTGTGGACTCTTTGCAGCACGTTTTACTTTTTGCAGCACACCCCGGCAAATATTTACAAGGATGCACTCCTGACCGGAATTTTCTGGTGGCTGCTCACCCTGTTGCTCGAAATGCTCTTATGGACGGTTGTCAGACACAGGTTTCAACTCACCCCGAAGGAAATGTATATGCATTCACAACCGTGGATATCACTCGCTTATTATGCTGTACTGATAAGTCCGCTTGTACTTTCAATGATACTTGCCTGATTGGTCCGTTTCTTTTTTGAATCTCAATCTCATCCGTTTTTACATTCAAAGTAATCAGAGGACAAAAAAAATGTAAAAAAATCATTTTTCTAATCCTGAAAAAGAGTATTTTCTCTTTATCCACGAACAGAAATCAGGTAAATTTTCTGTCCTCGATTTTTTTTAGCCGGTATATTTTTCAGCATGTGGAAACTTTTTCATGTCCTAAATGTTAAATAACTATTGTAATAATTCAACGTTTTTATGAATAAACGAAAAGTTTTTGAGCAAAGACTGAAATCTTTGCAAAACATGGAAGAAATTGCTGTTCAAAAACAGCATCTGAAAGCAAAACTTACAGCCCGCGAACGACTTAATATACTTTTCGACGAGGGAAGTTTTTTTGAACTGAACACCTTTGTGGAGCCGGCAAAATCCATTAAAAAAACTCAAAACGCTTACGGCGATGGAGTTGTGGTGGGGCGGGGATTGGTTCAGGGGCGCAGCGTCTTTGCTTACGCACAGGACTTTACCGTGATGGGTGGCTCGCTTGGATATGCTCACGGAATGAAAATAGCCAAGGTACAGGAAATGGCGCTCAAATTCGGATCTCCCTGCGTAGGATTGATTGACAGTGGTGGCGCACGTATTCAGGAAGGCATTAACAGTCTTTCGGCATATGCGCGTATTTTCAAAAACAACGTACAATCATCCGGAATAATTCCACAAATAAGCGTGATACTCGGTCCGGCTGCGGGCGGTGCAGTCTATTCACCCGCCATGACCGATTTTGTAATCATGACCAACAAAACTTCGTACATGTTTGTCACAGGTCCGGATGTAGTGAAAGAAGTGCTGAATCAGGATATTACGATGGACGAACTGGGAGGTGGCAACGTACATGCCGAAAAAAGCGGGGTGGCACATTTTGTATTTGAAGATGAAGAGCACGCCATCATACAGGTTCGGAAACTCCTTTCATACCTGCCGTTGAATAATTTCGATGCCCTGCCTGTATCCACCGATGTTGATTTCAACGAAGATCGTCAGGAGTATTTGAACAAAATCGTTCCGGATGATCCAAACCGTCCGTACGATATGAAAGAGATAATCAACACGCTGGTTGACAATAACTCTTTTCTGGAAATTCACGAAAAATTTGCTCAAAACATAGTCGTCGGATTTGCCCGTCTGGAAGGAAAAACCATTGGAATTGTAGCCAATCAGCCCAAAGCCATGGCCGGCACGCTGGATATCAATGCAAGCATCAAAGGTGCGCGTTTCGTACGCTTCTGCGATGCTTTCAACATTCCCCTGCTTGTACTGGAAGATGTTCCGGGATTCTTACCGGGTGTAGATCAGGAGCATACGGGAATCATTCGCAACGGCTCCAAACTTCTTTATGCCTTCTGTGAAGCTACCGTTCCGAGAATTACTATCATCACCCGCAAAGCCTATGGCGGAGCATTCGTGGTGATGAACAGCCTGGGAATTGGGGGCGATTTTAATTTTGCCTGGCCTACCGCCGAAATAGCTGTAATGGGACCCGCCGGCGCTATTAAAATAGTGAACAGAGCGGAACTGACAGCTGCAACCGACCGTGAAAAGCTGGAAAAAGAACTGATTGAAAAATACAAAGAAGAAATAGCCAATCCGTTCAAAGCCGAAGAACTGGGCATGATAGACGACGTAATTATGCCTTCGGAAACGCGCAGGATACTCGTTACGGCTTTTGACATCCTGTCCAACAAGCAGTATTCACAGCCCGAACGAAAACACGGTAATATTCCGCTGTAATAAAAGCCCCCTAAATTACCCGACGATGTGACTTTGGAGTCTGCAATTTCAAACAGAAAAAATATTTTTTAAGTTCATCTTCATTTATTCTGAAAAAAAAATCAATTTCGATACCATTTCGATTCAACTATAGAACAAAACAAACATTACAATGCTCTTTAAGCTACCCTTTGGAGAGGTTTGGAGGGTCTTTTAATTTATGAAAAAAATATTAATTGCTAACCGCAACGAAATTGCCATCCGCATTATTCGTTCTGCCAAACAACTCGGTCTGACTACCTGTGTGATACATTGCAACCGCGAACCCGATGCTTTGTATCTGGAGTATGCCGATGAAATTATTTATGTGAAGGAAGATTTGACCGGCAAGCCGATTTTTCTGAATCCGGAAGCAATCGTTAAACTGGCGCTCGAACATCAGATAGACATGATTCATCCGGGTTACGGTTTTTTGTCAGAAAATCCGGACTTTGCAGCACTTTGTGAAGCAAACGGAATTATTTTCGTCGGTCCTTCGCCCGAATTGATTCGCAACATGGGCATCAAAACCATTGCCAAGGAAATGGCTGCCAGGGCAGAAATGCCACTGGTACCGGGTAGTCCTGGAGCAATCACCGACGCACTGTTAGCCAAAGAATTTGCCGATAAAATCGGATATCCGGTAATTCTGAAAGCTTCGGCCGGAGGCGGCGGACGCGGCATGCGCATAGTGGAAAAACCGGAAACCATGGAGCGCCACTTCAAATCGGCTCACGAAGAAGCACTGGCCGCTTTCGGTAACGGCGATATGTTTATAGAGAAATACCTGGTTAACCCTAAACATCTTGAATTTCAGATACTTGGCGACAAGCACGGAAACGTAATTCACCTGGGCGAACGCGAATGTTCGCTGCAGCGTAAGCACCAGAAAATAGTGGAAGAAGCTCCGTCGGCAAGCATCAGTGATGAAAACAGGGTTAAAATGGGCGAACTTGCCGTGAAATTTGCCAAAAGCATCGGATATTATTCAGCCGGAACCATTGAATTTATACTGGATGAAGACGGGGAGTATTATTTTATGGAAATGAATACCCGAATTCAGGTAGAACATCCTGTAACAGAGATGATTACAGGCACTGATCTCATAGCCTGGCAAATACGGATAGCGTTGGGAGAAACTTTAACACTGAAACAGGAAGATATACAGTTCAACGGTTGGGCCATAGAATGCCGTGTAAACACCGAAGATCCTCAAAACCGCTTCAGTCCGCAGACCGGATTTATCGAAAAAATACATTTCCCGCACGGAGACCACATCCGTATAGAAACGGGAGTAAAAGATTTCTCCGTTGTGACGCCTTATTTCGATTCGATGATTGCCAAAATAATTGTACACGGCGAAAATCGCGAAGATTGCATCCGAAAAACACTGACCGCTTTGAATGATTTTTCAATTTCGGGCTTGAAAACCACTGTCCCGTTTTGTAAAACCGTATTGCGAAGCAAGGAATTCGTGGAGGCAACCTACACCACGCGCTGGGTGGATACGGTATTTGCACCGGAGATGCTGGAATCCGAAGACGAAGCCATGATGGCAGCCCTGGCAGCTACCATCAGCTACGCCAAGGAATACCTGCAATACTCATCGGAATCGCCCATGTTCAAAAGCGAATCGCTCAATGTGTGGGTATTGAACAAGAGAATTAATAAGTAGCCCACCCAAACCCTCCCGAAGGGAAGGATTTTTCCGGCAAGTCAACTTTTACAGAATTAAGAATTTCTTGATTACAATTAAAAATATTAATTAAGTTTTACCAACCTGCTTATTACCACTTCAGGCTTCGACGTGAACTAAGCCGAACGGAATCAGGAGCACATTTTTACATTATGGCAACAACATACGTTTACAAAAGAGATGCAACCCGGCTTTTCATTGCCATGCGCGATAACGGCAGCCGGTATAAAATATACCTGCCTAAGGAGTCAAATCCCATTATCAACGGCAAGGAGAAAGATATTTTTTTCATCGAACATAAAAATAATTTTTCGACATTCAGTATGAATGACACCTTGTATCGGTGTGAAATCACTCAGCGCGACCAGAACAGGATAGTGGTGAAAGTTAACGGAGTGGAATATAAATTCAGTTTGGAATCGATATTCTCATATTTGCGTCGGAATATACTGAATAAAGATGCCGGTGCTGCGTCTGATAACAACATCCGTTCGCAAATGCCCGGAAAAATAGTAGATATTTTCATGAGCGAAGGAGACCTGGTGAATGAAGGCGAACCGATACTGAGTCTGGAGGCAATGAAAATGCAAAATGAAATCAATGCTTCCTGCAACGGAGTGATTCGAAAAATCCATGTCGTTCCCGGGCAATCGGTAATGCAGGACGAATTGCTGGTGGAAATAGCATCAATTGATGTGTGAGAAATTTAGATTTTTTTAAAAAACAAAAAATACCCGCTTCGAACATTCCATATTCGGGCGGGTATTTTTTTCGTTTTTTCCTTTATCAGAGAGTTTTAAGATGGATATTTCTCCAGAGTACCTTGATGCCACCACCATCGTGTATTTGCAGTGCGATACGTCCCTGTGCTTTTCCAATTTTTTCATCCGTCAGATTCACCATTTCCACCCCGTTCAGCCAGGTTTTCACGTTATCGCCTGCCACACGTATTCGCATCGTGTTCCAGTCTTTTTCTTTCAGAATACTCTCTTTTTCTTCCGGAATCTGCACCAGCCAGCCGCGTCCGTATGATTCGTAGATTCCGCCGGTGTCATTACCGCGGGGAGCCACTTCCACCTGCCAGCCGTTTACTTTCACATCCGGTTCGATAAACGAACGGAAGAAAACGCCTGAATTACCATCGGCTTCCTGCTTAAATTCGAGTGTCAGATCAAAATCGTTGTAATATTCGCGGGTTGCCAGATAGCCGTATTTCTTTTCGGGTCCGCTTTCGCACACCAGCAGCCCGTCATTCACATACCATTTCTCGGTGCCGTACGCCTCCCAGCCGGTGAGGTCTTTACCGTTGAACAAACTTACCGTTTTGCTTTTTCGTGGAAGCTCTTTGATTTTCATATTCCGGAACCAGGCAGCCGAGCCGTGGTCCTGAAGGCAGATTACACCTGTGCGTGCAAGTCCGTATTCGGGTGCATTTTCCCATTTACCGCTGTGTTTTCGGGTAAACCAGTCTTCTGTCCAGGCTTCAAATTCCACTACCTTTTGGCCATTGAGCCAGTGCTCCACACGTCCGTTGTCGAACAGGATTCGTGATGAATTCCATTCACCGGCAGGTTTGAGCGATTTTTTTGTGTCGGCCAGATGCATGGCGTAATCGGCAGCCGTTTTTTGCCAGTCTTCCAGCTTCTCCGGAAATCCGATATCATCTATGAGCTGGTATTCAGGCCCGGTAACATAAGGCACCTTGAAAGCCGGATTTTCCACCACGTGATAAAGCATGCCGCTGTTTCCGCCTTCGGCAATTTTCCAGTCCCAAACGAGGTCAAAGTTTTCGTAGTTCTTTTTGGCGACTATATATCCGTGAGCATCGCCACCGCCTCCTTTTGCCTGTATGGTACCGTCTGCCGCAAACCAGGGTGCGGTAAGCTTTTCGCCGTTGTAATCGCGCCAGCCGTTAAGCGTTTTCCCATCGAAGAGCAACTGCCAGCCGGCGTTTTTTTCTTCCTGAGTCAGTTTGTTGTGCGATGTTGTGGCACAGGAGCTCATAAAAAAGGCTGTAATTCCGATGCATAATAAAAATTTCAGTTTCATAATGATTTTAGTATTGATTGTAGTTAAGTATATTTATCGTGTAATGATTACAGTTTCTGAACAAAAATAGAGAAATAATTCTATTCGTGAAAAAATCAGTATGGATTTCCGACCCTTTTATTTTTTGCTAAAACAGCTCCAAAGCCTCTCCCACTACGAAATTACTTCCGCCGATGTAGATTAAATCGTCGGCTCCGGCACGCATCATAGCCGTCTTTACGGCTTCATATACAGTATTATACGTATTTCCATGCAGACCGAATGTTTTTGCCTGATTTTTAAGTTCTTCGGGTGATAAAGCTCTTTTGGTTTCAGCAGCCGTAAAGTAATATTTCGCATCCTTTGGCAGCATACTCAATACACCGGAGATGTCTTTGTCGTTCACCATCCCGAAAACGAAATGCAATTTATTGTATTTTGTCTGTTGAAGTTGCTCTGTGATGTATTCAAACCCGCCCTTATTGTGAGCTGTATCGAGTATTATTTTCGGATTTTCGCTTACAGTTTGCCACCTGCCCAACAAGCCGGTAAGCGATACCACATTACTCAATCCATCGCGGATATGTTGTTCAGAAATATTGAAATCTGATTTTTGTAATTGCTTAACAACTTCCAATACAGTTGCTACATTTTTTAGCTGATAAATACCGTTCAGCCCTATTTCAAGCATTTCGAAATCGGCTGTTTTTACAATCATTTTACCATTTTCGTACCTCAGAAAACGTACCGGCTGTAATTCTTCAGCAAAAAAAACGGTTGCACTTTCCGATTCTGCTTTTTGAATGAAAACAGGTTTGGTTTCTGCCAACGATTCACCTATTACAACCGGTGTTTCCTTTTTGATTATTCCGGCTTTTTCGAATGCAATTTTATCCAGTGAATCGCCCAGAAACTGAGTATGGTCGAAACTGATGTTGGTAATGACCGAAAGTTCCGGATGAATAATGTTTGTACTGTCCAATCGACCGCCCAAACCCACTTCTATAACAGCTACATCCACATTTTCGGAGGCAAAATAATCGAACGCCATGGCCATGGTTGCTTCGAAAAACGAAGGTTCGATGCGGTCAAAAAGGGGCTTGTATTTTTCTATAAATTTCACCACAAATTCCCGGTTCACCTTCGCACCGTTAACCCGGATTCTTTCGCCGAAATCAACCAAATGCGGTGACGTATAAAGTCCTGTTTGATAGCCCGCCGACTGAAGAATGGCAGCCAAAAAATGAGATACAGAGCCTTTGCCATTGGTTCCGGCCACGTGAATGGTCTTGTAGGAATTCTGCGGATTTCCCAGTTCGCTCATCATGCGGATGGAATTTTCCAAACCGGGTTTGTAAGCTGCAGCTCCAATCTGATGAAAAACCGGAAGCCGGTCGTACAGATATTGTATTGTTTCCTGATAATCCATAGTTTGACTTACGTGTAAAAATTTTTTTTCTCCTCTGAACAAATAATGAGACACATACCAGACGCAAAACAGCAGATTTTAGATATAATCACTAAAAGTCGCATTGTGGAAATATAAACCTTCACGTGTAAATTTCAGAGTATTTCTTTAACTTTGTATGCTGATACAAATATACGCAAAAACGATGGAAACACTCAAGAAAGTTCAGGAATTTATCCAAACCAATGAATTGCTTCAACCCGGCGAGAGGATACTCGTAGGGGTAAGCGGAGGTGTAGATTCCGTAGTTTTGCTGAATATTCTTCTCAAATCGGGGTATGAATGCATTGTGGCTCACTGTAATTTTCATTTGCGGGGCAGTGAATCTGACCGTGATGAAAAATTTGTGGAAAAACTGGCAAAAGAATACGGTGTCATGTTCAAAAAAACTGATTTTAACACCACCGGGTATGCCCGAAAAAACAAAATATCCATCGAAATGGCTGCCAGAGAATTGCGCTATGAATGGTTTAACCGGGTGGCAAAAGAAATTCACTCCGGATCAATCGCTGTGGCGCACCATGCCGATGATTCTATTGAAACATTTTTTCTCAACCTCGTACGTGGTACAGGACTCAAAGGACTGACCGGCATTGACGCCAAAAACGGCAACATTGTTCGCCCTCTGCTCACCTGCACACGTCAGGAGATAGAAAAATATGCAAAAATCAACAATCTTCAGTACGTTTTTGACTCTACCAACGCTTCGAATGATTACAGCCGGAATAAAATCCGCAATCAGGTAATTCCCATTTTGTCGGATATCAATCCGTCGGTCAATCAAACTTTTTTTGAGAATACCCTCCGGCTCAGGGGCATCTGGAAAATTTACACCGAAAAAATTCAGGATATTAAAGAAAAAATAGTGACAGAAAGTAAGGGAAATACTATCATCAACATACCTGAACTTAAAAAACAAGCTGATATTCAGACCGTATTGTACGAAATACTGAGTACATATAACTTCAACAACGATACGGTGGTAGATATCACACAAAGCCTGGATAATAATTCAGGTCTGCGGTTCGCCTCGCCCACACACCGGCTGCTCAAAGACAGAAATGCTTTAATCATCCAACGAATGGAGCCCAGAAACGAAACAGAATACCTTGTAAGTAAAAATATCCGCGAAATAACAGTACCTGTACACCTTCATTTCAGGTGGATAAAAAATACCCCGGATTTTCAGATTTCAAGGACGGCAGACACCGTCCATATCGATGCAGACCTGCTTGAATACCCACTTACCATCCGGAAATGGCGAAAAGGCGACACATTTCAGCCGTTCGGCATGACTCAAAGCAAAAAATTAAGTGATTTCTTCATCAACTCCAAGCTCAGTCTTTATCAGAAAGAAGAAATCCAGCTTTTATTGTCCGCTGAAAAAATCGTCTGGGTCATCGGAATGCGCATCGATAATCGATTCAGGATAACAGATGAAACACAGAATATATTAGAAATTAGTTATGAGAAGTAACGCATATTTATAAAATAAACGTTTAATTTCCCATTAAAACTTTGTTAAATTCAAAATTAGTTGTACTTTTGTAGCGTTTTAACGAAATACACCTCCGGTCGTCCGACCGAATGTGCTCACATAACAATTTTCAACAATAAAATTAACTTTCCCGCCAGACAGCGATAGGGAAAACTCTCCATACGTCTTATTTTCATACTAATATGACAAATTATAATATTTTGCAATTAAATGCGAAAGAACTTTCTGAATTGAAAGAAATCGCAAACAAAATGGCTCTGAAAGTGCCAAACTCCATAACCAAAGATAAACTGGTTTACGAAATTTTAGATCAACAGGCTATCGTGAACGCCCAGGAAAAATCCTCGGTTTCAGAAGGGAATGAAGGCAATAAAAGGAAAAGAATGAGGATAATTCCCAAAAAAGCCGAAGATCAAAAAGTATTCAGCACTGAAAATGTGATAAAAAATCAACCTGCTGCAGAAAAAACAGAAAAAGTAGTAAAACCTGAGGCGGAAAAGACAGAAAAGTCAGATAAACCCAAACAGCAACCGCCTAAAACTGAAACTCCGAAAGCAGACACCACTCCGGCAGCAAAACAGGAAACCAAAAAGAAAACTTCGCCAAAAGCCAAAAAAACTCCCGCTAAAAAAGAAGTACCTACTGCAGTAAAAGTGGAAGAAAAACCTGTGGACACAAAAGCAGAAGCAGTAATAGCCGAAGAACAGAAGGAAACAAAAATAGCACCACCTGTCAGGAAAATACTGCAACCCGTCAAAGAGGAGATCAAAACCGTGATAGACGATGAATTGCTTCAGGAAATCATCAATGAAGAAGAAACGAATGAAACTGATATTGCCACTGAAAAAGAAGAGCAACCACAGGGCACTCACAAGCATCAAAGAGAAAATCAGGGCAACGGAAACCGCGTAAAATTCAACCCACGCCCCGAAAAACAATTCGATTTCGAAGAAGTGCTGGAAGGCACCGGAACACTTGAAATCCTTACTGATGGATACGGTTTTCTCCGTTCGCCCGACTACAACTACCTTTCATCACCGGATGACATATACGTTTCTCAATCTCAAATCAAACTTTTCGGTCTGAAAACCGGTGATACGGTGAAAGGATCCATTCGCCCTCCAAAAGAAGGCGAAAAATACTTCCCGTTGATTCGGGTTTCGAAAATCAACGGCCGTGATCCTGCTTACGTACGTGACCGCGTACCTTTCGAACACCTCGTTCCCCTTTTCCCCGAAGATAAATTCACCCTGAACAGCGGAAAAAACGACACACTTTCCACCCGCATTGTGGATCTGTTTTGCCCCATAGGAAAAGGACAACGCGGACTCATCGTGGCTCAACCAAAAACCGGTAAAACCGTATTGCTCAAGGAAATAGCCAATGCCATTGCTGCCAATCATCCGGAAGTTTACATGATAGTACTGCTCATCGACGAGCGCCCGGAAGAAGTAACTGATATGGCACGAAGCGTCAGAGCCGAAGTAATCTCCTCCACTTTCGATGAGCCGGCCGAACGCCACGTGAAAGTAGCCAGCATGGTTCACGAAAAAGCAAAAAGGATGGTAGAATGTGGACAGGATGTTGTCATTCTACTCGACTCCATTACCCGTCTGGCAAGAGCTTACAACACCGTTTCGCCTGCATCCGGCAAAGTACTTTCTGGCGGTGTGGATGCCAACGCACTCCACAAACCCAAACGATTCTTTGGTGCAGCACGTAACATTGAAAACGGCGGAAGCCTCACCATCATCGCTACAGCGCTCACAGAAACCGGATCGAAAATGGATGAAGTGATTTTCGAGGAATTCAAGGGAACAGGCAACATGGAATTGCAGCTCGACCGCAAACTTTCCAACAAGCGCATTTTCCCGTCGGTTGACATCATGGCATCAAGCACACGTCGCGATGACCTTCTGCTGGATAAAGACACACTCAACCGTATGTGGATTCTGCGTCGCCATCTTGCCGACATGAATTCAATGGAAGCAATGGAATTCCTCAAAGAACGGCTCGAACGAACTGAAAACAATGAAGAATTTCTGATTTCGATGAACCGCGAATAGCCGAAAATTCAATAAAAAAAAATAATAGCTTGCCCTAAAATTCCGGCAGGCTATTTTTTTTTAATGAATGTTTGATATTACACCTAACTTAGTTATCAATTGGGGCTTTAGTCCATAACTAAATAAACTTCGGCAAAAGCCTTTTGTTTCTTAAATCAAGAATCCATGGCTTAAAAGCTATGGCAATTAATTTTGGTAAAGAGTGCGATAATCATTTTTATTTTCATATAAATGTATTAATTCCGGTTGATTGGTATGAAAATTTAAATTTACGGCAAAGATGAAACCTGTAAAATCATGCTTCCATCCAATGCTTCATAAAATCATCGTTACTTTGAGCAAATGTTGGTTTGGAGTAACTGTCTTCTATGGTAGGCTGAATCGGAAACCGCCTGAAATCCCAGTCATCCGGAGAGTTGAAATAATAATAAGCAAGCCGGTTGGCCGACCATTCTGTCCATGTATGCTGATGTTTCCGGTGTTCTTTTCGCGAAGCGTGTGCACTGTCAAGACTTGTTTTGGCAATATGGCGCCAGAAAAACCAAAACCCCCATTTCCGGAACTGCAAAATATGCCCGAATTCATGACGAAGCAAATTAAGGTCATCTTCCATGCCTTTTCCTACAAATATTCCAACGAGAGGAATGGTAAGTGCCGCTCCGCGCCTGAAGTTGCCGAAGTTGAGCCTGAATAATCGAACTTGCTGAAACCGCATCATTGTCAGTTTTTGAAAATTTGAAAAAAATAAACTATAAATTGATTGAAATGCTGTAATTTTGACACATAAAAAAAAATCTTTTTTCATGGATGCGACCAAATTCTACACCAAACGGGAAGAAAAAGCCAACTGGATAACTCACCTTTTGGGCATTATGATAGCCATTGTCGGCACATATTTACTCACAGCCAAATCCATTGTTCACCAAAATATTTGGGCTCTTCTTGCATTTTTAATTTTCGGCTTTGGCATGTTCGTTTGCATGCTTGCATCCACGCTGTATCACTATGTTCAGACACCGAAAACGAAATCACTGCTTCGCCATTTCGACCACGGAAGTATCTATGTATTAATCGCTTGCAGCTATTCTCCTTTTACTCTCATTTTGCTTCGCAATGAGGGGATCTGGGGTTGGGGACTTTTCGTGCTCGTGTGGATTATTGCCCTAACCGGTATCGGATTTAATTTCGGCACCTTGAAAGCCAATAGTCATCTCAAAACTGCTTCCTACGTTTTGATGGGAATGATTATCCTCATTGCAATCAGACCATCCATTGAAATTGCTGCTTCGATGAATTGCATGGATGTTTTACTCTGGATACTGATTGGAGGAATTTTTTACATCGTCGGAGCAATATTCTACGCCCTTGCCAAACGTGAATTTATTCACTTCATTTTTCACCTGTTCGTACTTTTCGGTATGATGAGCCACATCTATGCGGCATTTCTCATTCCGTTGTAAAAAACTATTTTCGGGGGCGTCTTACTACATTTTCGTACGTATCAATCCAGGTCTGAACATCCACTTTCCGCGCCAGTTCGCCAATCAGTTCATATGGAATATCATCCATTTTTTTAAAACGAATACACCCTTTGCCCATATCCGGTTTTGTTTTGCAATGTTTGGGATACTCAGCTTCAAACCACTCAGCAATTCCGGGAACCGAATATACGCCCATATGATACAACGCAACATGATTTTTCTGTGAAGCCAGATTCATCAGCGGGAGCGGTACTTTAGGTTTCACAGCGTAGCCCGCCGGATAAATGGAATATGGTACCACGTAACCAATCATTCCGTAACTTATTTCTTCTTCATAACCGATCGGAAGATTTTCTTTCAACACTTTACGCAGTTTTTCGATGACTATTTTTCGGTCGTCGGAAAGTCCGGCAACATAATCATCACATGTTTGGGGATTTGTAGTCATGGGTGGTTTTTATATTAAAGTTTTAATTTCAGACAAGTTTTACTTCAGATCAGATGCAAAAATAATATATTTGTTGAAATGCCAAAAGTTAATGATGTTTCAGGAAAATTTTATTCAAAAAAAAAACCTGCCAGAGTTCATAACTTTGACAGGATTCATATTTTGCGTTTCCTTAACTGATTAAGAATAAATCTCCCCTTTTGCTGCCAACAACGTATTTTTTAGCAGAGAAACAATCGTCATGGGACCTACGCCGCCGGGTACGGGTGTAATGTACGAACAATTCGGTGCGACTTCATCGAATTTCACATCACCTCTTAGTCGGAAACCACTTTTGGTTTCGGTGCTGGGAACGCGCGTGGTACCCACATCAATCACTACGGCACCTTCCTTCACCATATCGCCCCGCAAAAACTCGGGTTTTCCCAATGCTGCGATAATGATATCGGCTTGCAGCGTAATTTCTTTCAGATTTTGGGTTCGGCTATGGCAAACGGTCACCGTAGCGTCTCCGGGATATGATTTTTGCATCATCAGCGAAGCAATTGGTTTTCCAACGATATTGCTGCGGCCAATCACCACACAATGTTTTCCGGAAGTCGGGATTTCGTAGCGTTTCAGCAGTTCCATAATTCCATAAGGAGTAGCAGAAACGTAGCAAGGTAACCCGATGGACATTCTGCCAACATTTACAGGGTGAAATCCATCCACATCCTTGCGGTAATCAATGGCTTCAATTACTTTTTGCTCCGAAATATGTTTCGGAAGCGGAAGCTGAACAATGAAACCATCCAACGCTGCATCCTGATTCAATTCTTGAATTTTGGAGAGCAACTCAGATTCTGAAACAGTATCATCGAAAGCGATTCTGGTAGAACGAAATCCCACTTCTTCACAAGATTTCACCTTGTTTGCCACGTAAGTTTCGCTGCCGCCGTCGTGGCCAACAATGATAACTGCCAGGTGCGGAGCCCGTTTTCCGGCTGCAATCATCGCTTTCACTTCTTCGGCAATTTCGGCTTTTATTTGTTGTGAGATGAGTTTTCCGTCGATTAAAGCCCCCTTTAATCCCCCGAAGAGAGAATTTCCGTTTGATGTTTGATTACTATTTGACATATAAAATTGATTTTATCGTAAACTTCTGCAAATTACAAACTAAGCCTTCCCTTCGGGAAGGTTTGGACGGGTTATCTTCTCTTCTTGAATTTAGGCAAACCTTGCTTCAATGTTGCCTGACGCATCATTTTGCTCATCTGATCAAACTGTTTGAGCAGCCGGTTAACATCAACAATGGTGGTTCCGCTTCCTTTGGCAATACGGTTTTTGCGGCTTGCATTGAGAGATGCAGGATTGCTGCGTTCGTAGGGAGTCATGGAGTGAATGATGGCTTCTATTCCTTTGAATGCATCGTCGTCGATATCCACATCTTTCAGCGCTTTACTCATTCCGGGAATCATAGAAGCCAGATCTTTGATGTTACCCATTTTCTTGATTTGCTGAATTTGCGACATGAAATCATCAAAATCGAACTGATTTTTAGCGATTTTCTTGCTAATACGGCGTGCTTCTTCTTCGTCGTACTGTTCCTGAGCTTTTTCCACCAGCGATACGATATCACCCATCCCGAGAATACGGTCGGCCATACGTTCGGGGTGGAACACATCGAGTGCATCCATTTTCTCGCCCGTACCCACGAATTTGATCGGTTTATCGACCACTGAGCGGATGGAAAGTGCCGCACCACCACGTGTATCGCCATCGAGTTTGGTAAGAACTACACCGTCGAAATTCAGTCTTTCATTGAATTCTTTAGCCGTATTTACTGCGTCCTGTCCGGTCATGGAATCGACAACAAACAGAATCTCCTGCGGATTGATGGCCTGTTTGATGGCCGCAATTTCGTTCATCATCAGTTCGTCAATAGCCAGACGACCGGCCGTATCGACGATGACCACGTCATTTCCCATATTGCGTGCCTGGCGAATGGCATCCTGAGCTATTTTTACAGGATTTTTGTTATCTTCGTCAGAATAAACCGGGATATTGAGCTGTGAACCAAGCACTTTCAGCTGTTCGATGGCTGCCGGACGGTACACGTCGCAGGCTACGAGCATGGGACGTTTACCACGCTTGGTTTTCAATAAGTTGGCAAGTTTACCGGAGAAGGTGGTTTTACCCGAACCCTGCAACCCGGACATCAGAATCACGGTCGGCGACCCTTTCAGGTTGATATCCACACTGCTTCCGCCCATCAGCATCGCCAGTTCATCGTGAACGATTTTCACCATCAGCTGCTGCGGTTTCAGCGCATTGAGTACATTCTGTCCGATAGCTTTTTCCTTCACCGTATCGGTAAATGTTTTTGCTACCTTGTAGTTAACATCGGCATCCAAAAGAGCTTTGCGCACATCTTTCAGGGTTTCGGCCACGTTGATTTCCGTGATTTTACCTTCGCCTTTGAGTATCTTGAAAGACCGTTCCAGCCTATCACTTAATGATTCAAACATAATTTGGTTTTCTATTGAAAAATCTGGTTTATTTCAGGAGTGCAAAGATAGTAAAATTAGCAGAAAAGACAAAGCATTGTCACTCCGACAACATGCAGAAAATTGATTTCTATGGGCATAAAAACAAAAAGTACAAAAGAAAAAACGTAATGTACTGATATTTAAGCAAGTAAAGCGGGATGATAAAAAACGATTTGTGCATTTGCTTTAATTTAGGTTTAATTTTTGGTCTGAAAAGGTGCAACAAATTGGTGATAGGTTTAACCGGTGCTTAAAAAGTGCCTAAAAAGTGCTTAAAAAGCGGACAGAATGGCATAGAAATAACAATTACAGACGCTGAGGACGGATGAACCGACCCAAAAACGAGCCCCAAAAACGGGGCTTTTTTTATGCCTACCGGCGAAGTAAATATTAGGGCAAAAATGCTGATGGGGGGACGGATGGGTGGACAAATGGGTGGACAAAAACCGATAAAAACAAGGCTGTAACTAACGGCATAGATGCATAAATATAGTTAAAATGACGTTAAAAACGGCGATAAGCACCCCCATAAGTACATAAAAAAGCGAGTTAAAAACGCCATAAACTGTTGATAAATAGTAAAATAACGTCATTTAACCCGCAAAAAGTGCTTGTCTGCCTCTGAAAAAGGAAAAAAACTACTCTAATCTGATCACTCCAACTACCAAAGCAATCCCGGCAATTTCGTCCATAGGAATAGCAAAAGGCGGGTAATCTTTGTTGTCTGAAATTGCCATGATAGAGTGCTCACCGTTTTCTTTTATGCGCTTGACAACCAATCCCTGCTCCTTTGTAGCAATTACGTGCACCCGGTTCCACTGAATAAATTGGCTCTCCCTGATAATTTTGCACGCGATAACATCCCCGCTATTATACTTCGGATACATGGATGAACCGGCGACTTCAATCATGAAGTCAATCTTGCGATCCTTAAATTTAGGCACTACGTAATAAGCCTTAACATCCGTGGCTTCTATCTTAAAGTCAGCTGATCCAAACCCTGCAACCACACTTAACCCAACAAAAGGAATAGCATTTATACTTTCTGACGGATGTATTTCAGTTGCTTCCGGTGTTTCGTCTCTAAACATTGAACCATTACCAGTTAAAATCCATTCGGGAGAAACATTTTGATAAGAGGTCAAAAATTTGACTATCTTGTCTGCACCTATTTCGCTTTTCAAACCGACACCTTTAAAATTAGACGCAGCTACTTCAAGCTCATTGAATAAGTCAGTACGACTTATGCCTTGATTTTTAGCAAAATATAAAATTCTTTCTTTTATAGTCAAATTTTTGTCCATAATATTTTGATAAGTCAAAATTTTGTCTTTACTTTGCAAAGTCTTTCAATTTAAAAGAACGCCATAAAGGTCGGAAAAATATTTAAGAATACCATATAAGTATGAGAAAATTTATAAAAGTGCCACACGGAAAGTCGCAGGAGCTTGAAAAGATATTTGGCTGTACGGCTCCAGTGGTGCGGGAAGCACTGAATTTCAGGCAAAAAGTACAACCGGATGCGATAAAACTGGCCCAAAAGATCAGAAAAGCGGCACTTGAAATGGGGGGTACTGAATACGAAACAAAATAACTAACCAAATAAAATCACACGGAAAATGAAAACATTAAACGGAATTAAATCGGGACTTATCTTCACGGCTTCGGCTGTGGCGGTAACCGGATTGGTGGCCTATTTATTTATCGGTGCCTGGCACTTAGTATTAATTTCAATCATAGCCTGCATAATGGGCTTAACACTTAAAAACGAGGAGGAATTATGAAAAAACGGGAAGTTTATAGTACCAGGATTTACAGACTTCTGTTTGTGGCGAATGTAAGTGCGGCGAGCCAAGAACTGGCACGCGAAAAAGCACGGCAGGAGATGTTCCGCCGTGAATGCGGACTGACGGCTCAAACTTTTAGGGTCGAGGTTAAAGAACTTTCGCCCGGACTATTTGAGTGCCGAGTTTTTGACTTCTATTTTATTGAATCGCTTAGTCTCCGCGAGCGAATCAGACACTTGCTTTACAAAGTCAGGACAGCAGCATTTTTCAATGTAGGCATTGTTCCCGAACTCATCGTAATCGAATGAAACGCGGGCTTTTTTCTTGTGAGTTGGACAGAGTAGATTTTTCAACAACTCTTTTCCGGTATTTTCGGCAGCTCCAAAATCTTCTTCTTGATAGTAAGATGCACCCATTTTGATTGATTTTTATTGTTAGCACGACAAAGTTAATCAAAAATCCCGGAACCGATTGAAATAGGTTTCGGGAACTAAAAAAACAAAACAGACAGGAATGTCTGTTCACCAAAAAAAAAAGCCTTATGGTTGAATATTATAATAACACACTTACACTGGAAGCCAGCTGGCTTGTGGAGCAGGATATAATCAGCGAAAGCAATTATAAAAAAATGACTACACGACAGCAGATACAGGTTCTTCGTCGTGGCTGCCTGAATACTCCCGCGCTGGTGGCTTATGACAGTATGCCGGAACGTTTCAAACGCCGGGTGGTGGAAGTTATCGGTAAAAGTCCGTACGACCTGGTGAAGACCAATCAACTGCAGGCCATGATTGAAGACAATGCCGAACTATCGCAATACTTCGACACCTATAAGATAGCCGACGGGCGGTTTATCCCGCAGAACACCCGGCATGAATACTATATAAACGCTATTATACTGGACGCCATTCACCGGCTATTGACAGACAAAAAAGCAAAAAAATCAGCCCTTGGGCACAAAATGAAAAGGGCGTGGGAACAGATCAGTGAAGCCGTAGCGGAACTTGACAGAACGCGTTACCCTCACAGTCTGCCCGCCAACGCCCGCCGCCTGGAAGACAAGTATAAAAAATACCGATCCGAAGGGCCGGAATGTTTGATCCATAAGAATTTCGCTAACAATAACGCCGCGAAGGTGGACGATAAGGACAAAGAGAGCGTAATCGTTGAGCTGCTGGCCGCTCCGAACAACATGGACAACGTGCAGGTGATGAAATTTTACAACCTGATAGCCGAAAAGGCCGGATGGAAAAAAATAACCGCCGGAACCGTGGCCAACTGGCGTGAAGAGTACGACACGATGATATACGCCGGACGTCGTGGATCCGTAGCTTTCTCCAACAAAAAAGCTATGCAGGTCAAACGATCCGCTCCGAGCGCTCCGATGTACTTCTGGACACTTGACGGCTGGGATGCTGAATTACTTTATCAGAAATTCGAGAACGGACGCACAACCTACCATAACCGTCCGACCGTGGTGGTAGTTCTGGATGCTTTCAATAAATATCCAGTAGGCTATGCTGTAGGCACCAACGAAACGCCCGAACTCATACAGATGGCCCTTCGGAATGCCGCCCGCCACACTGCCGAACTATTCGGGACGATGTACCGCACTCACCAGATACAAAGTGACCGGTACGCTGTGAAGATGATGACCCCATTTTATGAAACCCTGGGAAAACACTACACACCCGCAAAGGCTAAGAACGCCAAGGCAAAGATCATTGAGCCGTACTTCAACCACATCAATAAGACATACTGTCAGATACAGCCCAACTGGTCGGGCTTCGGGATCACTTCCGATCCGGAAAAGCAGCCCAACGTGGAATTCATTAATAAGTTCAAAAAGAACTTCCCGGAATTCGAGGATGTATGCCGACAGATTGACGTGATCATTATGGCCGAACGGGCGAATAAAGTACAAGCCTATATGAGCGCCTGGGATAAACTTCCGGACACCGAAAAAATTGAACTTTCATACAAAAACTACCTCATGCAGTTTGGATCCACTACCGGCCGTCAGATACTGATGCAGCACAACGGCCTTCTCCCAACGATTAACGGCGTGAAACGCACCTACGACTGCTTTGACACCGATTTCAGAAACCATAGCACAGTTAAATGGAACGTAGTGTATGATCCGGACGACATGAGCCGTGCGCTTGCGGTGAATGAGGATCAGACGCTTCAATTCTTACTCGAGGAGAAATATGTACAGCCCATGGCGCTGAAAGACCGAAAGGACGGCGACAGCGAACAGCTGGAACGCGTACGGAGCTACAACAAGAAGATTGAAAATGACGTGACAGAATTCCGCGCCATGTCGGCCGAGAGCGCCAGCGAGTTTATCGGGATGCTGCCGCAGTTTGAGACACTGAAAAAGATGTGCATAACGGATAGTAAGGGGCAGCATAAGCTCAACCGTAACTGTGCCAGGGCGATAGAGGAAGGCGCTGCCGTAAAGGCTGTAAACACGGTTCAGGCTGAAGTGACGGAAACCAGTATATGGGATAAGATATAACCACGAATTACATTCATCACGAATTACACGAATTATAACGAATTAAAAATACACGGACATGAAATTTGTAACACCCGAAATTAAACGAGAGATTACCGGTAAACTGAAAATTTACTGCGAACGGTACGAAAGTCAGAATAAAGCGGCCAACACGCTGAAAGGCGTAAGTTCAGCAACAGTGAGTCAGATGCTAAACGGCAACTGGAAGCTGATCACCGAGCAAATGTGGCGCAATGTAGCCACGCAAGTGGGCTGGAAAGAAAACCCCTGGTACAGCGGAGAAACCAGCAACCTGAAGGAACTGAAACAGCTATACCAAGCCGCCATGGATAAGAGCATGGTGCTCGCCATCACCGCTGAAGCCGGTACCGGAAAGACCTGGACTGCCAACGAGTTTTGCTCAGAAACCAAAAGCGCCTTTGTACTCCGGTGCAACGAGTTTTGGAATAAAAAGACCTTCCTTGCCGAACTTTGTAACGTGCTGGCGATAGACTGCCGCGGTTACAACATGATAGAGATGATGCAGGACATCGTTTGGACATTGAAGACAAAAAATAAACCGCTCCTGATTCTGGACGAGGCAGATAAGCTGGCCGACGCTATCCTTTATTTTTTCATCACAATATACAATTATCTGGAGGATGAGTGCGGGCTAATACTGCAGGCAACCGACTACCTGGAAAAACGTCTCAAAGGCGGGGTAAACAAAAACGCGAAAGGCTTTCCGGAAATTTGGAGCCGCCTGGGGCGCAAATGCATCCACCTGAACGGCGTAAACGCCGACGATATCCGCAATATTTGCTTAGCAAACGGGATGGAAAATGAAGCCGACATCGAGCTGGTGATACTGGACAGTGAGAGCGATTTCAGACGTGTAAAACGAAAAATACAGGCTATAACCGGTAAAAAAGCCGCTGTCCTGAACTAATTAAACAGTGTTTGAATGGCGGTTAAACGAGCTTTATCAGTCAGCGACATACGCAAGTATAAACCCGTTGAACTGAACTTTACAGGAGCATGGAAGGCGTCCATCGGTACTCCGGAACTTTGCGGGACATGGTTGATTTGGGGGAATTCAGCAAACGGAAAAACGCGCTTCGCTTTGCAGCTCGCCAAATACCTGACCAACTTCCGACACGTAGCATACAACTCCCTGGAGGAGGGGTTGTCAAAATCCATGCAGGAGGCAATCATCGCCACAGGGCTGGATAAGAACTTTGTACTGCTGGATAAAGAAACCGTTGAGGATCTGATCCACCGGCTTCGGAAAAGGAGAAGCCCAGATGTGATATTCATCGACAGTCTGCAGTACACCGGACTCAATTATAACCAATACAAAGAACTCAGGCGAGAGTTTCCGCACAAGCTATTCATATTTATCAGTCATGCTGAAGGTAACGAGCCGAAAGGTAACGTAGCCCGGAGCATCAAGTACGACGCCTTTGTGAAGATACCGGTGATCGGTTACGCGGCATATCCGCAGAGCCGGTACGGGGGAGGCGAGAAATATGTGGTTTGGCAGTATGGACACGAACAATTTACAATTTAGATATTTACGATTTACGATTTTTTAAAACAACACGGATATGACAACAACATTAATGGATCAGGAACAAAAGCGGCTGCTTAAAAAATTCCATACGCTGCTGGCAAAAGCGGGCGTGGATGCAGCGGGCAAAGAGGCAATTCTCTCCGGCTACGGCGTAGAGAGCAGTAAGGAACTGACGACATATGAGCTGCTGGAGGTGTGCAACAAGCTGGACAAAATGATTAACCCGAAAGTGGCGGAACTCGACCAATGGCGTAAACGGGTAATCGCTTCGATTTTCAACTATTTCGGTGCGTTGGGAATACGCTCTGATATGAACCGCGTGAAAGGTACGGCGGCACGGGCTGCAAGCGTGGAAACATTCAACGACATTCCGCTGGAGCAGCTGCGGGCGGTATATTCGGCATTCACCAAGAAAGCTAAAACGGTGGAGCAGGTGAATGTGGTGACGGAGGAATATATTAAAGATATAAAGCTGCTAAATTAGGTATGTTCACCAACGAACGCACCAAAGAACTCGACCTGCAGATAAAAGCAGCCGGGATAAAGCCACCGAGACGAGTGAAAAAAAACACTTGTTTCCGTAATTTTTTGGCCGGGTTGATATGGTATGAGCGATTTATGCGGAATCCGAAAAATGCAGAAATAATTATACGAATGAGATTTTACAATAACAATTTTAATTTATAGAAAAAAATGGCAAAGACAAGAGAAAAAAAAGTAGTGCACACGGGCGTGAGCACGGAACAAATGGAAACGGCATTCGCCGAATTCGCCACGGCTGACGCAAAGCTGCAAAAGATTAATGCGACAATGGATGTGAAGTTCACCGAGATCCGCGACCGGTACTCGGACGAGATTGCGCGGCTGACTGAGCTAAAAGACAAGGCATTTGACCTGCTTCAAGCGTTTGCGATGGAGAATAAGGACGAACTTTTCGCACGTAAAAAAAGTATGGAGAGCGTTCACGGCGTGATCGGGTTCCGCACGGGTACACCGAAGTTGAAAACCCTAAAAGGCTTTACCTGGGGCGCAGTGACCAACCTGCTGAAAGAGTTCCTTCCAGGATATATCCGCGTGACCGAGGAGCCGGCTAAAGACAAGCTGCTCGCAGATCGGGACGATGAAGAAGTGTACGGCATGTTTTCCAGAGTGGGAATAGCAGTGGCGCAGGACGAGACATTTTATGTGGAACCGAAGAAAGAAGAGTAAATAGTTTATAGTTAATAGTTAATACTTTTTTCATAGATTTATTTTTAAAATCTATTGGCAGCGGTGGTTTGTGAAAATAGCAGCTGTAAAAAACACCACCTCCAACCTGGTACGGGGAGGTGGAACAAACCCAACAGAGAAGAGCAGGAGCGCATCTTTCAACCGGCGAAGTACCGCCGAAAACCGACAGTCCGGGTTTGCCCGAGGACTACATAAATTAAGCCGAAAAAGGCAAAACACTCATTAAGGCATGACACGACGGAAAGACGCCGACGCTGGCGAGAAAATAAAGCGTATGGAGGTTGAAAGATAGCGAGCACGATCCAACAGAGCAGAAGGGAGCCGTAAGGTGCGGCTCCCTTTTAACAAGGGGTTGCAAAAACAAAAACAATTGTACAGACGGAGCATGCTCCGCCTCTACAAAAAATAAACTACACATGGTACTAAGTTTTAATCAAAATTTCCCGGAAAAAATAATAAACGGGACAAAAATTCACACGATCCACCAGGACACCACCGGCAGGTGGAAGGCGGGAATGAAAATTCAGTTTGCCACCGGAGCCCGAACAGAAGCGTATAACCAATTTCACGAGGCTGAATGCACCGGGGTACAGGATATTGAAATACGATACACCGATATGCGCGGAGCTGTGGAAATATACATCGACGGAAAACATCTTGGAACGTGGCACCGGTTTATGCCGCCAAGATCAGTCAATGTGGCAGACGTGCTGCGGCTGGCAGTGAATGATGGATTTGAAGGAGTGACAGAGTTTTTAAACTGGTTTCAAAGGGACTTTAAAGGGAAAGTCATTCACTGGACGGATGTGCGGTATTAATCTTAACGTTTTGCATATACCCGAAGGAGGGGATTTTGGAACACTAATCTATCAATAAACGATGAATAAACTTAGAAGTAAGGACTTTCATTTCAGCACTATAACCCCTCTTTTGGGTATATGCTGTTATGGGCTGCTGTTCTTTAAAGATATAGCTCTGGGCGGGCTTTGTAAAACCCACAATTAAATATGTACGAGAAATTAGAACTCGAAAGAATCAAACTTGAAGTCGAAAGAATGGAGTTTGAAAAGGAAAGAAACGAAAAGGAATATCGTTTCAGATGCATTGAAATTGCAAGAAATTCATCTTGCGACAATGCCACTTTATTGCAAGATGCTAAAAAGATTCTTGACTTTATTGAGGCAAAGTAAAATTGTGGGTTCGTAGGACGGTCTTTCTGGGTCGTCTTACGGTTGCCCATAACAGAAAATATGGATCAACAAACAGCAATAAAAATACTGAATTCGGCGCGGTCGTCGAAGGAACAATTAAGGGAGGCACTGGCGTGGGCACTGGGGGAAGCCCCCCAACCCTCCCGAAACAAGTTCGGGACAGGCTCTAAAGGGGGAGCAAAGGAGCCAAGTGCGTTTAATGAGTGTAAATCGGTATTCAGTGCCGAGTACCGAAAAACGGCTGGCGTGACGTATGTGTTCGGGGTGAAGGACGGGGTGGCGCTGGCGTCCATTATCAAGAAATTAGAGGCGATGGGAGAATCCAACATACCGGGAGCTTTCACCGTCATCGTGCAGAACCTGCCGGAATGGTACCGTAAAAATGCATTTTCAATCCCTGTAATCAATAGTAAATTAAATGAAATTATCGCAAGCATTAGCAAAAAGACAGGAAGCACAAACGGCAATAACGCCGCTCGTGAGGCCGTTCGAAATGCTTTCACCGGCGGTCGTTAGGCGAGAGATGGCAAGCGTGACGGACTTGGCCGCTGCCGTTAGAATAGCCGGGCAGGTTCCGGCGCTGGCCGTGGTGGGTAAGGAATACGGGCGTGATAAAGCGGAGCTTATGATCAAGGCTTACCTTTTTGACCTGGAAGATTATTTCGATTTTGATAAAAAGATGAACGAGGCCCAGCTGGACTTTATCGCTTCCAGGATGCTGGACAAATACTACGGCCTTACAACAGCCGACATCCACGTTATATTTGGGCAATTGAAAAGCGGAGTATGCGAGTTCTACGGGCGAATTCACCCTGATGCCGTGCTCCGGGAAGTGGACAGATACTGGGAAGAGCGGTGTGCCGCCTTCGCCGAACAAAGCTATTACGCCAGCGTATCCGATAAGGGAGGCAACATAACGAGCAAACATGCCGCTGAAGAGCTGGCGCGATTGGAGAAAAAATTCAGGGGATAAAAAATACCGGGTGTGCGTGATAAAGATACGAATTAATTAACAATTCAGAGACTTTTGTAAAATTAGCGTTGAATTTTAGGGCGCACCCGGTTAAATTTTAAAAAAAGAAATGATTATAGCAGTAGATTTTGATGGGACGTTGCACCTGGGGCAATTCCCGGCGATAGGTATAGAAGCGCCGGACGCGGCAGCCGTAATGAATAAATTAAAAGATGAGGGTCATTACCTGATTATTAATACGGCCAGGGATGGGGCTGAGTTGCTGGCGGCTATTAACTGGCTGCTTGAGCATGGAATTCCGTTTGACCGCGTGAATGACAATCACCCCGGTAATGTAGCCAAATATGGTTCGAACAGCCGGAAGGTGTACGCGCATCTGTATGTGGATGACCGGCAGGTGGGCGGGCTGCCCCCGTGGGCGGACATATATACTCACGTGACGGAGCTGGATGAGCGGTGGAAACAGGCGCAACGATAAAAAAAAAGACCCGCACGTTCGAAAACGATTAGGCCCTTTGAGCTGGTAATACAAAGATACTAAGACTTTTCGGAAATATGCATAACTCGACAAGAAAAAAAGCTGAACTGATTCAGAAGATGGTGGCTGACAACTACCTGCCCGAGCGCCAGGACCGGTGCAAGCTGTGGGTGTACCGGAACCACGTGCGGCGGGTGATACCGATGAGCGAGCGGACGTTCTGGCGATATGTGACGATGGATGTTACTTCGACAGGCTCAGTAACCGAGGAGGAAGATGTAAGGCAGCTGAAATTATTTGAATAAAAAATTTCACTTTTTATTGCATATCCAAAAACTTTGTTTAATTTTGCCCCCGACTTACATTATTACACTCTTGGGCAAAAAATCAACAATTTTTTAAACAAGATAACCGGAAAGCCCGATAAGGAGGTACGAGAGGAAACGACCGTACTGCTTTTACGCCCGTCGTAGTAGTGTAAGTCACTCCTAAGTCGGGCTTTCTTTTTATCAAAAATTCTTTTAAAATGACTTACAAAAAGAATGAATTGGTTATCGTGAATAACAGTAGCGATAACATGTTAATTGATGCGAGACTTTTGCATCAGCAGTTACAAATCGCCACGAGATTTGACACGTGGATTCAAAGGAGAATTGAAGAGTTTGGTTTTGAAAAAAATCAGGACTATTTTGAATTACGCTCAAATTTGAGCATAATTATTCCTGGAAGAAAACCAACTGATTACCACCTCACTATGGACATGGCCAAAGAGCTTGCCATGTTGGAGCGCAACGAAGTGGGCAAGCGGATACGGCAGTACTTTATAGCCGTGGAAAAGCAAGCCCGGGCAGAGCGCAAGCCCATATCCGGACTTCCTACCGATATAGAGAGTATCAGCATCAACGGACGCGCGATGTACCCATTCAAGCGGATGGCTTTGGCACTCGGCTACACTTCCGGCGGCGGGATATACGAGCGTAAGCGGCGGTACCCGAATCACTTTATTGAATTTGACAAAATAACGTATGTAAGCGAGGAACTTGCCACCCTGATGATGTACCAACGCCAGCAGCTGAACTACAGAGCGATGGTAAAAGATATGGAGCCTGTATTACCCCTTGACTGGGGCACACAGCCGCTGGAACTGAAAGGAGGACATGCGCTATGAGAATAGAACTGAAAGCCACAAGATACGAAGTGCTGGAAGACGGCACCCTGCGTGTGTACACGAATACGGAAGACTTCAAGGCGATGCTTGACCATCACAGCCCGAATATCCTTATAGAGTACCTGAACGAACGGTGGAAGCCGGGTATAGCTCCTGTGAAATACCGGAAGGAAAGAAAGGGGGGCGAACAATGGTAACATTCACCGAACGGGCATACACGGTAGCCGTGGAAACTGGAATATATCCTGAGGACAATTACAGGCAGACCATTGACGAACTTATCAGCTTGCTGCAATCAGTTGACCACGATATGCGGGGCGAAGATAACTACTACTACCTGCTGGAGCTGCTGCGGGCTATGATGCCCAGTGAGGAGCAGATAAAAAGAATGATTGCATAATATTTTCAAACTCCGCTTGGTAATGTCAGGCGGAGTTTGTATTTTTGAGAATTATTAACAAATTAAATTTATATGACCATGAGAAAAACATTGATTTATTTTGTAACGCTAATATTAATTTATGGTTGTGGATCAGATAACGGGAAGGAGCCAATCAATACAGCTAAAAATTCGTTTGAAATAGTATTACCTTCTACCGTTTTTAACGGTGAGGAGTTTTCGGTTTCAGCAACCGGAAAAAATCTAATGAAAGTAGAAATTTATATAGGTGAGAAATTAGAAAAAACGTTATTATCAGAGCCTTATTCTGTAAGTATTAAATTGGTTGACTTGAACACCGGCAAAAACACAATTTCCGCAATTGCAGAATACAAAGACGGCTCAAAAGACAAAAAAAGTTTTGACTTCCAATTTAAAGTAAAAGAAGGAGCTGATTACCAAGGTGGGTTGATTGTTTACTTAGATGCTAACGGGTTAAACGGTATTATTGCTGCAAAAGATGACTTATCTGACGGCAGTTTTACCGGGAGGTATTTTTTTGACCATAATTATCCTCGTGAAGGAGTTTCTTATAAGGCATTTGATGAGAATAACGGACAGAATAATACAAAATTAATAGGCGGTACAGATGCAGATATGGCTGCTGTAGCTTGTAGAAAATATAGAGGTGGCGGTTTTAGTGACTGGTATATCCCTGCGATAAATGAGTTCGAATATATGCTTAAATATGATAAATTGCTCAAGCTTGATGTTTCAAGTAAGCTCTATTGGTCTTCTACACTTATAGACGGTCTTCATGCGAAACTATATTGCTTTGGTCGTTGTGCTTATGTTTTGAAAGATTGCGAATTAAATAATTACAGGTATGTTAGAGTATTGAGAAGATTTTAACTAAAAAGCCCCACACTCGGGGCTTTTTTTATTTTAAACAGGCAGGAGTGTCTGTTCACTCTTCTGCCGTATCATCTTCAAAGTCTGTTTTGAAGGTGATGCGGTAAACGAACAGCCCGAGGCGGTTGTTTTCTTTTGCCTGCGAGGTGCGGGAGAGGGCGTGGAAGTGCGGGGTTTCAAATCCCTGCAGGGCGGCGTATGTGTCAGCTATGACGTCGTAAGGCTGCAATGCCTGTTCCCTTGCTTCGGGCGGGGCTTCGGAGTTGGTGCGCTCCATCGGATCAAAGGCGAGGCGGATGCTGATATTTGCCTCGCAGTATTGTGACGTTTCCACGATATCTCTCGCGGAAGTTATGCCGATAGAAATCAAAGCACACGGAAAACGGACTGCCGGACGTTCCGCCTGAGTTTCGAGCTGTGCAGTGTCCCAGTCTATCCATTTTAGGGAGGGAACTTTTTCTTTCAGGCGGGCGATTAATGCCGAATATATTACCTTCATTCTATCGGGAATTAAATGGTTATTAAATGATATTTCAGAGAGACGACGCATGCATCGTCTCTACGGTTTAATTATCTCAATGAATCGGCGACGGATATTCTCCTGAATCTTATTGACTAAGATAACCGATTTTCCAAAAAACGGACGTGGCTTCATGACGAAGGACTTTTTACCGTAGATTTTAGCCGGCAGCCCGAACTGGTGGACGGCCGCGTAAGGCTTATCGTTTGTAATTCTCGCGCCGTCCTGTGTCCGCACGTAGCTGATGGCATTGGCGAGCTCGCGGGTTTCGCCGGATAGAATTTTCGCCGTTGTTCTCGCTTTTGAGAATTTTCCTGTTTGCCCGCTATGTCCGTACCAGTCCGATTCGGGCTTTCGGCGTTCTACTTCGGGCCACTTCTCGAGGTTTTCGTCCGTAAAACCTTCGTCCAGGAATGACTGCTTAAAATGATTCACAGCTTCAATGCCGAGCATATCTTTTATATCCTCGCCTGTAACGTAGTTATTTAGTTCCTCTATTTTTTGAGGGAAAAGACGAGCAAATTCAGATAAATCCATAGTTTTGAAAATAATTTATTCCTATTTTTGCATCTTGAATATTAACCGTAACGCTATGCGAATGACTCATCAATACGCTAAAATACTTGATGCCGCACTTCTGTCATTTTCTCACCATCCGATAGATGCCGATGAGTTGTTTGCAAAGCAGCTACCTTTCGATGGTGAGATAATAGACTTTCTTCTTTCGGATGGCAGCATAAAACGCAACGGCCGCAATTTTGAAATAACCTATAAGGGTAGAATGCGTATAGACGGAAACGGCTTTGTCCGCGAGCGCCGCATTCAGGTTGGGACATATACCGCAAGTATCGTTGCAGCTGTCTGTTCTATCCTTACAGTACTTGCCTATCTGATAGATAAGTTCCTGTTTGCTTGAAAATTGCTCCCATTCTGCCGCTGCTTTTCTTTGTTCGGAGCGATTCAGCTGATTGAAATAAATCTTTTTGTCCATTTTTTTGAAAATTAGAAAATATTTTACTCTTTGTGGAACAATATTTGAAATAAAGTATTATATTTGCAGAAGTATTAAATGCTTCTTGTGATGCGGGCAGGGTTGAAACCTGTTCTAACTGCAAGGAGCATTTTTTATTTCACAATGATATTAAGCATATAAACATGTTCTTTGCCATTTCTAATTTCAACATTTAGGCGCAAATTTAACCCGTTGTGAAATAATTTATAATACCTATACCCGGTAACACCACGATTAACCTTATTAATGTAGTTGTGCCTCTCGGGATTTAATCCCGCCTCGGTTAAGAACTGTGCTTTTTTGATAATAACGTGAATATCTTTTGACAAATCTTTCAAATGGTTTTCTGTGAAGTGTGAGGCAATATCATTTACACTTCTCCTGTTGACGTGAATTTCTCCGGAAACAAAATTATCAGCTTCTATTCTTAATCCATACTCCGGAATATTCTCTTTTGCCCATTCGCGTATTTCTTTGTCTTTCAGCTTTCGCCTTTTTTTTCTCGCTCTTTCTTCTGCATCCGCTGCCATTTTGCATATTCCGCACTGCGGGATTACCGGCGGATTTTCATCATCGGACAATTGTAATAACGACTTAAAATTACCTCCCGACGTCCGTCGTTTACATTTATCAAAATAGGGGCACACACCTTTGATATAGGGGTGCTCTTTCATATTTATCATTTGGGCGGTTTTGCCCGGATTGTTTTTAAATACCGGATTTACCAGGTCGGCGGGCGGGACTTCCGTTACGTCCTTATTGGTAGGGCGAACGGAGCAGGCGCAGTTCCACGCGCTGGGCGGCATGTGGGTATCCCACCACGGGTGCTCAATCGGCAGAATGGTTCCTACGTACTCCAGGTGTTCCTCACGCTGTACGGATGCAGTGCTTTCAATGTATTCGAGGTTTGGATAAACATGCTTCGTTTCGAGCGCCTTGCGGTAATTTACGGCCGATCGAGCGGCGCGTACGGCGGTGTTGTATTCCGTCTGGAGCCAGTTGATGTTGTAATCCTTTGAAACCTGCAACGCAAGTTTTTTGAATTCCCGAAATGATCTTAAATTTCCATCTTCGTCATAAAGCAGCGCAACGATTTCCTCCGTCTGTCGGTGGTTTTTGAAAGCGGAGAAAACGGCCGTGTTGTGCCGGAACTCGTTGATAAATTCTTCGTTTTTCTTTCCAAATTCCGGTTCGGAAAAAACGGAATTAATTCCCTGTTGAAGAGCATCGTTTGTAAGTTTGAAGAGCGGTTCTGAAACAACCGGTTGCTCCCTGCCTTCTTTTTCGTTGTTATACACCTCGTCCAATGCTTCCTGCAGAAGTTTATCCAGGTCGATGGCGTATTTATCCGCCAGGGTAAGTTTACCGGTAATACTGTCGGTTAATTTCGTCGCGAAGTTCCGTTGATCTCTCTGCCCCCCGACCCCCTGAAGGGGGAGTTGAGGGGCGTAGGCGAAAAAACGGTCAAGTAGTTTTTTCTTTTTAGGCTGTTTTTCAGAATCTTCTTTTTTATCCGGTTTTTCATTGTCCGAATTTTCGGGATCGGTTTCCTCCTCCTGATTGTCACCCGCAATATTTTGTTCGGTATCTGAAGAGTTACGCCTGGCGATTGGCTCACCGTCTTTAGGCACCGGGATGCTGTATTTATCGTGCAGGTAGGACGCCGGAATTTCTAAAATCTCGGAGAGCTGCAGGATTTCTGAAACTTCCAACTCCTCCGCCGCTTCGGGAAATATAAAGCTGCCGCCTTTGACCGGGAATCCCCGTTTTTCAAGTACCGGCAAGATAAGCTGATTCAGCACGCGCTGCACAAACTTCATATCGGAGCGGTTTTTTCCTTCTTCCACCGCTTTATGAACCTCGCCCAGCGAGCGGGCACCTTTGTCGCCCTGTACGGTGGTCAGGGTTTGGCCAAGGATAGTAATCAGCATTTCCTCGTTACAGGCACGCCGGAAATCGTCGTACGACGTGCCGGAACTTCCCGAGCCGGTGTTGTTGGTGGTTTCTACTTCCGATTCTTTGGGAATGACAACCCAAGGCGCCGAGCCCCCTTGCTCGAGTGCCTGCTCCAATAACTTCCGGCTTTCGGGATCGTAGCTGGAATATTTTCCTACCCGCTGGGGCATTCCAAATATTTCAAGCCATTGGGCATAATCACCAAACCCGCCTCGCTTCCAGATGACGAACGGAGCTGATTTTAGGAATAATCCATAATCTCGCTTTTTGCCGATGACGAGAATATTATCGTCGCCGTCGTACGGTATTCCGGTTTCGTCTGTGTCATTGATCAGGATGGTCTGATTTTGCAGGTTGATATGTTTTTTTGGAATTTCATACACGCTCAGTCCGTCTGAGAAGTCAAACTCAATACCGGTTCGTCCCCAGAACCGCACGTCCAAAAGTAACCGTATCAGCTCCTCGAATTCAAGCGTATCAATCAGCATGGTAATTTCCGGCACTTCCTCGCCTTTTGCATTTTGAAAAGTGAGTTCGGAGTTCGCCACCGCGTCCTTCCGCTTGCTTACGGCATCCGCCAGTATCCCGTCGATAAGCAGGTCTTCAAACAGGTCGTACAGCCGCTTCATCCGCCCGCTGTCGGCCGACTGCATTGCATTCCGCCACTCGCCCACATCCGAGGCTCTGCGTTGCGGAGATTTGATAATTAGTTGATTGATGACGAGTTTGTCGTCAGGTTTTTGTTTTGCCATCTTTGAATAGTTTGAAGAGACGGAGCATGCTCCGCCTGTACTAAAAATGTTGGTTTTTTTTCGGGTTGCTGCCAAATTTAATCACTCCGGCCGTTGCGGTTCCGGTGTTGTCTTTGGCCTCCGGGAGATCGGGAGAGATATCGCCTTTTTGTACAGCTTTAAGCCACGCAACGGCGCGGTCGTAGCGATGCTGGCGCAGTTCCAGACTGACTCCGGCATTCGACAGGTTGATAAAGTGCCAAACGGCGATATCTTTCACAAAAATGAGCAGCAAAGCATTCCGCTCCGTTCCCACGGCTGCGAATATTGTCTCCCGGTCATAAGCCGCCAGATACCCTTTTGCTTCCGCCACAGCGCCGTCAATGGCAGCTGCAAGGATTGCGTCGTCACCGCCTGTAATGGTTTCAAGATTTTCCGCGTACAGGTGCGTGGTTAATTCTCCGGTGGTTAAGAACATGGTTTGCCTCCTTTCGCTGCATCGGTATCGTAGAAGCAAACTCCGTCAAAATCTTTCCCGCACTTTTTTTCAAATTTCAAAAGTCCGGCATGTTGTTTTTTCCGAATATCCTCACGCGCCCACACGTGATATTTGTTACCGAAAAAGAAAACACGGTACCGTTTTCCCGTTTTCTTGTGAAGCTCGTCGGCTTTTTTTACCGCTTTCAGGAATTGCGAGTTGCGCCCCTGAAACCGGATGCGTAATTTTTTGAAGAAATTAAATAGTCTTTTAATCATGGTTAATACCTTTTTAAATTAGTGGCTCTGCGCCCGATTTTGTAACTATCAGTTGTGAGCGTAGCCATTTTCTGATTAATAATCCAAAGCCCGCCTTCTATCGCATCGGGGCCGTCGGCCGGAGCTTTCATTCCGGGACTAAACATCTTGAACTGCTCCACGAGCCGTTTCATGTGTGGATTGTCTTTTTCCCTGATATTGAAAACAAGGCGGTTGGTTCTTACCCACGGTTCAAGTCCGCCTTCAATCCTTGAGAATTTATCCGGTTTTTTTCGAGTGTCCGGCAGTACGCCGATATGATAATTTGCTTCAACACCTTTTTTGTAGAAAAGCGGCATAAATACCTGATCAAAAAATGGTGCCTGGAGCGTATTATTCTCAATGTAGTTGTAGAGTTGCGTTTTGTTATTTACATACGCATCTACGGCGTAAAACCAATCGACAAACTCATCATTCGTAACCCGATCAAGCCAGCCGGTTATTACATAGAAATTATTATCGTGATAGCCCATAAGCCAAAGCGCCTTGGTAGAGTTCTGCCGGTCGGTGGTATTGTTGCTCGGGCTTGGGTCGGCATAAGCCAGCAGGAAGTGGAACTTTTGGAGCGGCGGGACTTCCCCGAAAGTAAGTTCTTTGAAAACGGCACCTTCGATGATCGGGTTATTCATGTACTCCTTCTGGAAAGAGCGATAGCCCATAAACTTTTCCATTTCCTCCACTTCCTGCTTTGTCCATTTTTCCTTCCAGGTAACATTTCCATTTTTATCGTAAATGTTTACCTGCGAAACTTCGACTCCTTCCGTTTCGGAAAGACGAGCAAGGACGCTGTCTTTGCCGATGAGGTTACCCACCATGATGAAGCGTCCGCGTCCTCCGTCGAGCGTACCGAAAAGGGCTTCTTTCACCCAGTCGGTAAGTTTGCTTACTCGTGAAGCGTTGAGGGTCAGTTCGTCGTCGTCCAGGTCATCAATAACGATGTAATCCGGCCGCTGGTCGCGATACCGGAGACCACGAGGAGACTGCCCACGACCCAGCGCAAAAAAGGCACATCCGTCACGGGTAACAAAATTACCCTCCGCCCAGTGCCCGGAATTATATTGCTCCCCAAAGTCATGTATGTATCGCTGATTGAATTGAAGCTCGCTTTGCAGGTCGGAAAGGAGGGTGTTGGCGTTGTCCTGCGACTTCCCAACAATGACCATCACGTTTAATTCCCGTACTTGCTGGCATTTGAGCCAAAGCGGGATAAATACGTCCATGTGAGTAGATTTAGCGTGGGCGCGTGCCCACTTGAAAACCGCTTTCAGGTTTTTGCTTTTCAGAATTCGATTAGCGGCTTTGATTTGAAAGCTGCCGGATTTGCATTTGGCGAAGTGCGGAAAATAATACTCTACAAAAAAAGCATAATCGTTCCTTGCCCGCTTGATGCGCGCCAGCTGATCTGCTTTGGTTTCGCTTTGGTTAACTGTGGTCTGCTGACGAACTTCCTCGTTGTGCAGCTGCCAGATGCTTAGAGCGTCCCTGATGCTTTTCTGTGCCATTGTAATGTTTTTTCCACTCGCAGAGTTTCGCGTTCAACCGTTTTTCACCGATGGAATTAATCCTGTCGGCATAAAAATCCAATTGTTTGATTCCCGCTGACATATTATTTACATTTTGGTAATGTGCTCGTTGATATACAAGTCCTGATACTTATTAATAGCGCGGATAAGTTCCGGAGTAACTTCCGGGTCAAAGGAGGCGCGGTACTGTATCCACTTGGAGAAAGCCATAAATACGTCGATGGTGGAGACGATGTTGGCTTTTTTGTCTAACTTTTCGATGGCAGAAGCAAATTTTGAGAGTTTATCCGGGAGCGCGCTAATCATCTCGATATCGTCACTTTCATAGACCTGATCTAAAATTTTGTTGAGAGCGGCCAGCGACTTATTGATCAGCTCCGGGCGCGTGACATTGACTCCGGCCCGGCGCGCCGCCCACCCTTCCTTGTCCACCCAACTGGAAATAGTTTGCTCCGACACGCCAACCTTTTCGGCGATCACTTTCTGAATATCTCCGTTCATGTAGTACATCCGTGCAAGCTCTTTTTTTTGCTCCAACTCTTTTTTTGTTGCTCGTTTTGCCATATTGAACCCTTTTTTTTGAGCAAAATTCGACTTTTCCAGCTTTTTATAAAAATAGATGTGCCATTTTGTCATATCTATTTTGATGTGTATTGATAAAAATGGAATTTTGCGGTACAATGATGCCGAAACCAGAAGTTTTTCATTTATGACTAAAAAAGCAAACACATTTTTACTGACAGACGAAAGCGTAAATACGTACGGCTTCCGGCTACTGACCGGCGGTGCGCTGTTAGACCAGTTCCGCCGCAATCCGGTATTGTTTTACAACCATAACGACATGGACCTGCCGGTAGGGCGATGGGAAAATATCCGGATTGAGAACACGCAGGTACTGGCCGATGCCGTGTTTGACCTGGAAGATGAATTTGCCAAGAAGATATCCGGGAAAGTGGAGCGCGGATTTTTGCGGGCCGCATCCGTGGGTCTGCGGATGATAGAAACGTCAGACGATCCTAAGGTTTTGCTGCAGGGACAGCAGCTCCCGACCGTGACTAAATGGATGCTCCGCGAAGCTTCGGTGGTAACCATCGGGGCCAACCATAACGCGCTCCGGCTTTACGATGCGAATGATCAGCTATTAAGCGACGACCAAATTTTAAAACTATTCGATAACATGGGGGCGCCAACGCCGCCGCAACAACAAAAGAAAATGAAAAGAGAAATTTTTAACCTGCTTGACCTTGCAGAGGACAGCACCGAGGAGCAAGTTCAATCCGCCATTCAGAAGCTGAAGGACGATAATAAAAAGCTCAGCGACGCTGCCTCCAAACGAGAAAAAGCAGACAAAGCGGCACGGACAGCCGAAGCCGTAAAACTAACGGACGACGCCATTAAAGATGGCCGCCTGAATGCCGACGGCAAGCAGGACATGCTTGACCTGTTTGACGCAGATTTTGACAAGGCAAAGAAAATGCTTTCGGCCGTTCCGGTACGCAAAAGCGTGAAAGAGGAAATCGAAAAGCAAAACCAAGGCACAGAAGCAGGGTACCTGGCCAAACTAAACTGGGACGAGCTCGACAAAACCGGAAAGCTGAAAGAGCTGAAGGAAAAGCACCCCGATATTTTCAACCAGAAATTTGAGGAAAAATTCGGTACGAAACCAGCGTAGAAAAAAACGTAGAGACGTGGCATGCCACGTCTGAATAATACAGTAATAAAAACAAAAAATAAAATTTTTAAGGTATGAAAAAGATTCTTGCATTATTTTTTAATCTCACGATGGGCGTTGTGTTGGCGTCACTCGTTGGCGGCGGTGCATTTGCCGCACTTGGAATCGGAGGCTTTTTGTCGCTGATGCCGAAAATGCACGACGGCCTCGGGATGGCTATCCAAAAAGAAATTTGGACGAATTCCATCATCGAGGGGCTGTTTGCCGATAACTCGTTTTTGAGTAAAGCATTCAGTGCCGACGAATTTGTGAACGCGGGAAAAACCGTTCACATCCCGAATGCCGGAGCTCCGAGCGGCGTGGTGAAAAACCGCAGCTCATTCCCTGCTACCGTGAGCCAACGGACAGACATTGACCTGACGTTTAATCTGGACAATTATTCTACCAATCCGATTAAAATTGATCTGGCGGAAACTGTTGAATTATCCTACAATAAGCGTGAAAGCGTATTGCGCCAAGATAGAGCAACGCTCCACAACGCCATTTCCGAAGGGGTTTTATATGAGTGGTTCCCGCTAATTGCAAACGCCATCCGTACAACCGGAGGGGCAGTAGCAGCGCATACGCCATCGGCAACCGGAAATCGTAAAGCATTTACCAAAGACGATGTGAAGAAAGCAATGACCACATTCAACAAACAGGATATTCCTGCCGAGGGCCGCTATATGTTAGTTGATGCTGATATGTACGACCAATTAATTGGCTCGATGACCACACAGGAAGCAATGGCTTTCCACGCGCAAGTGGATGTTGCTAACGGCGTAGTAGGGAAATTATACGGCTTCAATATAATGATGCGCAGCCGTGTAGGTGTGTATGCCACCGCCGGAACTAAAAAATTGTGGAGTGCTGCCGGAGCAGCAACTGACAACGCAGCTGCATTGGCTTGGCATACGAACTCAATCTGCCGTGCATTAGGAGAAGTTGTGGCTCGTGAATCATTAAATGATCCGTTGTACTACGGAGATATTTACGCATTTGAAGTTCGCTGCGGTGGACGTGCCATGCGTAACAATGTGGAAGGACTGCTGGCCATCGTGCAGGACGCATCTGCTTAGGCACCATTTTTTCTGAAACTATAAAACCCGTGTGAAGGCAGAGCCGCTCCAAGTCGGAGATGAAAGCCCGTTGAGGGGCGGCTCTTTTTACACTTCGGCTACGCTCAGTGGCCGAAAATAGAATATAACTATGGCAAAAGCTACAACCCCGAAAGTACCGGTTAAATACCTGGTAATTCACTGCACCGATACGCCGGAGGGGCGACACATCACTTCGGACGATATCCGCCGCTGGCACCTGAAAGAGCGTGGCTGGAAGCAGGTGGGCTATACCGATATGATTCACCTGGACGGACGCGTGGAGCGACTGGTGGAAAACAACGACGATGCCTATGTGGACGGTTGGGAAATTACCAACGGAGCCCTGGGGCACAACAGCCACAGCCGGCATATAGTCTATGTAGGAGGGCGAGCCCGAAATAACCGGACTCCTGCGGATACCCGCACACCGGCACAGGTTGAAGCCCTGACAAGGATAATTAAGAAGTTTAACGAACTTGCACCGAATGCAAAAATAATCGGGCACCGGGATTTGAACAAAGCAAAGGCCTGCCCGTCATTTGACGTGAAAGCGTTTGTAAAAGAAATCGGTATAAAACAGTAAAGCATGCCCGCATTAGATATTATATCACTTTTACTCAACCTACTGCTTGGCACCGGGCTGATAATCCAGTTTATTACCATCCGCTCGATACGAAAAGAGGCGGACGCAAAGGCAGACAGCGCCCAGTCAAAGGCGGGTAGAGATAAAATAGAGCTGGTGGATAATACGGTTACAACCATGGTGGAGACGGTGAATAAACTACTTGAACAAAATCAAAAGCTGATTGAAAAATACGCCTTCTCAAGCGAAGAAAATCAGCTGTTGAGACAGGAAAAAGTTGATTTGGAACAAAAATTTACTGCCCTGGAAAAAAAGGTAACCCGTATGATTCAGACGAACCTGAAAGTGATAAAAGTGCTGGAGAATATGGGCGTGGACGAAGAAGTAATTAAACCGCTGCGTGAGCAATGAAAAAGATATTATTCCTATTCGTTATCTCGGCGCTTCTGATTTCCTGCAAATCAAAGCAGTCTGTGGTAGAAGTTCCGGTGAAAACGGTAGAGAAAGTTACCGAGCGACTGGTTGAAATACAGCTACCGGCAGACAGCGCCTGGCTTACGGTCTACCTGGAGTGCGACAGCACCAATCAGGTAATCCTACGGGGACTTAGCGAGCGAAAAAGCGAGGGAGTTTTATCCGACTTGAAATTCACCAACGGAGTGCTGGACTACCGCGCCAAAACCAATGCGGCTCCTCACAAAGCGACTGTGCGTGACAGCATTGTTTACAAAGAAATCCCGGTAACGGTGGAAGTGCCGACTGTGGAATACAGGCAAACCCGATGGCAGGCGTTTACCTCCAAAATCGGAAATATCAGTTTACTCCTACTACTCCTTTTTGGAGCGTGGAAACTCATAAAAATTAAATTTTAAATAGCATTTAACAACCAATTAAAAATTTATGGCAACATTATTAAAAGCCCGCATTGGCGGCATCGACTTTGCACCGGTAATCACCTCGGCCGCCGGACTGGCCACCGCCGTATGGGTCGAGCAGCCGCTTACGCTTAGAGACGACGAGGTTTCCGTGGTGGAAGGCGACCCGACCGAGGAGGAGGTGTTCTCCCATGAAAATGATGCTCCGGAAGATTATGATATCACCGGAACAGGCGTAACGGCAGTAGGCAGCTTCATCAAAGCAACACTGGACGAATTGGCCGGAATACTTGGCGGCGCAGTAACGGGCGCATCGCCCAACGGCGTATATACCCACTCGCCCAAAAAGGTACTTATCAACAAAGCAATACGTTTCCGCTTGAAAAGCGGCGGCGCAATCGTGATTCCCAACGCAAAAGGGTACGTACTGTTTAACGGCAACCTGGGCACTGCCGGTCTGATGAAATATCCGTTCAAATTCAAAGCCATGGCACAATCCGGCTGGGACGCTGATTTTGTGATTCAGGAAAAGATAACTGTGTAACGCACTATGACAGACAGCGAAACCAAACTGGCAGCTGCTAACTTACTATTACAACGGGGCGTCAGATTTACGGTTGACGCCCCGTTTGTTTTTCGGCTGCTGCAGCGGAATGTGGTGGAAATAAAACCGCTCTATGCCGGAACGATAGCAGAGTTATCCCGGATCATTCTGGAAAATGAGATGGAAAATCTAACCGGGCACCAGGCGAATGAAAAGATTACCGAAGTATGCCGGCTGATAGCCACCGCAGTCCTGAACGGAAAAAAGGAGCTGAAAAAAGTAAACCGGCTTGCCCGGCGACTGGAAAAAAGCGTACCGGCATTTCAGCTTTTCCAAATCTACCTGCACATTGCCAATATCAACAGGCACGTGGATTTTACGAATATTACCGGCTATTTCAGCAACCTGATGAATCAGATGATGACGAGGAAACTGCCGGGTCAGGAAAGCGAGGGGAGGTAAAGGGCTACACCGACGGTCTCCATAGCCCCTTCGGATTATTTGGACAGTTAAAAGAAAAACGCGGACTCACGCACGACGAGCTACTGTGGGGACAGCCCTGGATTATGTACCTGCTCGAGATGGCAGATGCACCCCGCTACGTAAATGGAAAACCACCCGCACCCGTGGCAGAAAGTGCGGAGGATGTGGCAAGGATACTGGGACGGAAAGCCCCTCAGTCCCCTAAAGGGGAAGTAAGAGAGCGATAATCTAATTATTTAAAAAAAATAAATCACCCTGCAAAATTCCCCCTTTAGGCTTCGACGTGAGCTCAGCCGAACGGGGTTAGGGGGCCGACTGGATGGAACCTGTAGAAATAGACATACGGATGAAGCAGAACGTGACCGAGGAGGGCAAAAAGGCCACCGGCGCGATGGGCGAAATGGACGAGGCAGCGAAAAAGATGCAGGAGCAGGTTGAGTCTATGCTTGAGCAGCGTAAAAAGCTGATTGCCGATATTGAGAAAAATCTCAGTAAAACCGCTACGAATATTTCCAATACGAGTGACATGCTTTCAGGTGATGTAAGCAAGCTGAAAAAGGCGAGCGATATCCTGGGCGAGTCGCTGGAATCAGCAAAAAAAGAAGTCTCAGATGTAGAAGCGGTACTCCAGTCCGGAACGGCTACAATCGAGGACTTTTCCAGCGCGAGCGAGCAACTGAATCAAGTGGGCGGCGAACTTGCCGATATCCTTACAAAATCCAATGACCTGCAGGATATTTCCAACGACCTGATGAATTTAGGCAAGGGAAATGTCGAAAAACTTACCCGCTCCAAACTGTTTCTTGCCAAGGCCAACGAATGGGTGGCAAAAACTTTCAAAATGAGCGAAGTGGCCGCGAAACGGTTCACGGCGGTTGCTTCATTTGGGCTGACGATTGCAATTTCCGCACTGATTGGGCTTTACGAAAGATACAAAACCAAGCAGGAAGAAATTAATCGGCTGAAAAAGGAATTTGCCGATATAGAAAAAGGCGCTATTAAAGGCATGGCTGATGAAAAGGTAGCCGCTGAGCAACTAATGAGAGTGGCAGGCGACCACACCAAGAACCTCGACCTTCGGAAGCAGGCGGTAGAAAAACTGAACAAGCTGATGCCTGATTACAACGGCTATATCAATCGGGAGGGACAGCTCATCGGTAACGCGGACACGGCGCTTAAAAATTACCTGGTTAGCCTTTACAAGGTTGAAAAAGCAAAAAAGCTGATTGCAGGCATTGAAGAAGACACCGCTAATATTGACAACCTGAAAAGTACCGGTTCTGACCCGGTTACTTTTTTGGAAAGAATGGGATTAGGTGCTGCCAAATTACTTACGCCTACCAATTACGATGAAATTTCAAATAAATTCTTTCAAAATAAATCAAAAAAATGGATAAACCAAATATCCGGGATAGAGGCCGGAAAAAAACAGAAGGAAGACGAACTTCAAAAATTATTAGGCGATAAGAATGTTTTTACATCTGTTTTCGAAAGTCCCGACAAATCCTCCGGCGGCTCTTCTTCCTCCGCGCCACCCGCCAAAGAAGAGTATAACGCTCAAGCCGAACTTGACGACCAACTTACAGATTTACGGAAACGCACCAATGCCTTGATGATTGATATAATGCAAGACGGTCTTGACAAGCGGTTGAAGCAGATAGATAATGAGAAGGATGAGGAACTTGACCGGATAGAAAAACATCAGCAACAAATCCTGGACGAATATAATAAAAGCGATGCCGGGAAGAAAAATCCGCAGGCAGATATTAAGAGCATTCCGGGCATTGATCCGGAAACGCTCGCGGGTATCGAAGCCGAAAAAACGAAAATTACCAATGCGGCGGAAGAAAAAAGAAAACAAGCCACCGAGGCAAACGCCAGGGAAATCACCGACCTGGCCCGAAAATACGCGTCGGAAGAAGTTAACATCCGGTACGATTACCAGCAGGATATTGATAAATTGGAGAAAGCCGGTAACACCGAAGCCGCCAACGCCGCTCGGATGGAACGAGATAAACGGATTTCGGAACTCACGGCCGAGATGTTTGAGAGCACCGATATCTACAAAACAGCCACGAATGAAAAAATACAAGCTTCAAAAGAAGCAACCGAGCAGCTTGTCAGCGACATAAAAAAACGGATTGAAGCGCTCGTAATTGAAAATAAACTCACACGCGCTGACGCCGATCGGATGATTGGCGATTTGAATAAAACGCAAGTTTCCCGTGAAAATTCCAAAAACGAAAATAACCCATTCGCCAAGCTGATAAAAGGGCTGAATGACTATAAAAAAGCAAAAAAGGAACTTGACGACAAAAGAAAATCCGTAACACCGGGGGAATTAGTCAAGTTGGAAGATGCCGCCAACAAAACGCTTGCCACCACAGCTGAAGCTGCTGCAGTTTCTCTCGCGGGCGTGCAGGAGATTCTCGGAACGGTAGTCGGTGCTCTGGATCAACTCGGGCTGCTCACCGAGGAAGAGAAGCAAACGGCCAATGAAGTGATTGGGATGGTTGGCGGAGCAGCCGATATCGCAATGGGTATCGCAACCGGGAATCCGGTGCAGATAATAACGGGTGCGGTCAACCTGCTTGCAAACGCCATTTCCCTTTTCGACAAGAAAAGCAAAGACATCGCGAAAAAACAAAAAGAGCACAAAAAAAATCTTGACGACTTAGCCCACGCTTATACCAACCTTCAGCGTGAGGTAGATAAGGCACTCGGAACCGATGTGTACAAAAAACAGAAAGAAGCCATTGCCAACCTGCGGAAGCAGATAGCCGAGAACGAGCGGCTGATTGCGCTCGAACAGCAGAAAAAGAAAAAGAAACAAAATCAGGAAGATATTGCTGCATGGCGTGCAGAAATCGACGCGCTGAAAGGCGAAATAGACGATACCATTCAGTCCATTACCGAAGACCTGGCACAGACCAACGCCAGGGACTTAGCCCGCACGCTTGCCGATGCACTTGTTTCGGCAGCCCGCACGGGCGAGGACGCATTCACAGCAATGGGCGACGTAATCAATGACGTGCTTCGCAACGCGGTGGTGAATGCACTGAGCAAACGCTTTCTTGAAAAACAAATGGATGAGGCAACCGAATACCTTGCCGGAGCAATGGGTGACGGCGATTTATCGGACTACGAAAAACGGCGCTTTGAGGAAATGATCCGAAATGCGGGGACAGCATTTAACACAGCACTATCCGCTTATGATGAACTATTTGCCAATCAGGATGACGCGGCCAGGCGCTCCGCATCAAAAGGGATTGCCCAGGCAAGCCAGGACAGTATCGATGAACTCAGCGGCACCATCACCTTTATGGCGGGTGAGTTTCGAACGGCCAATGTGCTGGCAGCTGCACGTACAGAAACCGGCAAGGACATGCTTCTAATCACGCGCACCATTTTGAGCGTGCTGAATGTAATTGCAGAAAATACGTCATATAATAAAAGGTTGGAGGATATTGCAGAAGGGATTGAAAAATTAAATAGAGATGGAGTGAATGTGAAAAGATGATTATCGACGGAACTAACATACGGACACTTGGCATGTTTATCCTTCGCGGAGGGTCAAACGATTTTTTGTCGTTTCCGGAGCGCCGGGAACCGGCACAAAATAACTGGGCGGAGCATGACGGGCTGGATGTAGATTTTTCGGATTTGAGTTTTAACCCGAAAAAAGTGAGCGTTCAGCTTTATCTTTCCGCACCCAATGAAACACAATTTATGCAGCGTTTAAATGCCTTTCAAAACTTGCACTTCCAGCCCGGTTACCGGAATATTTATGTAGAGGAATTTCAGAAAACTTTCTCACTCCGGTTTCTCGGATTTGGAGAATATACACACAAAGGGGGACTGGCAAAGTCCGGGAAGAAAAGCGGAAAGCTTACTGTTGAATATATGATGGATGATCCGGTGCAGCTGTTTAACCCCACCCCGTCCCTCCCACAAGGGGAGGGAGCGAGCGCAATTCACATTCAGCTAAATGGGGTTGATTTGTCGCAGTACGGAATTATAGTGAAAGAAGTTTATTCAACTGTTTTACGCCCGGCATCTCCAAAATCGACCTTAGAGCGGTCATTTAATCATATAGACGGAATTTGGGCTGACGTGGCCATTATCCGCAAAAAGGAATCGAAACAAGTTACGATTGACTGTGTAATGAGCGCCGGGACATTATCGGAATTTTACAATAATTACAACGCACTTTTCGGCATAATGAATAGCGCGGCACCAATAGAATTGAGTACGCCTGATACTGACCGGTTGTGCTACTACAAAGCAATGAGCAATTTTACAAAACTTACTATTTTTTCTAAAAAAGTGCGGGTTGGATTTCAACTGATTTTTCAAACACTATAATATGGACACGATAAGACAGGGCGAACAGTTCAAGAAGCTTTTCCAGCTCCCGGACAGCTGGGAGATGTTTGAGGATATTGCAGCGAAATTTTATATAGCGGGAGAACCGGACGCTTCTTTTACTTTTTCAAAAAGTGAGGGAACAATCACTGACGAGAGCGCATCCGGTGAAAAATTGATAGGAATGTTTTTCAGCCAGGAAAAGACAAGCCTGATGACCCCGGGAAAATGGAGCGTAGAGTTTAAACTGGAATATGCCGGCAGTTTTATGCCGATATGGAAACCAGCTGTTGAAGTTTTTAACGTTAAAAAGACACAGATAACATGATCAATACAGAGATTACACCTGTGCCGCTGAGGCGAATATCTGTCGGGGCGGTGGAAACGGGAGTCATAAAACATGAAAACGTGGAAGTCCCCACGTTCTACACCGGGAAATCAGCGTATCAAAGCTATCTCGATACTACAGAGGACAGTCCGGCAATGACAGAAGAAGAGTGGGCGAAAACGAAAACACGGATTCATGTAGTTGATAACTTGCCTGAGACAGGAAATCCAAATGAATTTTATGCGATTTTTGAATAATGATTTATGATAAGTACGGAAAACAGCTGTTGTCAATTGCCTACTTTGATAAAGGTGGAGCGAGAAAAATTATTGACAGAATCTATGCAGGAGCATCGGATGGTACGCTCCGTCTGGTATGGAAACACAACGCATTCCTTATCATTGATCCTGTATTCCTATGGGTTACGGATATTGAATCAACCATTACAGTGCGCTCTAATGTGGACTGGACGGTGCAATAGCCCATCCAAACCTTCCCGAAGGGAAGGCTTAAAGAGAGAATAGAAATAAATGGAAATTTTTTAAATAAAAAACTGCTCGTTCTCTTATTCCCCCTTCGGGGTTAGGGGCAGGGCTCTAATAAATTAACAATTATGGCAAAAGCATCATGGCTGTCGGTCACACCGGCAACAGGTTCGGGAAACGGTAACGTGTCAGTTAGCACGGCCGCAGCCCACACGGGACGTGTAGCACGTTCCACTACAGTTACATTCAAGGCATCAGGCGTCACCGACAAGGTTGCTACGGTCAATCAGGCGGGGAAGCCGGAGTTTGTGCAGATTCAGACTTCGGCATCGGCCTCTAAGGCAGGAGGCGTGGTGACGATCACTGGAACCACCAACTCTACAAAGCTGACCTTTGCGCTCGGTACGGGTTCGCTGGTCATTACACTACCGAACTCCTACCTGGCTAATTCGGTGAGTACAAACAATGGCGTAGCAATTACCGGAGACCCGGGAGCAGCACAGGAATTTGCATTCTCCATCGCTATCACCGTACCAGCCAACGTGGGAATTACTTCGCTGAGCAAGCAGATAACGGTTATGGCCAACGGTGGACAGACGTCTAACTGTACCCTTACGCAGGCTGCTGGAGATGCATCTTTGAGTATTTCTCCTGCTACTATCGACCTCACTTGGGAAGGAACTGCGCAGTCTATCACTGTTACTTCTAACACCAGCTGGACTGTGGAATAATGGCTGTAGTAAACAAACAATGGTCAAACGGAGATACCCTCGCTTTCGATATGAACAGCGGGGGCATCCTCGTTTCCTCTGCTCCTAATAGCACTGGGATACCGAGGCAGACGACTGTGAATGTGAAGACTACCAATGAAGGAGTGCAGGCGCAAGCTGAGCTGACGGTGTATCAGGAGACGACAACGTACCCTGATTGGGATTTAAATGAAAATAATGGTGAACAATTTTTAACTGTGTTATCAAATGATTTTACCAGGCCTTTTTCCACATCACCTTTAGTTTCTATAAACGTTCCAATCACGGGTACTTATAAATGGAATGGAGGAGTTTTAGCACCAAATGGTAAAATATATTGCATTCCAAATGATGCTACAACTGCTCTTGTGATAAACACAAGTAATAATACAATCAGTATTATGGGTTCTTTTTCAACAACTACTGGTAAATGGGCAGGTGGTGTTTTGGCTACAAACGGTAAAATATATGGGGTTCCAAGGTATGCATCTACTATTCTTGAGATGGACCCGATTAGTGGCCTTGTAGTAGAATTTGGAAGTATTCCAGGGGACAATAAATATATCGGCGCAGTTTTAGGTCCAAACGGCAAAATATACTGTATTCCACTTGCTGCAACGTCAGTATTAGTAATAAATCCTTCCAACCACTCAACATACCAAATAGGTAGTTTAGGCTCCGGCAATAAATGGATAGGAGGTGCTTTAGCTCCAAATGGTAAAATATACTGTTCACCATATGATTCAACTTCAATTCTTGAAATAGATCCGAATAATGATACAGTCAGTACATTCGGAACTATAACTGGTACTAATAAATATCAAGGAGCAACTTTAGCTCCCAATGGTAATATTTATTGTGTTCCTTATAAAGCAGGTAAAGTTCTTGAGATAGACCCTATAAATAGAACAGCTACAAAAATTGGAAGTACTATTGGACAATACTCCAGAGTAACTTTAGGCCCTAATGGAAAACTTTACGCAATTCCATATAGCAATGGTAGTATAATTGAGATAAATGTAAGCAGTAAAACACACACTCTTATCACTTCTGTAGCAGGATTATCCAGCATCGTTTTAGCTCCAAATGGGAAATTTTATTTAATTCCATCGAGTGGCACTATATGTTACGTTATGGGACAAACACAGCAAATTGATGAAAATGCAGTTTTGTCACGATACCTTAATAAATTTTAGAATTAAAAATAAACACTATGACACTTCAAGAAAAAGCATCGTTATTAATCAACGACGAGTTCAAAGCAAAAATAAGGATGGCTGCGCTGAAAGCTGCCAAGGATTTAATCAACGATACCAACATCGATATGCTGGTGCGCAAGTACGCACAGCGGGTACGCAACAACATCTTCGGGGACTGGATCAACCACCTCACGTTCCTGGTCGTAGAGCACCAGCAGACGACCGCGGCGGTTGACGATGCGCTGCTGCAGAATATTGTTAATTCTGTTTTCACGCAGGCGGCAGAGCAGTATTATTATAATATCTAAAGAGAGTTCACAATGCATCAGCAAGCGTACCGGCAATTGCAGCCACACTATATGAATCAATATGTTAGTTTGACAACTGTGGCCTTTGCCGGTAATGCTACTGATTTCTGCACTGCTTCATTCATTTTTATAAAATCGGTTAAATGAAAATTTTCTCCCCCGCCCATACGCAGCTCTACGACATTCAGGTAGATGACCGCTCCGTGCGCTATCGCTCCATCATGAACGATGACAGCCTGACGCTTCATTTTTCAACGCCGGGTACGATTACCATTTCGGTCGGGTCATACGTTGATTTTGAGGGGCAAAGATATACGCTGTTTTACCCGGAGAATTTCAAAAAGTACAATAGCCGTAATTTTGAATATACACTCACACTTCACGGAAATAGAGAATTTCTCAAACGTTTTAAGTTCAAAGACACCGCCGCAATTCCTTACAGGCTCAAATTTCCGCTCACGGCTAAGCCGGTGGATTTTGTTACCCGCATTGTTCAGAATATGAACCTGCACGACTCCGGCTGGTCGGTCGGCACCTGCATCGATGCGACGGAGAAACTCATTTCTTTCAACCACGAAAGCTGCTTTGATGTGCTGGGGCGTTTGGCTTCGGAATTTTCCACTGAGTGGGAAATTATCGGAAAGACTATCCACCTGCGCAAGGTAGAGAAATTCAAGGCAGATCCACTCCCGCTATCTTACGGCAAAGGTAACGGTTTCAAATCCGGTACCGGGCGGATGAACGACGGCGATAAAATTCCCATCGGGCGGCTCTACGTGCAGGGCGGAGAACGGAATATCGACCGTTCAAAATACGGAAGCTCCACGCTTTTACTTCCAAAATCCGCCACTTTGGTTTACGAAGGTAAAACCTACCGCACCGATGCAGACGGAATGTTTATCACCCGCGACGGCAACACATTCCCAACCGAAGACAGTTACGATGCTTCGGATATTTATCCGAAACGCGTCGGAACCGTGAGCCAAGTTATTGCTGTGGATGCTTCTAAAAATTTCTACGATATTAAAGACAACTCCATTCCCGCCACGCTCAATTTCCGGGACTGCCGGATTGCAGGCGAAAAAGCAACAATTGTATTTCAATCCGGAATACTTGCAGGGCGGGAATTTGACATTGAGCAGACCGAAAACGATTTAACAGGCTACATTCACGCCGAAAGGCGGTTCAAGCTCGTTCCGCAGGAGCAGGACGGACAGATAATGCCGGGAGGTTTATTCGTGCCCGCCGTTGGCGATAAATACGCTGTTTTCAACATTTCGCTCCCGGATGATTACATTCGGAAAGATTTAGATAAATCCGGTGCTTCGTGGGATATGATGCGCGAAGCGGTAAAATATTTTGCCGAAAACGAAGCGCAGAAATTTCAGTTTACCGGAGAGCTGGACGACGTGTGGTCAAAAAGCCGTTGGCTCCAAATCGGTGGGAAAATAGTTCCCGGCGGTCACGTTCTATTTTCCGACCCGCAGTTTCTGCCCGGTGGCGAAGTTATCCGCATCGTGTCGGTGAAAGATTACGTAAACTCACCGCATAAGCCCGAAATAACACTTAGTAATGCCCCGGTATCCGGGAGTTTCTCGTCCGGGCTGGCAAAGCTTGAGGCGGAAGAGGTAATCGTAGAGCAGAACCGCAGGGACATGATCCGATTTGCTCAAAGGCAATGGCGCGACACGAAGGAAACACAAGCCATGCTGGAGCAGTCGCTGCTTAATTTTTCCGGCTCCATCAACCCGGTCACCATTAAGACCATGCAGCTCATTGCCGGAGATGAATCGTTGCAGTTCCGGTTTGTAAACAGTAAAACTACTCCGGTACGCGTGGATCATAACATCACGTTCAACCCCCTCACTAAAGTACTCACCGCCGCCGTCGGGATTATTCAGCATATGACGCTCGGCATTACCGAGATGTCGAGCGCAGGCAGGGCAAGAACTTATAAGTTTTGGGATTTATCCGGCTACACATCTCCACCACTTACCAATACTGACAAAGCCTATTATCTATACGCGAAATGCGCAAAAACAGGGACGGCAGGCACTTATATTTTGTCCGAAACCGCTATCGGCATGGAATCCGTATCGGGATTCTACCACTTCCTTATCGGCATACTCAACAGCGAGCAGGGCGGCGACCGCTCCTTTGCTCCGGTGTATGGATTTACCGAAATTCTGCCTGGCAGGATGACGACCGATAGGATTGTTTCCCAGGACGGAAATACATTTTTTGACCTGCTTAACGGAATCATCGGCGGAAAAATATCGTTCACAGCCGGCTCGTCAGGGCTGGCCAACCTCAGCGAATGGGCCGCAGCTGCTCAGGACATTCAGGACGCACAGGCAACCGCAAATCAGGCGTTAATCGACGCGGAAAATGCAAGACAGGAGGCTTTAGATAATGTAACTGACTACAATTCCAAATTCGCAGCCATTCAGCAGCAGGTGGACGGGGAAGTTACAAACTGGTTCTACGCATACTCACCAACTTTATCGAATCACCCGGCAAACACCTGGCTGGACGACATAGAACGTGACAGACACGTAGGGGACACGTTCACCAACACACAGGGATACATCGACGCTTCGACAACACCGGATGCCGGAAAGAGTTGGAGGTTCGTGAAAAACTCCGGGGTTTACAGCTGGACGCCAATTGCCGACAGCGATGCAGTGAAAGCGTTGCTTCAGGCTGCCGCAGCACAAGCCGCAGCGGATGGGAAAAGTACAACATATCTTATTCAACCGTCAAAGTACCAATACGGGGACACATGGGTTCTTGCATCAGACGCAACGGTCAACGGTGTTGCATACAAAGCCGGGGACATCCTGACTGCAACGCAATCGAGCGAGGTATATAATGCCGCTCACTGGACAAAAAAGGTTCGTTACACGGATGATACAGCCGCCAACAATGCACAGTCAACCGCCAACAATGCGCAGTCAGCTGCCAACACTGCCAACGCGCTACTAACCGATATCGCCAGTGACAACAAGCTGACACCATCAGAAAAGCAAGCAATAAAAAAAGAGTGGGACGTCATTGTTTCGGAATACGAAAAAATTTGCATCTACGCGGACACCTATGGACAGAGCTACGACGGGTACACAGACGCATTCGATAACCTGCTCGGCTATATTCCGACATTGCTGGCCAACCTTACAACCACGAGCGACATCAACGGGTCGGAATTCAGGGCCGCTTTTAAGTGGTACTACGACGCACGTCAAGACATATACAATGCAGTTGCAACTGCTGCCAAAACATACGCAAACAACCTGATTGCTAATTTATACGTTGGTGGCGAAAACCTGATAGTCGGGAGCAAACGAACGCTGACAGCCGGGTCGAATAATTACTACTACTCTGTATTGTTCGGCAGCGAGGCAAGCTCATCGATGAATTCACTCGGAGCGATATCGTCGGACAACACACTTTCAGCAAGCGAAAAAACAACCGTTAAAGCAATCTGGGATGCCATGCAACTCGAGCAGCCGAAAATCGCCGTAATGGCCGACAATCGAGCGGTGAGTAAGACTGCCTACATGACCGCATACAACAACCTGAGCGGTTACATCACACCGCTCCTGGTTGATATGAATTCAAGCAGCAGCGTAAACGCGTCAACATTCAATTCTCACTTTACATCGTACTACAGCGCAAGACAGGCTCTTTTAGTTGCAGCAGGTGCTTACCTGACTAATGGCAAAACCTACGTACTTTCAGTCGGTTCTGTTGCTAAAATATCAGGGACAGCAACAAAAGTACGAGCGTTACTTTATGATTTCGTAAACCTGACTGCTCAGGTAGTGACTGATGATATGAATATAAGCGCAAGCCGGCAGGTTTATACATTTACTGTACCAGCCTCCGGATATTACAGCCTCATAATTTATGCGGGAATGTCAGGGAGTACCTCCGGCAATATTATTGCATTCGATCAGCTCATGCTGCAGGAGGGCAACAAAGCATCTGCGTTCAGTCCCGCCGTTCGCCACGTAACCGAGGCGCTTCAGGGTAGTACGGAAATCGAAGGAGGACTGCTGGCCACCAACCTGCTCATGATGAAAGACCCGGACGGTAATATCCGCGGAGGGATGTCAGGGCTAAACGACAATATTGGGTTCTGGACGGGGGGGACATATGCGAATGCCCTTTCAATGCTGGCGAAAATAATTTTAAGAAAAGACGGAAGCGGCCACCTGGCAGGCGGGAAAATAAAATGGAATGCAGACGGTTCTTTACTTGAAGTAATTGGAAAAATAACAGCGAACGAGGGGAAAATCGGAAACTTAAGCGTAACGGGAGGCGCTTTGCAGTCAGACACAATCACACTTACCGAACAAGCGGTAGAAACGCTTCCAACCTTGCTCTCACCAGTACCGTCATCAATTTCGTATCAGAGCACATGGCAAGACAACACTTCCAATTCTGATGCACACGCTATTACACAGTCTATCGTATTACAAATAGACAGCCAGGTGAGGTTTAAGGCTACCGCAAGCCCATCTCCAAACTTTGATGGAAATGGTGTATGGAGCGTTTATATAACTGATGCAAACGGTGCCACTGTATATTCAGATAATGGTGAAGATTTTATTACAAATAAACTCTACGCAGTCATGCTCCCACCGGGTTCATACAATATTCACAGCGTGGCAGGTGGTTTGTATGAATTAGGAGTAAACTATTTGAACAGCGCGAGCATTACAGGAGAATCAAGCTCAATTATTTACTCAGTTGGTTACATCAGCCGTACCAAAATAGGCAATAACGGATTTTATTCTTTCTGGGATGCTCTGAAATATGTTTACTATTCAAGTACGGAGGGGCTGAAAGTGAGGGGGAATATAGAACTACTTTCGCCAAACGGACAGAGCGGCATTAGAATTACTAATAACGGAGTAGAATTTAACAATAAAAATGGGGGGTGGAAACAATTGACTTAAAAGCAGGAAAGCCCCCCGGTTGCAGTTGACTCTCTGAACTTCCAACTGCACAAAATGCGAACAACCCGCATACCCGAAGGGGCTTTTTTTTAGTTAGATTTTCAGATTCATTTTCTTTGCTTCATCCGATTCCGGCAATAAAGATTGAAGAAAATCAATTGACGCATAATATGTTTCATCTACCAAAGAATCTGTGTTCACAGCTCGAATTATATCAAGCAAACTACGGCCGCCACCTGGTTTTGGGCAGACGAAGGACTCGACACCGGACATATCTGTGAGCAGGAGATTATAAAAATAGATCACACCGCCAGGCCGAAAGAGTTCTATGAAAGGGAAATAATCCAGGCAATGGTACGAACGTTAGAACGCTGTTTAATCAACCTTGAAAAAGGTTTTAAACGCGAAATACCGCAGGTTGAAAAATACGCCACCTACGACAAAAAGATTTAAAAACAAAAATGGCCTGTCTCTCAGGCTATTTTTGTACTTTTTGTTTTGTATTTCCGTACTTTTTGTTTTTGCGATTATATTTCCAAAAATGCAGAATTGTATAACTCATAATCCGGTGAATGATTTTGGAGTATGTATTGACAGGAAATATGTTTGAATTTCTCAAAAAATGATAAAAACTGAGAACATACTATGTTAAATCAACGTTAAATAGGTAATTTTGAGTGAATTTTCAAACAAAATATTCGTACACCCTATGACAAAACGAACCAGAATTTTTGTAATAGCAATAACCGGCTTACTCATTATTGGTATGGCATTTTTCCCCATGATTAAAAAGAGTCAGAAAAAGGAAGACAAAAAACCGGTTCCAAAAGGTCAGGCAGGGGGACAACGTAATCCACTGGTAGTACAAGGATTGGTGTTACAATACAGCACTCTGAACGATGTATTTCGTACTAAAGGCATTTTATTGCCCGATGAAGAGGTGGATTTGAGTTTCGAAACCTCGGGAAAAATTACCAATATTCACTTCAAGGAAGGTTCTTACGTGAATCAGGGTCAACTGCTTGCCAAAATAAACGACAAACCGCTTCAGGCCGAATTAAAAAAACTCGAAACGCAGCTTCCGCTTGCCAACGAAAGGGTTTTCAGGCAAAAAACATTGCTTGAAAAAGATGCTGTAAGCCAGGAAACCTACGAAGTGGTAGTGACCGAACTGGAAAAGCTGAAAGCCGATATCGAACTGATAAAAACCCGCATTGCACAGACCGAACTGCGGGCTCCGTTCAGCGGAATAATCGGACTCAGACAAGTGAGCAACGGCGCTTATGCATCTCCTACGGTAGTTATTGCCAAACTGACAAAGATTTCGCCGCTAAAATTGGAATTTTCTGTCAACGAGCGGCAGGTGGACGAAATTAAACCCGGAACGCGGTTGAATTTTGGAATAGATAATGACAAAAATGCCTACGAAGCTGTGGTATATGCCATTGAATCGCAGCTCGATGCTCAAACCCTCTCACTGAAAGCCCGCGCACGCTACCCCAATCCCGGAGGCCGACTCAAAGCAGGGCAATCGGCAACGGTTGAAATCCGGCTCAGACAAATCACCAACACGGTAGTCATTCCAAGCATCGCATCCATCGCTGAAATGGGGCGTGACATCGCTTTCATCTACAAAGACGGCAAAGCCAAACAAGTGGTACTCACCAAAGGACTTCGTACCGAAAACTCCGTACAGGTGGTAAGTGGAATTTCGGTTGGCGATACGCTGCTTACTACCGGAGTGATGCAACTCAGGGATGGCATGCCGGTGAAACTGGGGGAAGTGGTGACACAAGCTGCCCCCTAACCCTCCAGAATGAAGTTTCCTGATATAAAATCGGAACAGGCAGGAACAGGCTCTGAAAGGGGAATTAGTTGAATATCAACTCATTCTATTTTGAAAATATTATTTTTTACAAAAAATCAAAATTATTAAAATGTTTACTAAATGTACTTTTATTCCTCCTTTAGGGGGCTAGGGGGCTTGTATCATTATGAATCTATCCGAACTTAGCATAAAACGACCAGTATTGTCCACAGTTTTTGTGTTGATTATCCTGCTTCTCGGAGGTATTGGCTACACCTACCTGGCTGTAAGGGAATACCCGAGTGTAGACAATCCAATCATCACGGTATCAGTTTCTTATCCCGGTGCCAATGCAGATGTGATTGAAAAGCAAATTACCGAACCGCTGGAGCAAAATATCAACGGAATTCCGGGCATCCGGTCGCTCATGAGTTCGAGCAGTCAGGGTAACTCAAGAATTACCGTTGAATTTGAGCTGAGCGTGGACATGGAAACTGCTGCCAACGATGTTCGCGACAAGGTATCGCGGGCACAGCGCTATCTTCCGCGCGATGTGGATCCGCCAACCGTTTCAAAAGCCGATGCCGATGCCGATCCGATCATGCAAATCACTGTTCAGAGTCCGAACCGGTCGCTGCTGGAACTCACCGAAATCGCCGAACTGACGGTAAAGGAGCGCCTTCAAACCATTCAGGATGTAAGTGCAGTGGAAATTTGGGGCGAAAACCGCTACGCCATGCGTCTGTGGCTTGATCCGACCAAGATGGCAGCTTACAACATCACACCACTGGATGTAAAAAACACACTCGACCGCGAAAACATTGAACTTCCGGCGGGCAGCATCGAAGGCGATCAGATTGAACGTTCCATCCGTACGATGGGTTTGATGATTACTCCCGAAGAATTTAATAACATTATTCTGATTGAAAACGACAAACGGATTGTTCGTTTCCGCGATATTGGTTATGCAGAACTGGACAGCGAAAACCGCAAAAACATCCTCCGGCTGAATGGTATCCCGATGGTAAGTACGATTATCATTCCTCAGCCCGGCGCTAATCAGATAAACATTGCCGACGAAGCCCGCATGCGTGTGCAACAGATGCAAAAAGACCTGCCCGAAGATGTGAAGGTGGATGTGGTTTTTGACAATACCCGATTTATCAGGGCATCCATAGCCGAAGTAGAATCCACGGTATATGTTGCATTTGCGCTTGTAGTGATAATAATATTTCTTTTCCTTCGAAACTGGCGGGTAACGTTGATTCCCGCTTTAGTCATTCCGGTTTCGCTCATCGGCGCTTTTTTCGTGATGTATCTGGCCGGATTTTCCATCAACGTACTTTCGATGCTGGCAGTAGTTCTGGCTGTGGGGCTGGTGGTGGACGATGCCATCGTGGTTACCGAAAATATTTACAAGAAAATAGAACTCGGCATGAATCCCCGGAAAGCAGCCATCGAAGGTTCGAAAGAAATTTTCTTTGCAGTCGTTTCCACTACCATTACACTCGTTGCGGTGTTTTTCCCCATCGTTTTTCTGGAAGGAATGACCGGACGGCTTTTTCGCGAATTCAGTATTGTAATTTCAGGTTCGGTACTTATTTCTTCGTTCGTAGCACTGACTTTTACCCCGATGCTTTCGGCTAAATTGCTCAAAAAGAAAGAAAAACACAATTGGTTTCAGGAAAAAACAGAACCATTTTTCGAGAAAATGAATTCCGGATACGAAAACATGTTGAAAAGTTTTATTGGCAGAAAATGGCTGGTTATTCCCATTATAGTGGTTACCATTGGCCTGATTTTCCTTTTTTGGAACATTATTCCGGCTGAAATGGCGCCCCTGGAAGACCGCTCACAAGTTACCATCCGGACTTCGGCACCCGAAGGGGCTACGTATGAATTTGTAAGAGATTATACCGGAAAAATTTCCGGCATAGCCGATTCGGTTGCACCGGAAAGAGAATCGAACATTACCATCAGCCGGGGTGGATTCGGCATGGTACGACTCACGCTACCCGATATCAAAGAGCGTGAGCGAAGCCAAATGGAGATAGCCGACGAACTGACCAAAGCAGTACGTCCTCAAACCGCAGCCCGGTCGTTTGTTCAGCAACAATCCTCTTTTGGCGGACGCAGGGGCGGAATGCCTATTCAATACGTACTCCAGGCACCCAACATTCAGAAACTCGAAGAATTTATTCCCCTTTTTATGGACGAAGTAAACAAAAGTCCGTACTTCCAGATGTCTGATATCAATCTGAAATTTACAAAACCCGAAACACGTATCGTGATTGACCGGGATAAGGCTGCATTGCTTGGAGTGAGCACCCGTGAAATTGGTCAGACTTTGCAATATGCATTGAGCGGACAGCGAATGGGCTATTTCTACATGAACGGAAAACAATATCAGATACTGGCCGAAATAAACCGCCAGCAACGCAACACACCACTTGATCTGAAATCCATTTATATTAAAAATTCGGCCGGTCAAATGATTCAGATGGACAATGTGGTGCAGCTCGTAGAAACGGTGGCACCACCGCAACTGTATCGCTACAACCGATTCAACTCAGCCACTGTTTCGGCCGGACTGGCTCCCGGTTACTCGCTCGGACAGGGAATTGACGAAATGGACCGCATAGCCAAAGCCACTCTCGACGAAACTTTCCGAACAGCACTCGAAGGAGAATCGCGTAACTTCAGGGAAAGTTCTTCGAGCCTCCTTTTTGCTTTTGTACTTGCCATATTGCTCATTATACTTATTCTGGCTGCTCAATTCGAAAGTTTCAAAGATCCGTTTATCATCATGTTCACGGTACCTCTGGCCATAGGCGGAGCGCTGCTTTTCATGTGGATAGCCGGTGTTACCATGAACATCTACAGTCAGATAGGACTCATTATGCTGATTGGGCTGGTAGCTAAAAACGGGATTCTGATTGTAGAATTTGCCAATCAGCGCCAAAACGCCGGTATGGATAAGTCCGAAGCCATATTGGGTGCCTCGGTGCTGCGCTTGCGCCCCATCCTGATGACAAGCGCTTCCACCATTTTAGGATTACTGCCGTTGGTTTTTGCTTCGGGCGAAGGCGCTAACGGCCGGATTGCGATGGGTGTAGCCGTGGTGGGCGGCATGCTGATTTCCACACTGCTTACCCTTTTTATCGTCCCGGCGATGTATATGTATATTTCAACGAAGAGAAACCTGCCCCCTACCCCCCTAAAGGGGGAATAGTTGTGGACTATTTAAGAATTGCGTTTAATATGAAAAAACAAAGTATAAGAACTAAAGTATCATTTTTCGGGTTTTCCCCCTTTAGGGGGTTAGGGGTCCTATTACTTTTCCTCCCTCTTCTTGCTTTTTCTCAGCAAAAAATGGATTTGGAAGAATGCCTGCAAATCGGACTGGAGCAAAATTTCGATATCCGGATTTCGAGAAACAACCGGCAAATAACCGACAACAATGCCACACGCGGTAACGCAGGCATGCTACCTACAGTGGATCTCAGCAGCAGTTTCGGTACTTCGGCAAGCGGAAGCAATCAAATACCCTTGGACGGAAGCGATAAAATAAAAATCCGCGGTTCACACACCGAAACGCTGAATGCAGGTGTAAACTTGAACTGGATGCTTTTTGAAGGTTTCAGGGCTCAAACGAGCTACAAAAAATTGCAAGAATTGCAAAAAATGGGCGAACTGAACACGCAATCAGTCGTTGAGAATTTCATAGCCGACCTTTCGGCAGAATACTACAACTACGTACAGCAAAATATTCGGATGAAAAACCTGCGTTCGGCAGTTCGCCTTTCGCGTGAGCGGCTGCGAATAGTGGAAGCCCGTTATCAGATTGGAAATATGTCGAGGCTGGACTTGCAGCAGGCACGGGTTGACTTCAACACCGACAGCTCACGACTGATGCATCAGTATGAATTGCTGAACACATCGCGCATAAAACTGAACGAACTAATGGGAAATCAGGATGTCGACAGGCAATTTCAAACTACCGACACGGCTATCCTTGTTGTTACTATCCTGGATAAAAAGGCACTACAAGAAAGAATATACACCGATAATATTCTGATGAAACTGGCTGAAAAAGATAAAGTGATCAGTGAACTCGACCTTAAAACGGCTTTAAGTCAGAACTTTCCTTATCTGAGGCTTAATGCCGGTTATGGTTTAACTCATTTCAATTATAACCGGGGAAATCTGGACAAACAAAATACGTGGGGCCCTAACGTGGGATTGACACTTGGATTTCGGCTTTTCGACGGATTCAATAAGGCACGCGAACAGAACAATGCACGCATACAGATTAAAAACAGAGAATTAGAACAGGACCGGTTGAAACTATCGCTTAACAGCCAGTTTACCAATATCTGGCTGTCTTACCGGAATAATATCGAACTGCTTTCTCTTGAAAAAATCAGCCTTGAAAATGCCCGGTTGAATTACGAAATTGCGATGGACAGATACAAATTGGGTGATTTATCCGGCTTACAACTTCGGGAAGCGCAAAACAATCTGCAGGCAGCCGAGGAGCGACTGGTTTCGGCCGAATACAGTGCCAAACTGTATGAAATATCACTGATGCAAATCAGCGGAAGAATTGGGGAATACTTAAGCCCCTCCAAACCTCTCCAAAGGGGAGGTTTTTAAAGTTCAAAATTGCGGGAGCTATTAGCTATTCCCGATAGTCGTTTTTTGCTTTTTGAAGTTTACCAGGGCTACCTCATCGGCACTTCCATCAGCAGGATTTCTGCGTCCTGTGTCAGCGCTTTCACGTTGAAATTATCCAAATCCCACATTCCGAATCCATCGCGGGTTTCCAGCTTCTGCCCGTTCACTTCAAAATCTCCGCTCAAAACAAAAGCGTACACTCCGTTTCCTTTCTTTTTAACATCATAATTAAGCGAGAAATCTTTGTCAAACTGCCCCAGGTGAAACCATGCATCCTGATGTACCCAAACTCCTTCGTCATCGGCATTGGGTGAAACTACCTGCTGAAATTTATTCCGGCGGTCGTTTACGTCGAGCGTGATTTGGTCATAACGAGGCGTTACACCTTTCCTGTCCGGGAAAACCCAGATTTGAAGGAATTTCACCTGCCGGTCGTTGTTATGATTGTACTCACTGTGATAAACTCCCGTTCCTGCACTCATCACCTGCACGTCGCCATGACGAATTACCGTCTTATTTCCCATGCTGTCTTTGTGTTCGAGATCGCCTTCCAGCGGAATACTGACAATTTCCATGTCGTTGTGCGGATGCGTACCGAATCCCTGTCCGGCCTGCACGGTATCGTCATTCAGCACCCGCAACATACCAAAATGAACACGCTCAGGATTGTGATAACCGGCAAAACTGAATGTGTGGTATGAGTTGAGCCAACCGTGATCGGCATGTCCGCGCGAACTGGCTTTATGTAAAACTGTGTTAGTCATTTTAATGTCTCCAATTTTTTAAAAAATTGATTGTTATTTTTGTTTAATTGTAAGTAAAACAATCATAATGCGATTTAAGTTGAAATGTAAAAATTGATAGTTGATAAGAAAAATTGATAATTAAACAGGCGTTTCGGGATTTATTCCGAAAACCATGATTTTTTTAATTACACTACCTTAATATACTGATATTGAATTCATTCACCGTTTATTTTTTAACAATACGCCGATTTAAAAATTAATTTATGTATATTTACTAAATATTTATTGAATTATTTCTTTTTGAACAAAATTAAAAATTATCTTTGCAAAAATAACTTCATAAAAACCTATTACTATGCCAGTACAAAAGAAAAACGTAATTATCATCGGCGCAGCTGGTCGTGATTTTCACAATTTCAACACCTATTTCCGCGACAACGAGATGTACAATGTTGTGGCATTTACTGCAGCACAGATTCCCGATATCGACGGCCGGAAATATCCGTCGGAACTTGCCGGAAAGCTTTACCCGCAGGGAATTCCCATCCATGCCGAAACAGATTTGGTAAAACTGATACGTGAACTGAAAGCGGATATCTGTGTATTCTCCTACAGCGATGTCACTTACTACAAAGTGATGGGTGTGAGCGCCATAGTGAATGCTGCGGGTGCCGATTTCATGTTGCTGGGACCTTCGCAGACACAAATCAAGAGTACTAAACCCGTCATTTCGGTATGCGCTGTAAGAACAGGCTGCGGAAAAAGCCAAACCTCGCGCAAAGTAATCGAAGTATTGATGGAGATGGGGCTGAAAGTTGTGGCAGTGCGCCATCCGATGCCTTATGGCAACCTGGTGGAACAAAAAGTACAGCGATTTGCGACGGTGGACGACCTCAAAAAGCACAAATGCACCATCGAAGAAATGGAAGAATACGAACCGCACGTAGTTCGCGGCAACGTGATATATGCCGGAGTGGATTACGAAGCTATTTTGCGGGAAGCTGAAAAAGAAGCGGATGTAGTAATCTGGGATGGAGGAAACAACGACTTCTCATTCTACGTGCCCGATCTGATGATTACGGTGGTCGATCCGCACCGGCCGGGCAACGAACTGTCGTACTATCCGGGCGAAGTGACGCTGCGTGTGGCCGATGTGGTGGTAATAAATAAAATGGACAGCGCTTCGCCTGAAAACATCCAGGTGGTAAGAGAAAACATCGAAAAAGTGAATCCTACCGCAGTGGTTATTGATGCTGCTTCACCGCTCACCGTTCATCATCCCGAACTGATTAAAGGAAAACGCGTACTGGTGGTGGAAGATGGTCCTACCCTCACTCACGGCGAGATGAAACTCGGTGCCGGAACGGTTGCTGCGCGTAAATACGGCGCTAAGGAAATGGTTGATCCACGTCCGTTTGTAGTTGGAAAATTGGCAGAAACATTCGAAACGTATCCCAATATCGGATTACTGCTTCCGGCAATGGGCTATGGCGAACAGCAGATTGCTGACCTTGAAAAAACGATTAACAATACCGATTGCGATACGGTGGTCATTGCTACTCCAATCGATTTACAGCGGATAGTGAAAATCAATAAACCTTCGACTAAGGTAGATTACGACCTGGAAGAAATAGGCCGTCCGAAACTCTCCGATGTGTTGGGTGATTTCGTAAAAAAACACAATCTGGTGAAATGAAATACAGATTCTGAATTCAGATAACGATATTAATAATGGCTGAAATTCAAATGAATTTCAGCCATTAATAAAATTACCATACTCTTAAAAAACCTTTTCGAATTTGACGTCTTAATCGGTTGAAATTTATCTGTAAAATCAAACTATTTTTCTCTTGCCCAGGGCCAGGCCATAATGCCACCTTCCAGTACTTTTACATTCGTGTAGCCATTTGCCTGAAGAATCAGAGCGGCTTCGTAACCTCGCAGTGATATTTTGCACCAGGTAATGATTTCGATGTTTTTATCCTGTGGCAATTCCTCCACCCGTTTACGTAGCTGACCTAACGGTATCAGTTTTTCACCGACACCCAGACGCATTTGCTCATATTCATCCGGATTGCGGACATCCAGCAAGAGCATGGTATCTTTCTTGTTGAGTTTTTCCTTGAATTGCTCTGCTGAAATTCCGGTAAAGTAACCTTTTAATTTGTTCTGCATAATATGAGCTGTGGCAATGCTGTGGTCTATTGCAAGCGAGAAAGGCGGCGCATATGGTAGATCGGCATTTACCATATCATCCACAGTTAACTTACCTTTTATTGCCATTGCCCAAATAGCAACCTGCTTACTTACATCGCCCGGGCCGAGTACCTGTGCACCCAATATCAGTCCGGATTGCTTATCGACAATCAATTTTGTAATCAACAGATTTCCGTGCATAAATCCGGGTTTGTCCAAACTGGCATTTACCACTGTTTCAATATCACTGAATCCCATTTTCAATGCATTTTGCTCCGAAAGTCCGGTAGAACCTACACCATAATCGAAGACCTTGCAAATACCTGTTTGGATTGTTCCGGGGAATTTAGCTACATTGCCCACAATAACGTTTTCGCCTGCTACCCGTCCCTGTAAATTAGCCAAATCGCCATAAGGTGCATGAACCGGTTGATGGGTAATCAGATTGGGGATCTGAATACAATCTCCTACTGCATATATATCCGGATCGGAAGTTTGCATAAACTCGTCAACCACAATTCCGCCGGTATTTCCCAGCGTTAATCCAGCCTCCTTTGCCAGTTTTGTATTAGGTATTACCCCAACAGCTATCACAGCCAATTCGCATGGAATTTCCGTTCCATCCTGCAATTTTACAGCCGTGAGTTTCCCGTTTTCACCCAGAAAAGAAGCCACTCCGTTTTGCAGGATTACGTTCGCTTTTGTTTTTACATACTTCTCCACCAAACGTGCCATTTGTTTGTCGAGAAAAGTGAGAAGCTGTGGCAACAGTTCTACCAGTGTTATTTCGATACCTGCCAGTTGCAATGCCTCGCAAGTTTCGATACCGATTAATCCACCTCCTATTACTACTGCTTTTTTGATTTTTCTCTCATCGCGGATTTTGCGCAAATAATCGGCATCCGAAAGAGATTGAAGTGTGGTTATTCCTTCGAGTTCAATTCCCGGTACAGGCGGTCTGCGTGGTGTAGCTCCGGTTGCAATCACCAGTTTGTCGTATTCTGCAATTCCGGTTTCGCCGGTTGTCAGGTCTGTAAACTCAATGCATTTATTCTCTCTGTCAATTTTAGTTACTTCAGTAAGCACTTTGGTAGTAATTTTCTTGGCATTCCAGAAGAATTTAGAGTCGCGTACCACTCCGGCCGGAGAGCATAGAAGCTGGCTACGATCGTCAAAAAAACCACCAATATAGTAAGGATATCCACATGAAGCCATCGAAAGATCCGATGCCTTCTGATAAATGGAAATTTCAGCGTTTTCATCCATCCGGCGGGCTTTTGATGCCGCTTTTGGACCGGCAGCCGAACCGCCGATAACGATTATTCGTTTTGTGCTCATACCGATATTTTTTTTTAATGTAACTTTTTAAAATCTGATCTTTTTAAATTCGTCTTTCATCCGGTTTAAGTCATTCAGCCAGTCTTCTATATCATTCTCATGTTCTATTTCTTCATTCAAAATTGATACAGCCATTTGATGAGTAGTATGATCTTTCCCGTTTGTAAAATCGGCAATCTCTTTGTAACGCTTTATAGCGCATCGTTCGCCCGATAGATTTTGTTCTAAAATAACTTCAATATACGGATCGTTTGGTTCGTCGTACGTACAACGGGCCAGTTTTGTCCACTCAGTAGGATTTATCACGGGTGTACCTCCGAGTTGAATAATTCTGTCGACGACCAGAACTGCATGTCCGAGTTCCTGCGTTGCATGCAATAATAATTCCGGTTCCACTTCGCTGCGCATGGGGCCTTCCATAAGCCGGGCTCCAATCCAGTACTGATAATATGCCAGCCATTCTTCTGAAAGGGCTGCATTTAACATGTCAATTAATTGCCTGACATCAACCGATGCCACTTTAATACCTTGTTGTCCCATAAGATTATTTTTTTAAAAGAGTTTTACACTCACATTTATGATAAATAAGTTGAGTTACTACTTAAAATGACTTTTTATTTTCCGGTTACTTTTAATTATTCACATTTTCAGCTATTGCATCCATCAGGAATGCAGGCGGAGCACATGGCTTCCAGTTTGTTGTTCCCACAAATGCAATTTCTGTTTCAGCTTCGTTGATTAGTTCGTTTTGTTCGTTGTACAAGTGATAGGTAAACCACATACGTACGCCTTTCATAGCTTTCAGAGTTGTTTTCACCGTCAGGAGTTCATCGTAACGGGTCGATTTGATGAATCTGAAATTCATCCGGATAACCGGACACATCACTCCGGCTTCTTCTATTGAAGCGTAAGGCACTCCGATGCTGCGAAGTAATTCCCAGCGAGCTGCTTCGTAATACTTCACATAATTAGCATGATGCATAGTCCCCATTTTATCGGTGTCGGGGTAAGTAACTCTGAACTTATATTCGTGCTCAATCATAAACCATACAGTTTAGTTATGGCTACAAACGTGTCCTTCTTCATGGGCATGTGAAGCACAATTTGAACCACCATCCTGAATATTTCCAGCCAGATAATCTTTTACTAATTGATGTACGTCACCTTTACAATTACGAATAACCTGAATGTTTTGAGAAGCTAATTTATTGACTGCTCCATCTCCTATTCCTCCGGCAAGCATTATTCTGACATCTATTTGTGCCAGTTCAGAAGCAATATTTGACTTACAACCGCAACCTTTCGGAGATTCCAGAATGGTTTCCGCAATTATTTCGTTATTGTCCGAAATGAGAAAAATGGTGTAAAACTCACAATGCCCGAAATGAGCATCTATTTGGTTGTTTTCTTTTGTTGGTACTGCTATTTTCATACTTTTTTTTTTGATTTATTGGTTCCAAATTCCCGAAAAAGGGACTTGAAAGCCGGTGTCTGATGAATTATATTTTAAATTGAAATTTAATTAAATAACCTGTGAATATCCGGTATAAAAAAGATCAATATGTTCGCCCAATTTGGTTTTAAGCAGCTTGAAGGCGTTTTCTCCCGAACAATGTCCGGTGATGAAAAGTGTATCGGGGTAAATCTTTTTAAGTTCACTGCCAATGTTTTCAATTTCGGCTTCAGTTTCAAATCTTTGAGTCGCATTACTGTCCGATAAATGGAAACCACCCATCACAGTTCCGATTTTTTTGGTAGGCGACAATAAAATTGAACTCAAAATATTCAGAAGTCCTCTGTGCGCACAACCGGTATAAACAAACAGATTATCAGTGCCAAAGGAAATGACCAGTTCGTGATTAAAATCATCGGATAACAGTCCGTTTCCTCTCTGTTTGAACAAAGCGGCATTGGCTTTGGGCAACGGATATTTGTTCTCTGTTGCCGAAAACACACGTATTTCATCTCTGATTACCATTTCTGAATCAACAAACACAAATCTTTCGGCGTAAGGACTGAAATCAAAGTCGATGTTTATCGGATGAAGACCATTTCGGGTTGAAAAAAATGATTGATTAATTGCATTTTCAGACAAAACTATTTTTGCCTTAACGTTCACTGTCAGAAATTCAGGCAATCCACCGATATGGTCGGCATGTCCGTGTGAAATGAATACAAAATCAACTTCGTTGAGATCAATTCCCAATTTTTCGGCATTCGTTATAAACACATCAGATGCACCTGTATCAAGTAGGCATTTATAGTTCTCCGTTTCTAAATAAATACATAATCCATGCTCAGATTCGAGTGTATCATCGAATTTTCGATTGTCAGCTAATACTGTAATTTTCATTTTTCCGGATTATTTATCGGAATCAATTCCTCATCGCTGAAAGTGTTACAATCTTTACATTGCACATGATTTTCAAGCCCTCCTATCAGTTTGTAGCACCGACGGCAACGATACCAGGCTCTGTCGAACTGTACATTTCCTCCCTCTATTACTATCATGTTGCCTTCAACAAGTGCTTGTGCTATTGTTTTACGGGCTTTCTCATAAATTCGGGTTAACGTTGGGCGCGAAACATTCATTTGTACAGCTGCCTGATCCTGATTCATCCCTTCGTAATCGAGAAGCCGGATTGCTTCATATTCATCGTAAAGCAATGACACGGAGCTCAGCATTCTGCGGGGGATGCCAAAAGGTTTAAATCCCTTCATCAATGGAGGAATGGATATTTTTCGGTCTTGTTTGGGTCGGGGCATAATTCTGATTTTAGGAAATGAATATATTTGGTTTGTGAATGACAAAGATAAAGAAATAATTATGAACTTATGTTCGTTTTATTGAAAAATTTATTCACAAAAAAAGGGAAAAACAGTGTATACGTTTCTCCCTTTCTTATCAGTTGGTTTACTTTTTATTTTTTACCCAGCGCTGCTTCAACTTTGTCTTTTGACAATTTTTTTGTACAGAAGAACCAGTCGTAGCATTTCACTCCTTCCTCCTCGCCTTCCATACGACTTTTAGCCACACCACATGAACCGGCAGTAGGTACAATCACATCATCACCCGGACGCCAGTCGGCAGGCATTGCTACACCAAAATTATCAGCAGTTTGAAGAGCAATAATGACACGTTTCAGCTCGTCAAAATTACGTCCCAGCGAAAGTGGATAATAAATCATGGCGCGGATTATTCCTTTGGGATCAATAAAAAATACAGCACGAACTGCTTTCGTATTGCTTTCGCCCGGTTGCATCATACCGTATTTGTTGGCCACTTCCATGGTAATGTCTTCGATAAGCGGGAAATTTACTTCCACGTTTTTCATTCCTTTGTACTCTATTTTTTCTTTAATGGTTCTTAGCCAGGCTATGTGGCTGTATAATCCATCGACCGAAAGACCCACTAACTGTGTATTAAGTGCATCGAAATCTTTTTGCATCGAAGCAAAAGTCATAAATTCAGAAGTACATACGGGTGTAAAGTCGGCCGGATGACTGAAAAGAATAGCCCACTTGCCTGCATAGTCTTCGGGAAAATTAATGTTACCCTGAGTAGTTACTGCTTTGAAAGAAGGTGCTTTGTCGCCAATACGCGGCAATGAAATAATTTCGTTTGTTTCCATTTTCTTGATTGTATTATTTTATTTATACTATTGCCTTTGTTATTTTTATTCTGATGTGATAAAAGAAGATGAATTAAGTGAGTATGAATTCTACCACAATTTAGATATCCAAACTAACACTAAAACAACAATAACGAACTTATGTTCATAATAATTTTATTAAATATTCAAAAATCATAATGTCACTTGCAAAAAAATTGATTGAAATGCGAGGCGAACTGCTTCATCTTTCATGATCTCATTCAGTTTTCCTTCATCACATGCCGTACAGATTTTTTCATTTATAGGTATTTGTGCAAGCAAAGGAATATTAAAGGTTTTAGCCAGTAAATCACCTCCGCCTTTACCAAACAAATAATATTTTTCTTCCGGATGAGGTGAAGGAATAAACCACGACATATTCTCAACAATGCCCAATACCGGTATTCCAATTTGTTTATCTCCAAACATTTTAATTACTTTCTGAACATCGGACAATGCTACATGTTGCGGTGTAGTTACAACTATCGCTCCGCTTATTTCAAAATCCTGCAACAACGTAATATGCACATCGCCGGTACCCGGTGGTGTGTCAATGATTAAATAATCAAGTTTTCCCCAATTAGTGTCATTTATCATTTGCTTTAATCCGTTTGAAAGCATTGGGCCCCGCCAGATAACTGCCTGATGAGAATCAAAAAAGAAACCTATAGACATAATTTTAATGCCGAAACGATTGTAGGGTTCAATCATATTTCTACCATTTTGTTCAATTATTTCAGGTCGATCGAAATTTTCCAGGTCGAAAAGAGTAGGAATGGATGGGCCGTAAATATCGGCATCCATTAATCCGACCGAATATCCTTCGAGTGCCAGCGATAAGGCCAGACCTGCTGCAACTGTGGATTTTCCCACTCCACCTTTTCCCGATGCGACCATAAACATATTTTTCACATTCGGTAGTTTGTTTTTGACTATCGGATTATGTTTTTCTTTGGGTACATACCTGTAATTTTTTTCCTGTTCCATTGAGTTTGTATTATTTGTTGAGAAACTCTCATTATTCCTCTTATTAATTCGGAAATTTCCGAATGTAAAAAACGTTTGATTTATATTCTGTCCTTTTAATATAATTATCATCCAGCAATTTAGTCAGTATTCCGGGGTTAACCTGATCCTTTTTCAACAATTCGTTCATAGTATCCTGCCGAATGGGATGTACAAAGCATATATTGAGAATGTCTTCTATGGCATTGCCGGTAAATCCCGTATCTGTACCTTCGAAGCCAATAATTAACTCCGCGTTCAACTGATTTTCTGAAAACAACTGATAGGCCAGATTAATGTCTTTTTCGTCGGGTGGAAGAACAGATTTTACGGCCGGTGGACGAGTTGGAACAGAGATATAAGCAATGGAAGGCTGAACTGATTTTAGTACCGTTACCACTTGATTAAGTTCTTCAGGAGTGTCATTTAATCCTTTTACCAACATAGTTTCACTAACCAATTTACCTTTATATACATTAGAAAATGTGATTAATCCTTTCACATACATTTCAAAATCAATTTTATCAGCAGGTCTGTTTAACTTTTTCCAAACATCTTCATTTCCTGCATCAATTTTCACCGATACCCAATCGGCCGGAAGTAAGTCTGCACGCACCTGAGGATCAATTAGCAAGGAAGCATTTGTAATCACAGCTACAGGGATATTGAACAATTTTAATTTTTCAATTGACCTGCCAAGATTTATATCAAGTGTAGGCTCTCCATTAGCTACAAAAGTCAAATAATCCGGTTGATCAGCAACAGATAATTTGGCCAATTGTTTTTTGACTTCGGAACATATAACCTCCGGGTCATAAAATTTTTGGCGCTGATTACTAAACTTATGAGTTATTCCCACCTGACAGTAAACGCACGAATAAGAACACACCTTCCCGGAGGAAATATTATTTATTCCAAGACTTTTACCCAACCGGCGTGACGGAACTGGTCCAAAACTAATCATCTCACTTTAAGTTTAAGAGGTTGACTTACCTGTTTTCAGAATGGTAACATAAATTTCTTTTATCAGTTTCGATATTTCAGCATCAGGCGCCCATTCAATAATGCTTTGACAATTTACCATGGCATCGACTACCAACGTATCGAAAGGAATTCTTCCTATTACGGCAATATTCTTTTCATCACAATAAGTTTCAATGGTGTTGGCCATTTCGGTGTTTAAGTCAGATTTATTGATAATGACACTTGTTTTATTTTTAAACTGGGTTGTAACATCCAGAGTGCGTTTCAAATCGTGCAATCCCGAAAGCGTTGGCTCTGTGACTATTACCACATCATCAACGCCCGTGATGGTAGAAATTACCGGACAGCCAATTCCCGGAGGGCCATCGATAATGATCGTTTCTATTCCGTTTTCTTTGGCTACTTTCCTGGCTTTGTTGCGTACAATATCCACCAAACGACCCGAATTTTCTTCACCGGGCGAAAGTCGTCCGTACACCATTTTTCCGTTACGAAACGTTCCTGAATACATTCTGCTTTCATCTTCCTGAACCATCGAAATGGCTTCTTCCGGACAAATGCGGGAGCACAATTTACAACCGTCGCACGAAGTTTCGTTAATTTCAATTTCTCCATCCTTATTATCTATGGCATCAAAACGGCAATAATCTACACAAACGCCACAATTAGTACATTTATCCTTATCAATCACGGCTTTGTATCCCGAAATAAAACGTTTCTCTTCGTCGTGAGTGGGATTGAAAAGGATATACAGATTGGCAGCATCCACATCACAATCGGCTAAAACAATATTGTGTTGCAAAGTAGCAAACGCCGCGCTTATACTGCTTTTCCCCGTTCCTCCTTTTCCACTAATTACTGCTATTTCCATATTCAGTTGCAATTGAGGTAAATAACTGATTAAATTTCTGTTCCCATTCCGCATCTTCGTTGGTCAGAAGTCCGCCGTTGGAATAAATGGAAGCAATTTCGCGGTCGAAAGGAATGGACATTAGCAGCGGAATATTTTCCTGTTTCAAATAATTGTACACTTCCAAATCGCCCAATCCTGCCCGATTAACTATTACACCGCAAGGTTTACCAAGGGTTTTGAGTATTTCGACCGATTGTTTCAAGTCGCTCAGTCCAAAAGGCGTAGGTTCTGTGACCAATACGACATAATCAGCCTGTGCAACGGTTTGAATAAACGGACAGGAAGTTCCCGGAGGAGCATCCAGTATAACAATCCCATTACTTTCAGTAGCATTGATAGCAGCTTTTATAGTCGAAACCGGCGAGTGAACTCCCACTTTCATGCGTGCTTCAATGAGCGTGCAATTTTCAGAAATACTGTATTGACTTACCGTTCCGAGTAAATCTTCTTTTTCGGTAATTGCTCCAAATTCGCAAGCCACCGAGCACGCTCCGCAGCCGTGACACAAATCTTCCATTACCCGAATCATGCGTTGTTCGCCCAAAAAGAATATGGCGTTGTAATTACAATAATCATAACATTTTCCGCAATAGGTACATTTACTTTCATCAATCACCGGAATTTGTTGCGTTACATCAAATGAAAGTATTAAATCACCGGCAATAAATTCACGGTCGTTAGGCTCTTCAGCATCACAATCCACCAAGGTAACATTGCGGTTTTGTTTTTGCAACGCATTGAAAAGATTGGTCGAAATCAGCGTTTTACCTGTTCCGCCTTTTCCGCTGGCAATGGCAATTTTCATTTTTTCAATCATAATTCAATCTGGTTTTTTCATCAACAAGCGTGTGTTGAATCGCCATTTTAAGAAATTCAGTATTCCAGGTTTTTAAATTGTTGTGTTTTGTAAAATATTTCTGAGGTATAGGATGCGTTCCAAAATTACTTTTAAACCATATCGTTCGGGAATAAATTTCTCAAAATACTCCATATACGGACAAGGCGGATAGCCTACTAAAAATCCGGTGGCAAGATGAACATGTGTAACGCCATTTTTTATCATTTCCTCGGGAGCGTACTCAATATTTCCTCCCGGACAGCCGCCACATGTTGTGAATGCTGCTAATTCAATATCATCGTTTTTATACATTTCAAATGCACCTTCCCGTTGTTGCAATGCTCTGAAGCATTTACCGCCGGCACAAGTACGGTAGCGGTCGCAAATAATAATGCCAAGTTTGATTTTTTCCATTTTAATTATTTTAAAAACAGACTTAAATAAATTATCAAAACTCCAATTAAAATAAATGAGATTTGTGTAACAGAATCTTTCAATGTACTCTTCTTGTGCATTTCAGGGATTAATTCGGCTAGTGATAAATAAAGAAAACTTGCGGCTGAAAAGGAAAGCACATAGGGAATGATTGTTTTTATCGATTCGGATAAGAAATAAGCGATTAGGCCAAAAATCATTGCCATACTCACAGTGAAAGTTTTGTACCAGAATGCTTTCTTTCGCGTTAAACCATTCCTGATAAGGATACTCAAATCACCCAGTCCTTTGGGTACTTCATGAAAAATAATTGAAAGGGTTACTGTTATGCCCACTTCAGTTGAAATTAAGAAAGATGATGTTACAACAACGCCATCGATAACGTGGTGAAACGCATCACCAACCAAAGCCACTGCGGTTGAAGCATCAACATTTCGTTCGCAATTTTCATCCGGACATTTTCGCCAGAGTACAAATTTTTCCAGTGTAAAAAGTACCAGAATACCGATTAGAATGAAAGCTGTCACTTTTTGAACTTCCAGCATTTCAACCGCTTTCGGTATCATTCCCAGAAATGCTGCACCCAGCAAAATACCGCTTGCAGTGTATAAAAAATAGCCGGAAAGTTTGTCAAGATGCTTATCATTCATCAGAAGCATGGAGCTTGCAATGAGTAAACTTCCAACACTTGCCACGAATAGAGCTACAAAAACGGTACTTAATCCCATTATTGTAATGTGTTAATATAATGCGGCTTTAACATGTTTTTTTTTTGCGTTTGCACTTTCAAATTACTTATGAAAAAGCAGAAAAACTACGAGTGATTGCATTTCTTTTTATCATCGTGATTACAGTAGTTTGCACCAAGTGTCAGTTTATCAGCCAGAAAGTCTTCGACGATCTCATTTGCACTTTTTACAGGAGCACCTGTATAAACATTAATCTCTTCTGCCAGAAACAAATTAATGGCTTTCTGACCCATGCCGCCGGCAATTACATCGGTTGCATTCAAACCGGCTACCCATCGTGGATATACACCAGGTTGATGTTCAGGTGGTGTCATTTCCTGAATGTCTTTGATTTCGTTGCTTTCAACATTCACTATCGCAAAATACTCACAATGACCAAAGTGAGCACACAATTTCCCGTTTTCCATCGGAATGGCAATATTTTTATTCATGCTGTATATAATTTTATTGTATTTAAAAAACAGATTGAATGATGCTCGTAAAAAATCTATCAATTTGGAATAGTCAGAGGAGTTTTTTAAACACAAACCCCTCTGATTTTATCTTTCCTACTGACCGCCTCTGAAACGGTTTTGTCTTTCACGTCCCATTCCTCTGCCGCCTCCCATTCCTTTTCCACGACCCATTCCTCTGCCGCCTCCACGGCCTCGTCCCTGTCCGCGGTCAAAAAACGGATCGTTTTCAGAATTTGAAGGATTTTCGGTTTGTTTAGTTTCATTTGCACCAAAATTTGTGCACTTCCCCATACGGCGTCCGGTCATCGGACCGTCGCCCATTGGACCTTTTTGATTAAATCCAGGCATGATAACCTCCTTGTTTAAAAAATAAATGATTTATTGATTTCCTTCTTTTTTACGTCGATTCTTACCTTCTCCACCTCCCACCTTTCGGCGTTTTCCCATACCAACTCCGAGTTTATCTACGACCTCTTCATTGGGTAATTTACTGCAATTTCCTAATTTGCGTCCTGTTCCGCGACCTTGTCCGTCAGGACCTGTTCCATCCATTCTTGGCATGATAAAAGATTTTAATTATTTGTATAAATCGATAAGCTCTGCAATTTTACTTGCAGAATTTTTATGTGCAATCATTTCGATGTTCAAACTTTCCAGTAGGGGCTTAATCTTCGTCCCAAATTCACCCGAAACAATCCTGCTGACCTTTTGTACTGCAATGAATTGTACGGCTGTCGGACCTGCACCTTCTTGTGCTTCTTTGCCGGGATTGAGGATAAACTCAGTTGATTTTGTCTCGGTATTATAAATTGCAAAATAAGCGCAACGACCGAAGCGGCTGTCAATTGTTGCATTCAATGTGTCTCCGGTTGATGTAATGGCGATTTTCATTTTTTGATTAGTTTTTGTCGATTTTTCACAGATAATACTCTGATTTAATCTAATTTTCAGAGCAATAATTCTATTGCAAAGATAGAAATAGTTTTGAACTTATGTTCATTACTAAATCATTTTAACAAAAAAAAAGAGAAACATTCTTGTTTCTCCTTTTTTGAAATAATACTAATCGGATAATTATTTTTTCAGCGCTACAAAGTACATGGCAAAGGAGCGGTACAGGAAGTGCGTCCATTTTCCGAAAGGAACAATAATCAGCGCCCACTGCGCCAATATCATCAAATGGAACAAATACATCCATTTGTTGCTTTCAAGGATATTAACATCAATAAACAGTCGCACTAAAAACGCAGTTAAACCCATTAGCAACAGCCAGATAACGAAGAACCAGTCGGATGGTTGCGATTTTTTGGCAAGTGCTTTCTTTTTTTGCATGCGGTCTTTCACAAAATCCACCGTGATGATAAAGATAAAGGCACTTTCAAGGTAACCGAGAATGATTACAAAGAGGTTTTCGGTGCCAAACCAGTTGAGGAAAACGGTGGTGAAGAGCAGTGCCAGGTAAGCAAACACCAGGATGAGGTGTTCGAGCCAGCGGAAATGGTTGTCGTCGCAATCTTTGGCACGTTTCTGTGTAAACATGTGTACAAAAAGCTCACCCAGTGTGGTGAAATATTTTTTGAACGGCACTTTCACTCCGGATTTGATGACCGTGAAATACCACATGCGCAGTAAATTGGGGATGAATATCACTACAAAAACGGTGGCGATGGCTACCATCTCGAACAGGTGTCCGAAGTGCAGCATACGTTCCAGTTCCCAATTCACCGAGCCCGCGAAGAATATCACCCCTGCCAACACCAGCAGCATGGCTGTCACGGTGGCAGGCAGATACTTATAGAACAGTCCCGAAAGTCCTGTCCAGTCATATTTAGCTGTCAACCAGCGGCGCAACGACATCATCAGTTCGCCGGGATGGGCCTCCTGCGGGCAGTGTGTGCTGCATTCGCCGCAATAATAACATTCCCAGGGTTTCGTGGAGGTTTTCAGTTCGTCTTCCAGACCGAGCACACTCATGCGCACCAGTTCGCGCGGAAAAGAGGTGTCTTCGGTTGAAAGTGAACATACCGCGGTGCAGTTTCCACAGTTGTAGCAGGCATTGAAGCTGTCTGCTCCGTATTTTTTCAGATCTTTCCCGAATTTTGGATTTATCGTTGCCATTATTTATTCAGTTTATAAGTGAAATACTCATCCATGTCGTCGATTTCGCCCACTTTCACAGAGCCGTATTTGACAAGTGTCATCAGGTAGTA
>SAAL01000160.1 GCA_009929445.1 Bacteroidia bacterium
AAGGAAAAAGTATTAATTTTACATCTGCCTAATCGTTTTTGAACAAACAGTGAACGGATATCACCGGAAAACGTGAACGGGTATCACCGGAATATGTAAATGATATGAAAACGAAATTTTATTTTATTCTTTCAATTTTACTTATACTACCTTATTTGAACAACTTATTGGCAGGAAATAAGAATTTTGTTATAACAAAAAAATTTAATTCATCTAAAGATTATTATGACAATTCTAGTAAAATGACGTTTAGCGATAAAGATAAGGTTACAGAAAAGTCGCTAAAAAAATGGATTGTGGGTAACAGTAACCGATTAATGGTTAAAGATAATTTGATAAGAATAGAGAAATATGAAGATGTATGGGCTTATGGTGCATATCGGAACACTTTTATCAAAAACGTATATTTTGTAAAGTCCTCTAATTATGAAGCGTATTCAAATTATGTTGCTAAAGAAAGATTATCTGAAGAAATGGCTGGGGCAGTTGCCGTTGCTGGATTACTGGGCTTAGGTAAAGCCTTTTATGATGGGGCAAAAGAAGGAATGAATGATATGATGACACACCAGTCAAGTTCATCTTCAAGTTCATCTTCAAATTATTCGTCTTCGAGTAAAGATTATGAAATAATTTCATCAGAAAAAGCTGATGTAAATGCTGATAATAAAGATAGAAATAGAACAAACGTTGGTGTTCAGTTAGTCGAATTTGAAGATATTAAAAGAATAAAATGGGCTGATAATACTAATGAGCCTGAAGGATATACTTTTGAAATATATATTGATGGGGATAAAAAATGGGATGACAAGACTATCAAACGAGACAAAGACAATAATAATTGGTACGGTGATAGTTTTGGTTTCTGGAAAATCTGTGATTCTAAGTATGATAGGGAATATGCGTTAAAACAATATTTTGTAAAAAGATATGGAGATGGAAAAGATGCAAAAGAGTATAAATTTAAATATAGATAATTTGGTATAATAAATTTGAACAATGCAACCAACCAAAACCAAAATTCAGCTTCTCATTCTCCTCTACATTTCCGCAATGTATAACCTGCGCTATTACCTGACAGTTCTGTTTTATCCCGAAATTCGGCAGACAATATCGCAGCTTACTGAAGAATACGAACGGTGGCCTCTATTGCTGGCCATTTATTTGCCTATTGCGTTGTGTGTTGGGTTGTGTGTTGTTTTTGTAAGATATCTTTCGCCGGTATTTATGAAATCATCAAATACCATTGTCAGGGTATTGTTTGTGTTGTGGGCAGCGGTTACGCTGTTTTTCCCGCTGGCCGTAAACAAGGTGTATTTTACACTGCCTTTTGCTGTGGGATATAGTGTTGTTTATCTGTTGCTTTCGTGGGCAATGGTGTCACTGGAGAGGGTGAAAGGAAAATAATGGAAAATTAAGATTTTGAAAAAGTTCAGATAAATATATCCTAATACTGTTTATGAAAAAACTGTTTGTTAAGGGACAAGCGACAGAGATGTCCCTTGATGAGAGGTTTTTGAAGTGGTCAGGAAACCGCTTGTCCCCTGATATGATTTTTTCAAACGACTTCCCGGTAGTTTGTCCCTTGTTAAACATATTGTCCCTTAAAAATCCAGGAGACTCTGCTAAATTTAGAAAGAGAAATTTCAAAGTTGTATTTATGTTATTTCAAAATTGATATTATGTAATTTCAAAGTTAAAGCTGTGTTATTTCAAAATTAATAGTATATTTGCAATTGTAAATAAGCATATTATGAGAATAAACAGAGAAATTACTAAAGCGATAAAAGAACTTGTTGGAAAGTATCCTGTCCTTGCACTTACCGGTCCACGTCAGTCGGGGAAGACAACGCTGTTGAAATCAGTTTTTCAAGATTACACATACATAAGTCTTGAAAATCCTGATAACAGAAACTTTGCTGAAACCGATCCAAATGGTTTTTTGAAACTGTATTCCAAAAATGTTATTTTTGATGAGGTGCAGCGAGTCCCTGTCCTTTTTTCGTATATACAAACTATTGTAGATGAAAGTGGTATGATGGGGCAATTTATTTTGTCAGGTTCACAGAATTTTCATCTTTTGCGGAATATTACGCAAAGCTTAGCCGGAAGAGTTGCCTTATTAAAACTTTTTCCTTTCGATTTTCAGGAATTAATTTCGGCTGGATTGCTCAACAGTGATTATCTGGAAAATATAATAAAGGGCTTTTATCCGGCAATTTATGACAGGTCTATACAGCCAGGTACGTTTTATAGCAATTATGTTCAAACTTATATTCAACGCGATGTAAGTGAATTAATTTCCATTAAAGATTTACGTTTGTTTCAGAATTTTATAGGATTATGTGCTACACGTGCAGGTCAATTACTGAATTTGAACGCCCTTGCTAACGAATGTGGCATTTCACAACCTACTGCTAAAGCCTGGTTATCCGCTTTGGAAAGTAGTTATGTAGTTTTTCAACTTTATCCTTTTCACGAAAATTTTAGTAAGCGCATTGTAAAAACGCCAAAATTGTATTTTTATGATTCAGGTTTGCTTAGTTATCTTTTAAAAATTAAGCATGTTGAGTTACTATCCACACAAGCATTTAAAGGGAGTTTGTTCGAAAATATGATGATAGCTGAATGTGTAAAAAGAATGCATCATAAAAATCAGATTTCAGATCTGTGGTTTTGGCGTGATTCTGCAGGACATGAAGTAGATTTGCTCATTGATGAAGGTTTAACGTTGAATTTAGTTGAGTTCAAAGCAACCCAAACCATTATGACTGATTTATTCAATGGTTTAATTTTTTTTGAAAAAGTATCAAAAAAAGCGCATTTAACCAAAACATTAGTCTATTCGGGGGATAAATATCAAAACAGAACAGCCGGAAATGTAGTTCCCTGGTTTGAATTTGGAAAATAATTTTAAAAATATCAGTTTAAATTAATGTGGTTTATCGGGGGCTTACGACAAAACGATTGATACAACATTTCATTACCGAGATAAAAATAAGTCCGTTTGTCGATGAAAAATACACCCGAAAAACCGGATGAAAAATCCGGAATGACACATACATATCAACATATCTGGAAATCCGTGTCGTAAATACAATTACTTACATTCTCTCCGGTACTTCTATTCCCAGCAATCCCATGCCGGTTTTGATGACGTGGGCGATGGTTTCGGAGAGGACGAGGCGGAAAACTTTCAAATCGGCATTTTCTTCGCGGAGTATGGAGAAATCGTGGTAGAACTGGTTGTATTCTTTTACCAGCTCGTAGATGTAGTTGGCTATCAGCGCCGGACTGAATTCATCGCCGGCCTGTTTTACCACAGCAGGAAATTCCGTGAGCGTTTGTACCAGGTAATTTTCTTTTTCCGAAAGCGGTATGTTCTTGCCGGTCAATGATTTGTAGCTGATTCCCTGTTCGTCGGCTTTGCGGAGTACGGATTTGATGCGGGCATGTGTATATTGAATAAACGGACCTGTGTTGCCGTTGAAATCGATGGATTCTTTCGGATTGAAGGTCATGTTTTTCTTTGGGTCCACTTTCAGAATAAAGTATTTCAGTGCGCCAAGTCCCACCATGCGGGCAACATGAAGAGCTTCATTTTCAGAAATACCGTCTAATTTTCCCAGTTCCTGGGAGGTTTCACGGGCAGTGCCTATCATTTCTTCTATCAGATCGTCGGCATCCACCACCGTTCCTTCGCGGCTTTTCATTTTTCCTTCGGGAAGTTCCACCATGCCGTAGGAGAAATGCACCAGATCTTTTCCCCAGGCAAAACCGAGTTTGTCGAGCAAAATGGACAGTACCTGGAAGTGGTAATTCTGTTCATTTCCAACCACATACACCATTTTGTGGATGGGATAGTCGTCGAAGCGGAGTTTGGCAGTACCAATGTCCTGTGTCATGTACACCGATGTGCCGTCGGAGCGCAGCAGCAGTTTTTCATCCAGTCCGTCGCCCGTCAGGTCGGCCCACACAGAGCCGTCTTCACGCTGATAAAATACGCCCTTCGCCACCCCTTCTTCTACTTTGGATTTTCCTTCGGTGTAGGTGTCCGATTCGTAGTAAATCTTGTCAAAATCAACGCCCAGTTTCTTGTAAGTCGTATCAAATCCGGCATACACCCAGCCGTTCATCGTGTGCCACAGCGAGCGCACCTCTTCATCACCCTGTTCCCATTTCAGTAGCATATCCTGCGCCTGGTGGATAAGCGGAGCCTCTTTTTTGGCTTCTTCCTCACTCATACCTTTTTCCATGAGACTTTTGATTTCGGCTTTGTATGCCTTGTCGAATTCCACGTAGTATTTCCCCACCAGGTGGTCGCCTTTCATGCCGGTGCTTTCCGGTGTTTCGCCGTTGCCGAAGAGTTTCCAGGCAAGCATGGATTTGCAGATATGGATTCCGCGGTCGTTTACAATGTTGGTTTTCACCACATTCCATCCGTTTGCCTTTTGAATTTCGGCAATGCTGTAGCCGAGCAGGTTGTTGCGGATGTGACCGAGGTGAAGGGGTTTGTTTGTGTTTGGCGATGAGTATTCTATCATCATCAGCGGAGCATCTTCTGACGTAGCGACGGTGCCAAACCGGTTGTCGTTATGCATTTCGTCAAGTTCCTCAAGCCAGAATGAACTGTCGATATTCAGATTCAGAAAACCCTTGATGATGTTGTACGAACTGATCATCGGATACTGTTTTTTAAGTTCTTCAGCTATCTCTGCGGCAGTCTGTTCGGGCGATTT
>SAAL01000003.1 GCA_009929445.1 Bacteroidia bacterium
TTCGGCATACAAACCACCGTCGGCACCGTAATTGATATCCTCGAAAAAAATTCCGTACATGGTTTTCTGAATTTCGGCCCCGTTTTTCTTAAAATCCACTTGAATATTATGTGTCTGAGCAGCTGCTGTCTGGAATCCTGCCAGCAAAAGCACGATAAGAAAACTCCATTTTGTTTTTGACATGATAAAAATAATTTATGTTATAGAACAATTAAAATTCATAGTAAGTAGAATTGAGTAACAGGTTTCTGTCTTTGAATTTATAGAGATAAGCTCCTTTTTTTGAACCTGATTTGTCAATTTCATCCAGTTTCTCAATAAAATCGAAACTCAGCATTTTTTTTCGGAAATTGCGTTTATCCAATTGTTTACCATAAATGGCCTCGTAGAGTGTCTGAAGTTGGGTAAGTGTAAATTTCTCGGGCAAAAGATTGAAGCCAATCGGTTCAAGCACCGCTTTTCGCCTGAGAATGGCAAGTGCATCTTTTACCATCTGTGAGTGGTCAAAAATCAGTTTTGACGCTTCATCCAGATTCACCCAAAACGCATTGTGGGCTTTCAGCAACGATTCGTCGTAGTCGTTGATGTCGATGAGGGCATAGTAGGCACAGGATATTACCCGCTCACCGGGGTCGCGGTTGAGCTCACCATAAAATTTCACCTGCTCCATGAAGATATTTTCGAGTCCTGTAAGGCTCGACAAGATATTGGAGGCAGACTGATCAACAGATTCGCCATTCTTTACAAAACCTCCCATCAGCGACAATCCGCCCTGTTCGGGCTCCATACCGCGCGGATGTACCAGCAATCTGATTTCATTATGGTGAAATCCAAAGATGATGCAATCTACTGCCACCAGGAATAAATGGTGCGAACTGTAGTAATTAGAATCGTAAGTCATTTTTCAATGAGAAAAGAAAGACAAACTCCGGGTCAAAAAACTCCATCGGAGTTTGCCTTTTCAATTGTTTTTACCAGAAATACCAATAGAATAAAATACAGAAAATGACCACACCCAGCGAACCTATGACATCCCACTTGTTCCAGCTGTCACGGATGAGTTTTTTATAGTCTTTGTCGAAAGTCACAAACTCAATCTGTTTATCGGTAGGTTTCGGAGTGAAAAGTGACACCACCACCATCATCACCATGATGAACACGAGCAGCCAAATTTCAAAAATGAGCCAGTTGGTTTGCCAGAACCAGCCTGTAGATTCCCACAGCCAGCCCGACATTGCGTTTTTACCGCTGTTGGTCAGGATATTGGTCAACAGGCGCACCATTCCGATGGCAAAACCCACTATCATGCCCATTTCACCGGCCTTTGGGGTAATTTTTTTGGAGAATATTCCCAGCACGAAAACAGCTACCATGGCAGGTGCCAGGAGCGACTGTATGCCCTGCAGATAATCATAAAGACTTCCGAGACTCATCATCACAGGAATCCATACGATACCGAGTATCACCACCACGATTGTAGCTATACGTCCTACCAACACGTATCTGGCTTCGGATCTGCCTTTGAAATTCGGTTTGTAAAAATCTTCTGTAAAGAGTGTGGCGCATGAATTGAAAAATGCTGCCAGTGATGCTACCAGTGCTGAAATAAATCCGATGGTAACAATACCCTTCACACCGGCGGGCAATACAAACTTAACCATAGAGCCAAAAGCTGTATCGGGATTTTCAAGTGTAAATCCGCTATCGGGACGGGCTGCCAGTGCAGCGGCTATCATTCCGGGAATGAGAAACATGAAAACAGGCAATAATTTGAAATAACCTGCTGCAATGGTACCTCTGCGTGCACGCTTCATCACCACGTCGCTGGCTTCGCCCTTATGCTGTCCGAGCACACGCTGAACGATGTGTTGGTCGGTAGCCCAGTACCAAAGACCAATGATTGACGCACCGATAAACACCCAGAAACCGGGATAATCGTCGTAAAGCGGATCGCCTGTTTCGAAGTGGAACATGTGATTGGTTCCGTGAGCAACTCCGTCGGCTCCCACGTTCAGTGTTTTTGAATAGTCGATCATGGCAGTCCAGCCATCGGCAATATTACCGCCTCCGAGTGCTGCCAATCCAAGGAAAAGCACCAGGAATGAACCGAGAATAAGTATCGGGGTCTGTATAGCTGAGAGTGTCATCACACCCTTCATCCCCCCAAACACGGTGAAAAGACCAGTGAGAACTATCAAACCAATGGCTCCGTACCAGAAAGGCAATCCAAGCAGACTTTCCATGAAAATACCGCCGGTAAATGCTGTAACACTCACTTTGGTAAGCACGTAAGCAACCAGCGTAATGATAGACAACCACGAACCGGTAGCCGGCGTGTAGCGATTTTTCAGGAAGTCGGGCATAGTGATGATTTTCCCGAGCTTATTATTCATGAGTTGATAAAAGGGCACGAACAGCCATCCGAGGATGAGTATCATCCATCCCTGCATTTCCCAGTGAGCCATGCCCACGCCAGCCTTGGCGCCGGTACCGGCCAGACCAACCAGGTGCTCGGAACCGATATTGGCAGCAAAAATAGCAGCACCTATTATGTACCAGGGTTCTCCTTTACCAAAAAGGTAATCTTCGCTGTCGGCACCTTCCTGCTGACTCTTGTGTTTTTTTACCGAGCGATATACAGCCCATCCAACTGCAATAATACCTACAGCTATGATTATCCAGTCGAGCCAGATAAATTGATGTGAATTCCAATTCATATAATGTTCTTTTATTGAATTTTTTATTACTTATTTATTAACTCCAAACTTGTAAATACAGGTACTCTGATACGTTTTTCCCGGTTCAAGTATCACCGAAGGCCACTCAGGTTTGTTAGGGCTGTCCGGATAATGCTGTGTTTCGAGGCAAATGCCGGTTCGCTGATTGTAAACTACGCCTTTCTTGCCTTTCACCGTACCATCCAGGAAGTTTCCGGTATAAACCTGAACTCCGGGTTCGTTGGTGTAAACCTCCAATGTAACTCCCGATGAAGGTGAAACTACTTTAGCTGCCAATTGCGAAACATCGCCTTTGGTGTTAAGCACCCAGTTATGGTCGTAACCGTTGCCATTCTTCAGTTGAATGTAATCGTAGTTATTGATTTCCTTTCCTACGGTTTTAGGAGTCGTAAAATCCATCGGAGTATCTTTTACAGTTGCAATTTCGCCGGTAGTCATAAAAGTACTGTCAACCGGAGTAAAATTGTCGGCATTGATGTAGAGTTCATCCTCTGTGATGGTTTTAGAAGGGTCACCACCCAGATTGAAATAGGAGTGATTACACATGTTGATAACCGTTTTTTGGTCGGATGTGGCGCTGAAATGAATGTTGATTGCATTGTCATTCGTTAATTTGAATGTCACTTTAGCTTCCACATTTCCCGGGAAATTCATATCACCGTCGGGTGAAAAGCGGGTCATTTCTATGGTTTTTTCATCGATTTGATTCACGTTTTTGAAAACCTGATACTGCCATCCTTGCGGACCGCCGTGCAGGCAGTGACCGAAATTATTTTGAGGCAGCTGGATTGTTTTTCCGTCAATCGTGATTTTACCCTGATTTATACGGTTTGCGTAACGTCCGATAGTAGCTCCAAAATCACTCGGAACATTGATGTAGTCTGCAATGGAATCAAATCCCAGCACCACATCAATCATTTTTCCGGTTTTGTCAGGAACCATTACAGAGACTATTCTTCCACCGAAATTGGTAATTGCCACTTCCATGCCGGAAGCATTTTTCAGTACGTACAAATCGGTTGAATCGCCATTCAGAACTGTCTGGAATTTGGCTCTGTCAAGTCCCGATAAAGTTTTTTCGTCTTTAGGTGCACTTGTACAGTTTACTAAAAACAATGCTATAACCAATAAAGATAATAAGTTGGTTTTCATGATTTTATTGTTATGGAATTATTTATTGAATAAATTTTCTTCGGTAAATTTTCCTATCGAAACGTACTGCCTGTAAAGTTCGGCGTAAGCCTCGAAATTTTTCATATCAGGATGATATTCTTCCGAGAATCCCATTCCCATGGCTTTCTGAGCATCTTCCACCTTATTGTAAACTCCGGCAGCCACAGCGGCAAACATAGCAGTTCCGAATGCACAAGCCTGATCAGCTTTTGCTACTTTAATCGGCATACCCAATACATCTGCCATTACCTGCATCACAAAGGGTGATTTCAGTGCTATTCCTCCAATTCCGATAACTTCGTTGATTTCTACGCCGTTTTCGATGAAACGATCCACAATGGCTTTTGAGCCGTAAGCAGTAGCTTCAACCAATGCACGGAAAATAAGCGGAGCAGAGCTTGCCAATGTCAGACCGGTGATGGTACCTTTCAGCATTTGGTTAGCATCCGGAGTGCGACGTCCGTTCATCCAGTCTGTTGCCAGCACGGTGGATTCCGATAAGGGAATTTTCATGGCTTCTTCTGACAATGCCGGAATAATCAGATCCATCGTTTCATCAATCAGTTTCTGTTTGGTTTCTTCGTCAATCAGTGTTGATTTTGCCAGAATATTTTCAACCGGCCAAGCTACTACGCGCTTAAACCAGGCATAAATATCTCCGAATGCCGACTGACCGGCTTCCAAACCTACCAAGCCAGGTATTACAGAACCATCCACCTGACCACATATTCCCGGAATCAGTTTATCGCCCATGTTATCGTAATCGGAAACCATGATATCACACGTAGAAGTTCCGATGATGCGAACAAGTGCACCCGGCTTGATTTCGGCACCCACGGCACCCATGTGAGCATCGAAAGCTCCAACGGCTACTGCTACGTTGGTAGTCAGTCCGAGTCTTTCTGCCCATTCCGGAGTCAGATTGCCCACTTTCATATCGCTGGAGCAGGTTTCGGTGAATAACCGGCTGCGGAATCCGGCTAAAACAGGATCCAAAGCAGTCAGGAATTCTTCGGAAGGCAGTCCGCCCCATTCTTCCAGCCACATGGCTTTGTGTCCGGAAGCACAACGGCTGCGATACATTTGTTCGGGTTTGGTTATTCCGGTGAGCAGCGCAGGCATCCAGTCGCAATGCTCCACGATAGAATATGCAACATCACGAACCGATTCATCAGCACGCAGTACGTGCAATGCTTTTGCCCAGAACCATTCGGATGAATAGATACCACCTTCGTACGAAGTGTAGTCAATGTCCCATTGACGGGCTAATTCGTTGATTTCGTTCGCCTCTTTGATAGCAGTATGATCTTTCCAAAGCACAAACATGGCGTTTGGATTTTCAGCAAATTCAGGCAGCATGGACAGCGGCGTACCGTTTTTATCGGTAAATACAGGCGTACTTCCCGTAGTATCAAATGCAATACCTACAACCTTTTCAGCAGTTCCGGCAGGACATTTTGACAGAGCATCCTTCACGGTAAATTCCAACACATCAATGTAATCCTGAGGATGCTGACGATACTGATTGGCCGATGGAATGCAATATTTACCTTCCATCCAGCGCGGATAATATTTCACAGACGAAGCTAACTCTTCACCGGTTTCAGCATTTATAATGACTGCTCTGGCCGAATCGCTTCCGTAGTCTAAACCTATTACGTATTTCATATAAGTATTTGCCCCCTAACCCCCTGAAGGGGGAATTTTTGGAGATAGTTAAAGTTAATAATAATTTTGAATGTATGTGCTATCCAAAAGCCCCTCCTTAAGGAGGGGCTTGGGGAGGCCTTTATCTCAACGCTCTGTTAAGCATATAATACACTTCGTTGTTGCGCAGGTCCTGTTTGAAATTGCGCATGGTGGTATCTTTGTCGATAAGGAGCATTTCCATGTCTGCTATTTCGGCAAAGTCTTCCATGTGTTCTTTGGTGAGGGCAAAAGAGAAACTGGAGTGGTGAGTACCACCGGCTTGTATCCATGCACCTGCACCCACTTCGAAGTTTGGTTGCGGAATCCACAATGCACATGCTACAGGAAGTTTTGGAAGATCTTTAGTTTTGATCACATCTACCACGTTTACGATCATACGGAAACGATTTCCCATATCAACGATGGTACATGCCACACCTTGACCTTCGTGTGCCTGGAATACCAAGCGAGCGCAGGTTCCGGCATCACCAATGCCAAGGAAGTGAACCTGGAGTTGTGGTTTTTGATCGGTAATATCGGGATTGATTTCCAACATGTGAGCCTGAAGAATTGAACTGTTTTCACCGTCAAAGTTGAGTGTGTAGTCTTCAAGGAAAGATTGACCTCCAGGAAGTCCGTGCCCCATCACCCACATAGAGCGAACCAAAGCAGCAGTTTTCCAGTCACCTTCAGCACCGAAACCGTAACCTTCCTGCATCAAGCGCTGAGAAGCAAATCCCATCAACTGATCCATTCCTTCGAGTTCATCAAAGCTGGTAGTGAAAGCTTTAGCGCCTTTGTCTTCCAAGAAACGGCGAAGACCGATTTCCTGTGCAGCTGCAGCACGAACGTGGCTGTGGTTTTCACCGCCTTTGGCTGCATCCGGAGCAATGTCATAAGCTTTTGCATATTCTTCAACCAATGCATCGATTTCTTCTTCTTTTACGGCTTTAACGTAAGGTACCAATTTTGCAATCGGAGCATTGTCCACGTGGTATCCAAGACGGATTTCAGCTTCCACTTTGTCACCGTCAGTAACGGCTACATTATTCATATTGTCACCAAAACGGATGATACGCATATCCTGAGCATCAGCCCAAGCTACAGAAACGCGCATCCAGGTAGAGATTTTTTTGTGAGTTTCTTTGTCTTTCCAGTATCCCACCACTACTTTGCGAGGTTTGCGAAGACGGGCTGTGATAAATCCAAATTCGCGGTCGCCGTGAGCACTTTGATTCAAGTTCATGAAATCCATATCGATTGAATCCCATGGAATTTTCTCGTTGTACTGAGTGTGAAGGTGGAGAAGCGGTTTTTTGAAATCCATCAAACCGTGAATCCACATTTTGGCAGGAGAGAACGTATGCATCCAAGTGATTACACCCACGCATTTGGTATCGCCATTGGCAGCGCGGAAAATTTCTGAAATTTCAGCCGAGGAATTAGCAGTCCCTTTATAAACCACCTTTACGGGGAGATTTCCCAGTTCGTTCAATCCTTTTACCATTTCGGTTGAGTGTGCATCCACCTGCACTACTGCGTCGCCACCGTAAAGAAGCTGAGCTCCGGTAACGAACCATACTTCGAAATCATTGTAATTTATCATTTTCTTTCAAATTTTTTATCCTTATTTACTTTTTTGAGAAATAAGGTTTGTTAATAATTAATTTTGTTTGTTTTTACTAAAACTGATATTGGCTGTTAAGTGAGGCAGCACTTTCCACCAACTACTACTGCTTCACTGCATTTCCATTCAAGTTTCTAAAAAATCTCCCCTTCGGGGAGAATTAGAGGGGCTTTTTCTCACTGCCCGTAATAAGCATTTGGTCCGTGCTTGCGGTAGAAATGCTTTTTGATCAGGTGCTCATTCATCGTCAGACCCGGATTCACGCTGTAAGCAATGAAAGCCATTTTGGCCACCTGTTCCATGACCACTGCATTGTGAACGGCATCGTGAGCATTTTTTCCCCAGCTGAAAGGACCGTGATTTTTCACTAGTACACCGGGTACATAATCCGGATTGATATCGCTGAATCTTTCAATAATGACCGTTCCGGTTTCCTTTTCATATTCACCTTCCACTTCCTGCTTTGTCATATCGCGGGTACAGGGTATGGCGTCACTGAAATAATCGGCATGCGTTGTTCCGATGTTAGGAATGTCCAGCCCTGCCTGTGCCCAGGATGTGGCATAAGTGGAATGTGTGTGCACCACTCCGCCTATATTCGGGAATGCTTTGTAAAGTTCGATGTGAGTAGCCGTGTCAGATGATGGCTTCAAGTCGCCTTCCACTACATTTCCTTCCAGGTCAACCACTACCATGTGTTCGGGTTTCATGTCATCGTATGAGACGCCGGATGGTTTGATTACTATCAGGTTCGAATCCCTGTCGACTGCACTGACATTTCCCCAAGTAAAAATTACCAATCCGTGTTTTACCAATTCGAGATTGGCATTAAAAACTGTTTCTTTTAATAATTCCAGCATCTGAATATATTTTATTGGTTGTTTATTAAGTGTAAATTATACACTTATAATTCGGGACAAATATATTAATAATATTCAGGAAAATCGTTTTAGTTTTTTATGTTATGCAACACATATTTGTTGTTTTATGTGGAATAACAAGTTAAATAAATTACCTGAATAGTTCTGATAAATAAATTTTCGAAAAAAAAGAGGAATAACGAAACTCATTATCCCTCTCCTGACTGCGTTTGATTGAATTATTACTTTCTGATGTACCAGTTTTCTCTTGTCATCAGTTTATTTCTGATTGCCTCTTTGTTGGCAGTATGTTTTGATGCAACTTTATCAGCCAGATACGCGTTGTCATTTCTTCTTATGGCAAACCGCATCAGATCCTGAAAACGGTTGCCTTCAAATGCTGTTTCGAGTGCCAGTTCCTGCTGGATTTTATCTTCAACAAATTCGATTGAATCCTGTTTTGTGGTTAATTTGGGAATAATATAGTAGGTCGTATCGAGGTTTACATTTCCACATCCTCTCATTCTAATTCCAATATTATTATCAAATCTTCTGTCCTTAAAGTCGAGATAATCAGGTATGTTAACAGAGTCCACCTCATAGTATGGGATGTATGCCTTATTTTCGAGGGTAGTTTTGCTAAGTCCGTACTTAAGTACTGCAAATGCCATATTGGGATTTCCGGCTCTGTTGATGGCTTCGGCATATCTGAGATATAGCAGCGCAACACGGTAAATCATTATTATTTTGCTTGTATTTTTGACCGAAGTAGTCAAAAAGTTCATTTGAGCATACTTTGTGATATATTTCATATCCGAGAAGTCTTTCAGGTTATGATAGAGTACAGTACCTGATCCGGAAGTTGTTCTTTCGGGTTTTTGTTTTGAAACCGACCCGATTATTCTCAAATCACCCAACGTATCGAGTGTAGCTGATTGATAATACATTTGATTTCTCCAGTTATTCTGGGCAACTTCTGATGAGACGAGTTCAGCATTAAGCATAAGGCTGTCCAGTTGAAACTTGTAATCGTACTCGTTTGTTGTGGCAATGTTGGTAATATATTCGGCCGATCCGGTAGAAAACAGATTTAACCAACCTCCCCCATACATCGTAATTCCACCTGAAAATGCATTATTCGTCACTGTGCGGTTAGTTTCGTAACGGTTGTTCAGAATTGTGTAACTGTTTTTATAGATCAAATCTTTGTATTCCTGTGCAGCTTTCTGATATTGGCCTGTCCAGAGATACAAATCACCCAGTACAAACTTAACCGGAAAAAATGAGGTATTAAATGTGTGACTATTGATTACAAAATCAAAATCAGGTGTCAAAACATCTTTTATTGGGGTGAGTTCGTTGATAAGAATTGGTGCCAGTTCGTCGAAACCAATCGGTTGTCTGTTCTGAATAGCTTCTGCCTGTGAAACGGACAGAATAGGTTCGTCGTAATAAACTGCCGAACCGAAATTCAGAGCAATCTGCATATAAGTCCATGCTCTGATTGCTTTGCAGGCTGCTGTAAATTTTTCGAATCCCTCATACTTTGATTCGGCATTCTTTGAAATGATGTAATTACAGTTATTCACGATTGAGTAATAGTCATGAATGTTTGCAGCGTAGGGATTGTCGGGCGACACTTCGAAGTTGTTAATTTCTTTCAGATACAAGTTTGCCTTGCTGTCTACATCCATCAGATCTCCCCTCAGTTCTCCAAGCAAAACATAGCTGTCGACAATATTCTGTAGTTGAGAAAAAATGCCAATTATGGAATAAATCGAGTCGTTCGTAGCAGTCATATTGTATTCGTCCGGCGAAACCACCCGTTCGGAATTCACGTCGAGCATTTTATCACATCCGGTTACCAGGCTGCCAACGATGAGTATTGTAATAAAGCTTTTAAATAGATTCTTCATAACACGCATTTTTTTATAAGTTGAATTTAACGCCCGCATAGTAGCTTTTTGTTGAAGGTATCAGACCCGTATCCACTCCCTGATAATAGATAGAATTCATGGCCGATGACTCCGGATCAATTCCTAAATAGTTTGTAAAAGTAAACAGATTGTTGGCTGAAATCCAGAAATGCATTCCCTCAATGAAATCGCTTTTCAGTGGCAGTTCGTACGACAGAGTTATCGTTTTCAGTTTCAGATAGGAGCCATCTTCAATCCAGCGGTCGGAGAAACGTGCATTTCCCATCGGATCTCCGTAATATGATTTAGGCACATCGGTTTTTTGCCCTTCGAAAAACCATCTGCGTAACATTGCAGAAGTTTGATTACTGAAGTCGGAACCTGCTTCGAGTTTGCTTCGCTGGTAGTTGTACACATCATTACCGTAGGAATACGTAAAAATGGTATTCAAAGCAAAGCGTTTGTATGAAATTTTACTCGTAATATTTCCGTAATAATCGGGATTAGGATTTCCAATTACCTGCTTGTCAAGTTCGTTAATCAGTTTATTACCATCCGGGTCGTCAAATATCATATCGCCGGCACCGAAATACGTAAACGTTCCATCGATGTTTTGAATGCGGAGGCCGGCAGCTTCGGCATCTGTTTGTTTTGCGAATACTCCTTTGGTTTTATATCCCCAAAACGAACCGGCCGGATTTCCGACGGCAGTAATTACCTCGCCATCGTACACAGAGGTAAGGTATTGTCCGTTTGGCAATGAGGTGATTTCGTTTTTATAATGACCGACAGTTGCTCCGATTTCCCATTTAAAATTTTTCAGATTCAGCGCACGCCAGTTCAGTGATGCTTCAAATCCATTGTTTTTCATCGCTCCCTCGTTGGTCCAGTATTTATTCAGACCCGACACATATGGTAAGTCCTTGATAACAAGCAGATCTGAGGTATTGCTCATGAAATAATCAAACGTGGCAGTGAGCCGGTCGAACAGTGTGAAATCAATTCCAAAATTTGTTCTGCGTGTTGTTTCCCATTGCAGTGTGGGATTTTCCAGATTGGCGATCACGATTCCGTTTGCCTTGCCGAGAAAACGCATATAGGCAAAATATGCCATGGCATCGTTATCCAGAATTCCATCGTTGCCTGTAACCCCGTATCCGGCTTTCAGTTTCAGAAAACTGATAAAATCGAGGGATTTCATGAACGACTCTGCAGAGGCAATCCAGGATGCATTTACCGAAGGGAAAATGCCCCAGCTTTTTCCCAAAAGGTTAAAACCGCCTTTTGTTTCATTACCGAAACGGGAGGAAGCATCCATGGCTGCTGCAAGTGAGATGAAATACCTGTTGTGTAAATTATAGTCTATACCGGCATAGTTTGATATGGATTTTGTCCGGTTATTTAATCCTTTCACCTTGAAGAAATCACGGTTACCAATGATGGTTGTGTTGTTGTTTTGCCCGGTGTTATGTTCTTCGATGTAATCGGACTCATAATAATTACTAACAAACCTCCATCCAAGCATTGCACTGATGTGATGAGTATTGTTAAATGTTTTGATATAAGTGAGTTTTGAATCGTCAAAAACTCCTGTATTTCGCATTGCCTGACTGTTTATTTCGTTGTATGAAAGTCCTAAATTGGGGATTATACGTACCGGTTTGTAAAACAGCGGGACGAATCGTCTCTCCACCGATTTATCAAGATTGTAGTCGAACATGGTACTGAAGGAAAGTTCGGGAGTAATAATCACTTTCGGCTTAAATCCGATATTGAGTCTGAATTTTTTGTGTTTGTTGATCGAATTCAAAATATATGCACCGGGATTTCCTACATCGAAACTGTCAGTTCTTGCATATTCTTTGGCCAGTTCACCGGCAGTGGTATAGTTATACGGATTGAGAATTGGTGATTTTATTTTGCTCATCCATACCGGCGATGAATACCGATTGACACCATCGTCAAGCAGGCTGCGTTCAATTCTGCTGAAACCCACATTTAATCCCATTTGTATATATTTATTGAAAGTGAGATCAGCATTGAAACGCGAATTGATTCGCTGGAAACTGGTTGTCCTGACTACGTCTTTATTGCCGGTATATCCTAAGGAAAAGTAATACAAAGCTTTATCGTCGCCTCCGGTAACATTTATATTATAACTGTTAACGTTTCCGTTTTGATATACTTCCTTTGACCAGTCAGTATTGTTCCGGTACATATAATAAATCATTGGGTTGGAAGGATCAGCTTCGAGGAACTGAAATCTGGATGAACCGGAATTCCAGTCAACGCCCTGGGTTTTGAGCAAATCGCTGGCATAAACCCTGAATTCGTCTCCTTTCATCATGGGGAAACCTGAAGGACTTGTGACATATCCGGCAAGAGCGCTAACATTGATTTTGGTTACCGGTGAGGTGCCTCTTTTGGTTTTGATAATAATCACACCGTTGGATGCTTTACTACCATAGACCGATGTTCCATCTTTAAGCACAGAAATGCTTTCAATATCATTCACATCAATATTATCCAGCGTATTGGAGAAAAAGCCCTGATGAACAGAAGTAGCATCATAGAGACTGTTCCAGATCACCCCATCGACAATAAACAACGGCTGTGCGTTGGCATTCAACGAGTTAATTCCACGTATGAAAAGTGAAGCTCCGGCACCGGAAATACCACTGCGTGTAATGCCCCTCACATCTCCGGCAAGTTCATACTGAAGCAATTCATCAGCTGTCATCGCATTGGATTTGTCAATTTTGTCGGTTATTTTTATTGATGAAGATACTGCTGAATTACGTTTTTCGCCACTCAATGTATTTACGTTGTGAAAATAATCTGAAAACTGATTGGGGAACAACTCCACTGTCAGATTATCCCTTCCTCTGAGTGCAACCTCCGAAAGTGAGTAATCGTAAGCAACTACTTTTAATATACTGTTGAGTGATAGTAGCTGAATAGTAAAATTACCCTTATCGTCGGTAACTGCAGAGGCTTTATTTTCCAAATCTGAAATCTGAGCAGCAGCAACAGGTTTTTTAGTGTGTGAATCAATCACCAACCCTTTTACTGTAATCAAACTTTTATTATTTGAAGTATTCTGTGCAGTCATTCCGGACCAGGTAAAAAGAAGTACTGCAATAGCTGCCATTCTACCGAGTTTTCTGATGAGAATTTTGCAATCCATATCTGCTGATTTTATGTTTTTATTCATTTTCTGATGCATTTCACTGGATGTTTACTGTAATACCGGTTCAAGAATTATACAATCAATAAGAATATCATCTTTTTCTTTCGTATTGACAGACTCAATCCTGAGTGAAACCTTGATCTGTTTAATTAATTCGGTCGCAGTATTTGCTGAGAATACTGCATTGCTATACGGGAAAGTAAAATCTTTAACGACCAGCATTTTGTGAATTTTTGTTGGATCGGTTGTAAATACCGCAGCAGGATCCGAAGGTTTCAACACGTTATTTGCGGCTCCGATGGCTGCATTTGCAACCTGTTGTCCTGAACTGTTGGTATAAGTGAGGTAAAACTTCACCTGATAAGGCTTTTTATCGTTTGGATCCAGAATGCTTTTCGGGACAAACGTACAATAAATGTTGTATCTGGCAGAAAGAGTACCGGGTATGCTGTATGTAACGTAAAGTCTTGATAGCTGACTCAAAGCCGCATCTCTTAACACCAGGTAATAGTTGTTTGATACCGTCATGCCGGTGCCAAGTCCTGAATTAACGCTCGTACCCAGATTTGAAACGGTTCTGCCAAAAGAATTTTCTGCTTCAATCCTGATAGGTTTGAACCACGAAACGGTATCGGGAATCTGCCACGAACTGATCACATAAGATAATCCGTTGCTCATGACAACCGGCTGTGAACCGCTAAACAAATAATCGGGATTATAGAATTTCGTTTCGGAAGTTGATTCGAGCGGATTAACCGTGGATGGAACCTTAATTTTATTTCTGAAAAACAAATCCTTAATCAGTGTCCACATGGTTGAAGTTCTTTGCTGCCTAACTCCTCCATCAGTTGAAGTAGTATTGAAAAATGGAAAAATCTTATTGTAAGCCATTGTCCATGCCTGATTGTCGGGTAACAATGCCGTATACAGGCTATCTTCGGCATCCAGACTTGCAAGACGTGTGAGCACAGGATTTGTGGTTTTGAAGATTGAATCTTTGAAAACTCCGTCCTTGTAGCTTGCATCCATGTCAAACTCTCTGCGGGTGAGCGAATTAATATACATTTTCAACGAATCCAGCCCTTTTGCAGTATTGATATATTCCCATATATTTTTTTTGTAAGGAGCATATTCACCTATTACATGAAGTATCCCGTTTGCTGCAGCCAGGTCCGTTTTGATAATTTTCTTTTCATTGAAATAATACCCGTCAGCAAGTTTTTCGAATGGTATACGTTTGCTATTTAACATTAGCATCGTGCTTCTGGCGATTCCTGATGTGGTATATGAAAATCTTGTGATGTGATTTTTCACAATTTCCATTGCCAGGAGCGGATCAGAGGTATTCAAACCGCTCAATGCATCGTTGGAGGGTGCCCACACGGTAAAAGTCTGAGGTTTACTCAATATTGAATCATATCCTGATGTTTCAAGCATTTTTGTAAAAGTACTCAGGTCGGATTGTGATTTGATGAAATCGTACAAATTCAAATCACTTTTATCTGCAGGTAATGTAGCGTAGTGAGCATCCCACTCCTCCCTGCAGGAAGTAATGGTAGTTGACATCAACACCGTCACCAACATTGCAATACCTAAATATCTAATTTTCATAGCTATATTTTATTAATGTAGATTAAAAAACGATTCCCTTAATAAATGTCTTCACTTTCGAGCACGCTGGTAGGAACAAATTCGAGATAATCAAACATAAATTCACCACCGCTCAATCCTTTTACAGTAAGTAAGTGATTGGATGCTTCCGGGAAAATGTAAGTACCCATAATTCGCCTCAACGCAGCCGGACTATACCGGGCATTCTCACCGTCAGACCATCCTGGCTGTACCACCTTGTAACAGGCCGGCCCTTTCATGAATCCCCTGTTTCGCATCATTTTATCGTTTTCGAATCCATCCATATCAGCCTGTACGGTACGCGGAGTTTCATATCCGATTGACACATCTGTTGCGTAATTGTTGAGATTAAGCGGAACACCTGCCGGAATATTGTCCAGGTATAGCTGAGCTACACCCCGTTTTCCATTGGTGAGGTATCCGAACCGCACCTCGTAGGTACCGGCCGGAATAGGCGGGGTAATGATTGAAAAGTCGTAAAGATTTCCGGATGTGGCTCCCAGAAAGATTTCGTCTCCTTCGTAGTTCTGATATCTTGCATCGGCTGTAAGATAACTTACAATTGTCTGCTCAGAAGTAGACAGCCTGTCAATATAATTACGGGGTAGTTTGAACTGCAGGTTCGGGCCCGGTCCGGGACTGGTAATGCCTCTGCCACGCATGTTGTTGTTGGTCAGTTCGGGGAAGAAGCTTGACCCGTCGAAGCGCAGACGCTTGGTAGAATGCTCGGTCTCAACGTATTGATCGTACGCCAGAATGCCGTCAATTTCATGGTAAACTCCGTTCACTGCATCGATGTCGTAGTTGGATGTAATGTTTATCGCTCTGCCTGTTTCTCTGATGTAGTTTAGAATATTGGTTTTTCCTTTAAGTCTGTCTTTTTTCACCTCTATGAGCGTATTCGGACACATTGTTTCAAGATATTCATACATATCGATGGTTTTAAGCATGTGTCCCGTGTCGTAAGCATCAATCAGCTTGGAGTAGCTTAACTGTTTGTTGATGATATGGTATGCGATAAAGCGGTTCAGACTGTTGCGCGAATCGGTAATGTCTGTAATTTGAGCATCGTTCGGATACACGGTATTGTAAATATTAGCGGCATAAGCCTTCATTGCAGCAAGATTCGTAATACCGTTTTCGGCATAGGTTTCATTGCTTTCTACAAACAATGTATAACCGAATTTACGTGACAACGGAATCTCGTGGTAGTACCACTGATTTGATTCGCGTGTTACGGTTATGAGGTGTTTGAAGTTATCGGGATCATAGGTGTCATCCTTATATCTAACAAGCGAGTCGGCTAAACCTGTTGCCAGCAGGGCTTCGTAAAACAGGCTGAATTTCGGGTCGGCAGAAATAACTTCCACAATCCCTTCGCGAGTAGGATTGAGCACCTCGTCAATAAAATGTATGACTCCGTTGTGTACCACCACATTATTCTGAATAATTTTCGAAGTCTTGTTAACAAATGCTTCTCCGTTTTGTCCAAACGAAATGGCTAAATACCTGTCGCTCATAGACATTTGCGGCAAGCGTCCTACCACGAAATTAGAATAAAGTACCTCAGCACCATTGATCAGGTGGTCATAAGCTATCAGCTTCAGTGAATCCATCGAAAAATCATCCAGTGATTTTTTGCCTCTGCTCTGGTAGAAAGTTCTCATTGCTTCATTCGTAGGCGCAAAACAGGTATATGTGCCATACGTATTCAGCAGCGAAATTACCTTGGTAGTATCCAGCAATCTGGCAAATTCGGAAAAGTCGGCAGAATCGGCAAGAAACTGTCCCATCATTTTACTCTTGAAAGTGTAGAGATTTTCTCCTACATTATCGGAATCACATGAAGGCAGGATGAAAAGGCTGCCGGCCAATGTCGCAAGAGCAATGAAAAGCTGCTTGCGAAGATTTATTTTGATTTTTCTTATTGTTTCCATAATTGTTCGTTTTATTAACGTGATGAAGAATTGTTTTCTTCATAAAATGGATTTTGAATTAATGCAGGATTAGCTTCAACCTCCCACCTGGAGATTGGCATATACATGGCATCCATCACCAGCGCTCCCAATGTGGATGATGTAGCAGATGAGGATTTATGATCCACAAATGTATTTAGTGTGGTCGTTGAATTTTCACGCCGGGCTACTCTCACCAGGTCAAACCATCGTTTTCCTTCGAAAAGCAACTCTCTTTGCCTTTCGCGAAGTACGAGCTTCTCCATGTCCTTTTTAGTGGGATAATTGGCTACCTTAAGCGAGTCAGCACCTTCGTTGGAACGCAGGTATGTTTCATTTACGAGTTCTATTGCTTTTTTAAAGTTCTCCTGTCCCTCTTTTTGAACCAGCGCTTCCGACTTCATCAGCATGACGTCTGAAAGTCTGTACACAATCCAGTTGGGTGTATTGGAGCGGTGATAGTACATGTCTGTTCCTTCGGTTGATTCCAGGCGCTGCACTCCTGCATACTTGAATATAAAGAATCCTCCTCCGTAACTGAAATATGAGTCGGTGGCTCTGATGTCTTCAGCACTTTCTATAACACTGGAGCTTACCTTGAAAACAAAGGGACTGTATGCTCCTGGTGCGTTGGAGGGAGGTCCGGCATCGTGTGTCAGCGTGGTTGGGAACCCGATGGAACCCATTTTTTTGGATGCACTTCCGTATAGTTCCTGAACAGCCACGTTTTCGATAACATTTTCTTTGAACTGAAGTTCAAAGATACTTTCATCGGAATTTCCGAGGTAAAAAACCTGACTCAACATATTCCGACCGGCGGATAACTTGTTTTTTTTATTTGCCAACACACGGTCGCAGGCATCGATGCAATTATCGTAATCCTGTTTCCAGAGATATACGTCGGCAAGCAGGCTATTGACCATGCCAAGAGTAACGCGTCCCTTGTTGTACTCGTTGTTGCCATAATCGAGCGGAGCATTTTCACGGGCAATCAGCAAATCACGGATAATATTGCCGATAATAGTTTCCTCCGTGTCTTTCGGTTTTTGATAATTTTGAGTATCGTCGATACTTGCATCTTCTATCCAGGGTACTTCCTTGAATGCCCTCACCAGGTAGAAGTATGCGAGCGACCTGATTGCCAGGGCTTCGGCCTGAACGCGTTTCAAGTCAAACTCTGTAAAATTATTATCCCGCTCCATCACTTTGGGAGCATAATACAGAAGTGTATTGCAATAATTTATCACGGAATAAAATGAACCCCACGATGCAAAAGAATTAACCGTGGTTAAATTACCTTCGAGTATGCGTTGCATATCATAGAGATTGCTTGGGAATCCTGAACCATTAATCATGTTGTCCGATCTTAATTCGCCCCATACTATCATCCGGTAGATGACACTCTGTTCTGTAAGTCCGCGGTAACAGGAGGCCAGTACTGCCTGAACGTCTGACTCGGATTTCCAATATTCTTCGAGTATGATTTCACTTTCGGGTTTGGTGTTGAGCCATTCAGTGCAAGCTGAAAAACTGAATAAAACCACCAAAAAACTGAATATAATAATTTTCGTTCTCATATCTTCATTTATTATAATCCTATTGAAATGCCTAATGTAAAGTCCTTTGTACGCGGTGTGGCAGATGCATCCACGCTTAATCCACGGTTGGAAGTCAATGCTCCGTATCCCACTTCGGGATCAACACCGGTATATTTTGTAAATACCAATAAATTGTTGAAAGTCAAATACAGGTTTACTTTTTCAAGTTTCAGTGGCTTAAGCATTTCCTTCGGGAATGAATAGTTAAATGTCAGGTATTTGAAGCGCAGAAAAGATCCATCTTCCACATATCGGTCGCTTCCGAGCCAGTTGTAACCCTCACGATACAATGCCCGGGGCATTTCAGTGACATCGCCATCCACTCTCCAGCGCCAGTTTACAGCTATGCTTTGATTGTTGTCATCATACATATTCTCGGCATCCATTCTGGCCTGATTGATTATTTTATTTCCATACCTGAAATTGAAAAACATTTTCATATAGAAATTTTTATACCTGAAAGTAGGTCCGAATCCTCCGTTGATTTTCGGATTTGCATTGCCAAGATATACAATATCCAGTTCGTCAATGCTACCATCGTTGTTGATATCTTCATAAATGGCATCACCCCCTCTGAACCGGTATTTCATTGTCTGTCCGTAGGCAAAATACATATATTTGGGGTCGTTGTTCTGGTCGAGAATCACTTTTCCCGAACCATCTCTGGCTACAGGTGCATTTTCCTGTGAACCCGGGATGTATTTATCGTACTGGTAAACACCCTTGTATCTGAAGCCATAAATAGAACCGAAAGAGTTACCTTTTTGAATACGGGTAAGATAAGATCCGTTCTGATAATTGAAGTCGCCATTGTAGCTATCCAGAATTCCCTGATACAAATCCACCAGGATATTGGTGTAGTTCGAAAGATTGAAAGAAAAATCAACACTGAAATCTTTGCTTTCTATCAATTTGTTACCATAAAAGTTAACTTCCCATCCTGAGTTATCCATTACACCTCCATTGATATAGGATAACGAACCGAATCCGGATATCTGAGAAATTGCCACATTGGGGAATAATAAGTCTTTTGTATTTTTCCGGTAAAGATTGATATCAAAAGTGTATTTGTCCCATAATCCAAGATCGAAACCAAGGTTGAATGAATTGGTGGTTTCCCATTTCAGGTTTTTCAGTTGCAAGGTGCTGGGTCTTACTGCATTCATATCAATGTAGGTACCGTAATTCTGATAGCGGCTGAAGTGCAAATATTCAGCACGAGGCTGGTTTCCACTCATCCCCCATGCCGGACGGATGGCAAACATGGTAAGCCAGGGCGCTTTTTCTTTGATGAAAGGTTCGTCGGAGAAAATATACTTCAATGAAACACCGGGGAAATGACCGTATTTATTGGCTTCTCCAAACTTGGTGCTTCCGTCAATACGATACGTAACATCAGCAATATACCTTGATTTGTAGGCATAATGACCTCGGAACATGTATGCCAGCGATCTCCATGAAGAGTGTGCAGAACCGCCTCCGGCAAGAAAAGCATCGTTGGAAGCATCGGGAGCCGAAATGGAAGGTAGTGTGTATGATACAATATTTTGCCAGGATGAATTACCTGTACTTACCTGAAAAGATCCGTACAGCAGCAGATTGTGGTCTTTGTTTTCAAATTTTGGCTGCCAGGCCAGGTTGTTGTCCATGAATATGTTCAGGCTTTCTGATTCTCCGTCTTCTGCTCGGTTGGTATCATCCCAATACGCATTGTTTACTTCCTGAGGTCTGAACATGGATACTTTGCTGTTGTTAATATCAAATGAAACAAATGAATTAAACCGTAACATCTGAATATTCGGATCCAGTAAATCATACGTAAGTCTGAAAGTAGGGGTGATACGAAATCCCTTTTCCTGATTCTTGGCAAGCATAGCCAGGGCAACCGGATTTCCCATGTATTTCTGATCGTAGCTGAGTCTTGAATCTCTGGAAATATTATAAAATGTACCGGTATTGTTACCTTTCTTATCCTGAGCATATACGCTTACGTTCGGCATTTTGGTGTATGCCATTGCTAAAATTGAAGGTCTGTCGGATCCTTCGAGTTTCATTCCGGCATAATTTCTGTCGTTCACCGAATTGGTCAGCGAAAATTCGGCTCCAAAACGAATCCTGTCAGACACGCGGTAATCGAGGTTGGCGCGGGAAGAAATCCTGTTGTATTTTTGACCGATAATAGTTCCGTTTTGATAAAGATATCCGCCCGAAACCCGGTAATTTGCTCTATCTCCACCGCCTGAAATGGTTACATAATGGTCGTTGATATTTCCGGGTTGAGTCACCTCATCCACCCAGTCGGTATTGTTATTGAAATTTTCGTATTCCGGATTATTCTGGTCGTAATTATACTCGGGGATGTTTGATAATTCTTTGTCCTGACGAGGATTGAAATAGGCTTCTTTCATCAGCATTGTAAAGTCATCTCCTGTGAGCATATTCATCCCTTTCGGCTGTACTGTGCGGGTAAAACGGTAGGAATAATCAATGCGTGTAGGCCCGCTCAGCCCTCTTTTAGTGGTAATCATCAAAACTCCGTTAGCCCCTTTGGAACCCCAGATGGCAGCTGCACCCGCATCCTTGAGAACGGAAATATCCAGGATATCGTCGGGATTGATACTGAGCATATTAGCATATTGTTCCTGGTTGGAGTTGGCGAAGTCAAAATTGGGATCTACCTGAATATCGTAAGGAACGCCATTGACCACAATGAGGGGCTGGCTGCTTCCGGTAATGGACGTAACCCCTCTGATACGCATGGAAGTTCCGGTGCCCGGGTCGCTTGAATTGGCTACAATGTCCAATCCTGCAATTCGTCCCTGAAGTGCCTCGTCAATCGATGAAACCTGAAGGCCTTCAAATTCTTTGGTATCAATTTTTTGAATGGCTGTAGAAACCTCTCGTTCGGGGATGCTGAAACCACCCTGGGTTTGTCTTTTCTGAGCTACCACCTCCACAGCCTGCATTGTATTATCTTTTTCCACCAATACTATGTTCACTGTTTTCTGGTTGTTGATTCGGACATTCTGCTTGTCAAATCCCACGTATGCCACTGATATTCTTCCATTCATATTCCTGACTTTCAGTACGTAACGTCCGTTGACATCGGTTGTTGTTCCACTGATTACACGATTATTTCCATCCACTTCGGTCACGCTTGCACCAATAAGTGATTCACCATCGGTAGATGAAGTAACGGTACCCTGAATAATATTATCTCCACCTGAACTCTGCCCAAAACTGAATGGGGTAAAGGTCAAAGTAAGCAAGAATGATAATGCTAATACTGTTAATCTTTTTGCTTTTTTCATTATTATTCGATTGTCAAAACGTTATCAATTTGGTGAATTACCGCAGATGCAGAAGTTGAGATGGAGGAAGTGTTGAACAACGAGCCGGAAAGGGATCCGGTGCCATCTATATATTTATATGCTGAGGGCAGTTTTGCAAATATGTAATCTTTGGCAATTATGTTGTACAATCCGTTTGTTTTAACAACAACCGCGGTTTTCAGTGGAGCTCCTGCCGGAGTATCCATTGTGATCTGTATTGAAGTTGAATTTCCGGCTACTCCAAGTTTATAATATTTATTTTTTACCGTTCCAAAATGAGTTTGTGTCATGTCTGTTTTGAGTGTGGCCGACTGATAATGGCCGTTAAAGGTGTCACCAAGGAACACTGCGTCGTCCTGAAAATGGTATTTCAGGAAATTGATTAGTTTCGTAACGGCTCTTTCCTTTTCAGGACCTGATAAAGCACTGATTTCCTGCCAGGTTTGAATTACCTTGTTGTCGATGGCTTTTTGGATAGCTGCATTGGTAGGCACATACACGGTGTATCTGAATGCATTGAAAAATTTTATGCGGTAGTCGATGCCTTGCTGTGCAAAAATCTGAATTATATTGCCTTCAGGCACTCCGTTGAGTAATTCGAAGAACATGGAGAATTCGGGATTTTCGCTCAATACTTTGTAAACTGATTTCAGTGCCGGTTGTATTTGTTTATCGAGGAAATATGTCGATCCGTTGTACTGCCTGAATACAGTTTTTACGTTCGATTGAGAATTCATGGTCAGGTCGCCTCCGCCCTTTACCACCATGGAGGCTCCTTTTCCGGAAATACGGATCAAATCGTTTGCTTTGGTGACATAGTATTCTTTTCCGGATTCCACATCACCTATTACTATATGACTATCCAGGATATCCCACAATCTGTTTTGCAGGAACGCACTACTTGTGATAATATCCACCGAATCGCCTACAATGTCATTCGTTTTATCGTACCTGTACACAGTAGCATTTACTGCAGCGGTTTTTTCGTTATACCAATATTTCAGCACTCCCGACACTTCTTGGCCGAAAGCAATCGGATCAAGGTATTTTTTGAAATATTCATCGGTGGGAATGAACAAGCTGTATTTGCTTACCAGTGAATTCAGATAGAGTTTATAGAATGCAAACATCGTTCCGTCAACGCTTCGCTGTGAGATATTGATGGCCCAGTTCATTATTTTTGAATTGGAACTCAGGAGCACCGGACTATACACCGATATATAATCAACCGGCGGGTACACATCGTTGGTAATGAACACATTGCCATTAGAAGCCATGTATGAACTTACTATATGGCTTTTCTGTACCGGGAGTGCATAATTTTCACCGTCCACCATTTTTGAAAACCGGCTTGGGACTGATTCAAGCATCGATGTTCTCATGTGTCTTTTGATAAATGGAATGATTATTTCATCGGGGACATTGTCCCAGGAGCCGAACCGGTTTTTCAGAATGGCTCCAATGCCGCTGTTGAAATAATTATTCATGGCCTCATCTGTAGGTACAAACATGGCTGCCATATCCGATTCCAGTGCACCGGCTCTGTAGCCGTTCCAACCCGGATTGTAAGGGAGAAGATTTTTTACCGCCTGAGCATTTATTATTTCCGTATGGTTGGCATCGAGAGGCCTTGTAACACCCCCGTTTGATGCAAAATAGGATTTAATGAAAATAGAATCTTTAAAATCAGGATGCTGATTTTTGTATAATTCAGTGCTTGCATTGTCATACACCATCACACAAAACCGATCGAGCAGTTTGGAAAATATTTTGGTACTTGGGTTGTCCTGAATATATTCAGCCATATTGCGGGGAGGAGTCAGTACGCTTTCCATCACGTGTATATATCCGTTTTTACATCTGACATTGGGTTTGGTTATTTTTTTGTCAAATACATACACATCTCCTTTTGCGCGTGTTTTGCCGTTGGTCAGCGTAGTGAAATCATCGTTAGTCAGTCCCGCTTTATTTATAAACTCTTCGGTAAAATAAGCTATTGTTTTCTTTGAGTTGTCTTTTACCAGGTGTATTCCTTTTTCACGGTAGTAGTTCCAATAGGGACTTTGGGGCAATTTGTCTCCTTTGTCAAACGATACTGTATCGATAGATGCCAGCGCAGTTTCCTGGCGCATGGCCGTTTCTTCGACCAGTATTCCGTCGTAATTGTAGTTTGAAAGTTTTACGATGGTATATGCATTATCCAGCATGGAGAATTTTAACAACGATTTTTTCTGTGCTGGAGTTAGGTCTTCGTACTTCTTAACACCCCATTCGTTTTTCTTGAAAAATTCGTTGTATGCATCGTCATTGGCAACAAATAATGTTTTACTTCCCGTCAGACTGAGGATTTTCTCATATTCGAGTTCCTGAATCAACCTGACAGTTACCGTATAGTTTCCGTCATCATTCAGATAGTCGAAAATACTGCTTCCGAGACCCTCTGGTTCCTGATTGTCGTATTTATAGTCATCCCGGCAAGAGTAAAAAAATCCACTCAGCAATATTGCCAGCAAGACTGTCAGTTTACTCAAACAATGAAATGTTTTATTTGATTTCTTTTTCATTATTATGGAATATAAATTATTGTTTTACAAACTTAGCTGGAATTCTGTTTCGGATTTGAAGTATATAATATCCTTTGGGAAGGTCCGACACATCCATTTCCTTTTGTTCTATTTTCAGGCTTTTAACTTTCACACCAGACAGGTTAAATACTTCTGCTTCCGATGATTCTAAATCAGAAACACCTGTAATCATGATTCTATCTTTTACAGGATTTGGATAAATTCTCAATTGCGGGACTTCCTGGTTATTTATCCCTGAACTGAAATTGGGAATAGCTGTTGTAACCAGCCAGCCGGCTGTTTCGGCAGCCTGCACGTAATTTCCGGTTGATCTTTCACGTTGTTTTACGATGATAGCTGAATTTCCAGTTACAGAAGTACATCTGAGTACAGCTGTCACTGTATCGTCGTTGCAGGTTTGCATTTGGGTAATGAAGACCGGATCAGGTATTGTTTCACCGTAGTTGATTGTTTTATAAGAAGAACTCACAAAGTTGTCGGCTGTCTTTCCGACAATGATTTTATTCCCGTTTACGGTTCCCTGTCCGGTGGTTAATGCTACGTAAGTCACCTGTTCGTTGAATATCGGGGAGGTTACAGCAGCTTCTTTTTGAATTTTGGCTTCAAATCCGGTTTTGGTAATATTTCGCACTCTCACCGTAGTCGCAAAACTGGTAGCGGGCAGAATCTGATTGGCAAAAACTACCGGAACTGATTCAAACGGTGTCGGGAATGTGATTGCAGTCCAGGTGGGACCCACGGTATTTCTGCCGGCTACAGCCTTCATTCCTCCCAAATCGTGTGTGCCGGCCGGAATAATAAAATAAGGAATTTTGTCTTCTTTGGAAAATGTGGTTATTTTCTGATACTCCCAGGGAGACAGCTGAATATTTACACGTGATGATGAACTCACCAGTTTGCATCTGGGTGTTACCAGTGATGAGAAATTCAAATTCGTGGCAGCGCCCAGTATTACGGATGGTACCGCTGAATAAGGTTTTACAAAATTCAGGGCATTCCACCCGGTATTGGATACTGCTATGTTGCCGAGCTGAACGTCATCACCCGAAGTGACATCATAACCTGCTTCATTGGAATAGGCAGATGTATTGCCGTCAGAGAATTTCGAACGGATTCGGTATCGCACTTTTTTCACACCGGTGTTGTTCAGTGAATCAACAAACGACTTCGTAACTCCATCCGAAGTGTTGGCTATTTCGGTAAATACTCCGTTGTCGGTTTTTTTCTCCAGTATTGCACCGGCAAAATTTTCAAAATTCGGATCGTTTATATTCAGCGTTACGTTATTAACACCAAAGGAAATTCCCAGCGATGGATTTCTGTAGGTGAATCCGGGTATGACTTCGTATTTCGGATTGTAAGCCATTACAGATTTACTGGAAGCGTAGTATTGACCTGCAGGTGTAATATTGTTGCCTATTGCCATTGCTCTGGCGTCCTGCACCCAGTTGTAAATAGAGTATCTTTCAACAAAAGAAGCTGTATCAAGCACATTGAGGATGGCTTTGATGTCGTTAAGTTGTTTTGCGGCGTTTGCTTCGGAGAGCGAACGATCTGCTGTTGGCCAGGTCTCATTCGTCCAGTTAGCTCCGTTGTTCCATTCTGTTATCCAGATAGGTAATCCTGTTTTATTGTACACCCATTTCAGGTCGTTGTACCATTGTTGAGGCGATTTAGCCCAATAGGCATGAATGGCTACATAATCCACGCGGTAGTTTCTGGCTTTGCAACTGTCCAAAAACTCGTAAAGCCAGGCTCCATTGCTTCCGAATGGATCGGAAGGAGAAGGTGAGCCGAGTCTTAACCCGGATTTCATGTATTCCGGCCAGATAGCCAATGCCTGTGAAACCGTCATGTTGGACTGGTCGGGTCTATTGGGCTCATTGAAGCCCAGAAGGTGTGTAACGTATTGCTTCCCGTTGATTTCACCCCATCCGGGCCAATCAGCTTTTTGCTTTATAGGTACATACTCAACAGCGGTAGAGGTGCTTCCACCTGCACTCCAGTCGTACCTCCAGGTTACATTAAGTGGTACATACTGGCCCTGATCACTTCCGGCCCAGCCTTTTTTGGTCACCCATTCCCACTGAAAAATCCGGATAAAGGATATCTTATTATCCAGCAAATCAGGAAGTACGGCTACTTCCAGGTCTTTACTGTCGGCAATAAACACGCGGCTGTAACCAAGTCCGTCGTTGGAAGTTGCCAGGGTTGCCATATACCCTTTTTTCAGCTTGAATGAGCTGATTTTGTTATCAAAGGTACCTAATGAGCTGTTGATAGTAAATAAGGGGAAGTCGGATTTCGAATCTTCGCTGAAATTCTGACCGGTAAATACAGTCAGCGGCTTGAAAGCGGAACCCTGTGGTATTACTACTGTCCCATGTTTATAGATTGAGACCCTGCAATTTGTACGGTAAGCAGCAGCCTGACCTTTGATTGAAATTTTACTCAAGAGTGAATCCAGCACGAATTGCGGTCTGCAATTGTCAACATACAACCACGAATCGTCCGAATTCAGGTTGACAATGCTGTTGACAAGCTGATTGGATGATGCTGTTAAATGCAGGTCTGTTTTTCCATTAATAATGACGTTTTTATCGGTATATGAAACAACAGTCACCACACTCGCTGTCAATTCAATTGTTGTTCTTGAATTCTGCGAAAAAATAAAAAATGAAAACACCAGAAAGGATAATAGAAAAGTAAATCTTTTTATCATGGTACGGTTTTGATTGTTGTTAAGGTCAACCAGAAATACTAAACAAAAGAAAAATACGATGCGAAAGTATATATCTATTTTCAAACCGGAGTGTAAAATTCATTCATATAAGTGTAATTTATGAAATTAACCATTTGAGACTCCGTGCATCTTTTTGTATATCAACTGACTGTATTAAATCGCTATCAGTCAAAAGCAAAGATAATCATAAATCAAGGAAAATATTCTCAGAACCGGATAAATATCAACTTCTAAATGATACGGGAGACACATTTTGTATCTCCCGTATTTGAAAATTAAGTTACGCTGTATGGCTTTATTTGACCATTACCTTTGATGCAAAAATGATATTCACACCGCTATGCATATTGAATCTGCAATTGATGACATTTTTTTCAAACCCAACTGTCGTCCTCCAAAGTCATACAGCGATACCTTTTCTGTTCCGTCAATGGATATTTTCGTGAAAAACGACTGTTTTTTTTACAGATGAATATGTTTAAAATTTATACCTGACAACAAAAATCTATGCAACGATAAATGTTTTGGGGATAAAAAAAACGGTTCAATTTTGAATATACATCTTTCAAATCAAACCGTGTGGTTGATGCCCCCCTAAACCGGAGATTTCAAAAACAGAACATTACGACACAATAAACCGGGCAGAGGCAAAAGTGATGTTATCTTTCAGAAAATGAACAAAATAAACGCCGCTGCTTAAGCCTGACACATCTATTTGCTGACTATCTGAGATGATACTTTTTGTCAGAATCAGTTTTCCGGTCATGTCCATTATTCTCATTTCCATCCCGGGTGTAATTTCTTTATGGATTTTTATATTCAGAAAATCCTTTGCCGGATTCGGGTATACTACAACATCTTTCAACGAAGAATTATGACTGAGTCCGCTTAAATTATCCCATTTTGCGAGCAATGCTTGCTTTTCTGCCGGTGTTACCGGAATAACCGTTCCATGACGTGGTGTAAAATCAAACGAAACAGGATTTGGAGTTACCGTGAAATTCTCCAAATCCATGCTTTCGGTAAACTGGTAAGCTCCACTGGTATACATATCATAAATCAACATCCATTTATCGGTGTTGTACATACGGTAAACACAACCGCCCTCCACCGCGACTGTTGTGGACTGCAAATATTTGTCGTATAACACATATCCGCCTGTGAGATGATCCGAAACCGCTTTTTTAATTCCATTTCCATTCCCTTCAGTTTTGAAATAAAGATGGTATCGTCCGCCCTGATACACAATATCTGCATCTATGACCGATTTTCCGTTGTTCTCAAACAAAAGCCGGGGTGCACTTTCGAGTGCGGTGAAAGTGCTGTTAGCGTAAGCGTAGTAAATCTTATCGTAGTCTGACGAACCCAGGCGCATGGCGAAATAAACCATATACTTACCTGTGGCAGGATCATAAATCGTTTGAGGCGCCCAAATCCTGTCGGCCGATGCATATTCGGGATATGTATTCGGTATATTCACTACTGACGATTGCCAGTCGGTTAGATTTCCGGATTTCAGCAGCACCATGGCCCGGTTTGAATTCCATCCCCAGGCAGATACCATATCGGTTACCACCATATAATAATCGCTGTTTTCACCTCTCAGAATATGTGGATCGCGCACTCCGCCGGTAGAACTTATGGCGGCAGAACTTAATATTGGTTTGTTTTTGTTCAACGCCTTGAATTCATATCCGTCGCTGCTCAGTGCAAACCGAATGGATTCCTGATCTCCGGTATTTCCTGTGAAATATGCAAAAAGATACGCTGTAAAGCCTTCATCTTCAGCTACATTTACCTGAAATGTCTTTGAAGTGACTGCAGAGCCTTTGGATATGACAGCAGTGAGTGTAATGGCTGCATTTCCAGTTCCATTGGCAGGCCTGCCAGTAATTTTTCCGGTATTGGAAAGTACTGCGGGATTTTCCGAAGTCCACGTAATGGATGAGCCTTCCTTTCCGTTGGCAGGCAGCGACAAATCCGAGCGAAGCAGCGTAATATTTCCTGTAGGCGCAAGACTCAGCGAATCCATGCTAACACTCTCACTATCAGACAAAAATGGCATTACTCTGGCAATGTATTCCCGGGTTGTGGAAATGTTGTTTTTAAGAAATGTGGCAGTTAAAGTGACTAATACCGGCGAAGATCCGGCTGAAGGCCTGGTGACAACACCCGAATTGCTCAGCACACTCTGATGCGACGATTGCCAGGAAATGGCAACACCGTTTTGGTACTCTGACGGCAGATTGATGTTGGATACCACCGAATCCAATCCGATGATTACCAGATTATTTTTTGCATATTCGGTGAATCGGATATTGATGGCACTATCAAGTGGAATTCTGTCGGACGACAAAGCCGAGATTTCTGAGACAGAAAGGGCTCTGTTGTATATTCTGAAATCCGATAAAAATGAATTCAGGAGATATACGTCGGTTGAATAACAGGAACGTCCGATAAAATTAAAAGCCGTTTCACCCAGGTCGGAAGGTTTCACATACACATTGTTGCTTTTGACCAAAGCCCCGTTCAGATAAAGTCTGCCGGTGGTGTTTTGCTGTGTGTATGCCAGGTGTTTCCACTTTGCCTTTTCAAGGGCTGAACCCACAGAAACAGTTGTTTCGTTTTGCCAGTGTGTTTTTGATATGGCATATCGGGTGTTTTTGGCGGTCAGAAACATATTTCCATTTGCTGTTCGTGCCATGTCGGTCGAATTGGCAAACGTGCAAATGAAATTTCCATTTGCCGATAAATCCACATCCGGATTGATATACACGTAAAATGAAACGGTGAAATCACTGAGCGAAGCTATCAGTTTCCCGGTATTGGCGGTCAAATCCACATAGCCGTTTGCAGAACCGAGATTCAGCACATTGTATCTGCCCAGAGCTTCCGCAACGGCTCCGTTTTTCAAAATTCCATTGTATGAATTGCCCGAACCATCTGTAACATTGTTTCCGGCGGGTAGAAACGAATACAACAATTTCAGCGAATTATCCTGAGCATAAGCGACAGCACAAAATCCATTCAACGCCAACAAAAGAAAAAAAATGGTTATCTCATTTCGGAATAATCTTCTCATGTTTTTTATTTGCTCACAGAAGGTATTAAATACATCTGAAAAATTGAAATTAAATTGCATCGTAAGTTTTATTATTTCAACACATTACCAGGTATTGGGTACTTTCGAATCATCAACGACCATGGCCTGAACAAGCATTGCGTGCCTGATAAGGTCAGTAGCGGAGCGCACTTCGCTTCGGTAATTTATTCCGTAAGGCCAGAAGTGTATCGGATTTGAGTTACTATCGCCTTTCAACACTTCACCTGTACCGAATGATGCAATCACTGCTTTCGCTTTTGTACCAACCCATACTCCGCTTACCAGATTGGCTCTCCATTCATTCGTGGTGCCTGAACCAACAAAATGAGCTATTTCGTGCATGGCCGTACCCACCCACATATAGCTGGTGCTTGATCCGAAACCAATAGATCCGTGATATGAAGCCTGTGCTGTGGGAATTCCTGCATTATAGTACACATAAATATTACCTTTGAAGGTGGTGTACCGGTTGTAATAGTAGCAAGCACTATCCATTGCTTCTTTTATGAGTCTGTATTCATTCGGATAAACAGTTTTATCTATATCCAATGTGAATGTGACGTTACCCGTGGTGGGTTTTACCACCATTTCATTGCTGTAAGTCGTTCCGATGCAGTTTTTGGCGTATGCTCTGATGTAATAGGCCGAATCCACAGCCAGCACGCCTGACTGAATAGTAAACTGTCCTGTAGCTACGCCTCCTGATGATTTTCTGTCGAGTGTGGTAGGACTTTTCCGCGTTGACCAGCATATTCCCCTTTCGGTGAGTGCACATCCCCCGTTGCTCGCAATATTTACCGTACAAATAGTTCGGGATGTGGTGTAATTATACACCGTTTTCACTAACTCCACTTGCGGCAAACTGTTGTCGGAAAACTGCATGCTATCTATTGAAGTAAGCGGAATTTTTGTTACCGACTGGTCGTTCTTGAATACATCCAGCACAGACTCATTGCTGCTGAATTTCATGCTGTCGATCAGCTGAATCGAAAAAGTGTTAATAGTCGCGTTATTTCGGAAAACATACATATTTTTCTGGCCTGAGACCACCGATATAAACATGCAAAACAATAACAGAACAGTTAATTTTCTCATAACTTAATAAATTTCAGCATCCTGTTTCCAACTCTGATAAAATATACTCCTCCGGAAAGATCACTCACATCAACGTGTTGAGAGAAACTACCAGTTGAATTGTATTTCACTAATGCTCCTGAAGCATTGAATATTTTGATTTCCTTATCCTCAATCCTCAAATTATTCAACTGAATATAGTTTCGGGCAGGATTTGGATATACAGACAATACGTTTTCAACGGCAGAAACCACACCGGTAGGAGTAGAAAATATCATGCTTCGAACAGATGTAAGGGTTAAAGATTCCGACGTGAGATTCTTATAAAACAAATTCATGTTCGGGTTCGGAAAGGTGATTTTTTTCAGGTTTGACAAATTAACCTCTTTCACTGTCCCATCCGTATTTGTTATTTTCAGGGCATAAGTTTGGGCACGAACACCGCATGGCATCAGTAAAACAAATCCAGCAATCAGACCCCAAATAAAGTGTAAATGACTTTTCATACGTTTATAGTTTTTATTTCAGCCTCCTAATCCTTCCGATAGCTGTCAGGACGGGATAAGTCGTGTTTGAGATTCATCTCGAATGGCTGTTTCATGTTACATTCTTTTTGATGTAAACTATTTATTGTACAAAAATAAAGAAAAGAAAACATACAATTTGATTAAAACTGATTTATGATACTCAAGATGAACTGAATTTTACCCTATTTGATTTTTTATTGCTAAATATCAACACGTTAAAAATAAAATAATGGCTACTTTTGTATTGTTATCCTGCCATTACTCAGCCTTCGATACAAGATTCACAGATTCGCAGGAATAAACGAATAATAGTAATTAAAAATCAACATATCTGATGATCTGAAATTTCATAATCGTTTCAACATACTTTTTACCATGAAAAGCCATATTTCTCAAAAAAAAGGCGCAATCATCGCGTATATTTTCAGCTGTTTTGTCTCTTTAAGCAGCAATACGATTGCTCAAATCACAGACCCGGATTTTATTTACAAAATCAGCGAAAATGCTGAAAAAATGAAAGAAGGAAAATTTGAACCTACCTGGCAATCACTTCAACAGTATGAAGTACCCGAATGGTTTCGGAATGCCAAGTTTGGTATGTGGACTCATTGGGGACCTCAATGTCAGCCGCAACGGGGCGACTGGTACGCTCGTGGCATGTATGAGGAAGGCTCCTGGCAGTATAAGGAACATATAAAACAATACGGACATCCTTCAGAGTTCGGATTCAAAGATGTAATAAACGAGTGGAAGGCTGAAAAATGGGATCCGGAAGCTATCGTAGAACTTTACAAAAGAACCGGTGCGCGGTATTTCGTGGCAATGGCTAATCATCACGACAACATGGACCTCTGGGACAGCCAATACCAGCCCTGGAATTCGGTCAATATGGGTCCGCACAGGGATATTATCGGAGAATATGAAAAAGCTGTGCGTAAGAACGGGCTTCGCTTCGGCGTCACTTTCCACGCCGCTCACGCCTGGCTTTTCTACGAACCGGCCCGCCTTGCTGACACGAATGGTGACAAAAAAAACGTTCATTACGATGGAAGACTGATGAAAGAAGACGGTAAAGGTAAATGGTGGGAAGGTTACGACCCGCAGGATTTGTATGCCCAGGATCATGCTCCGAGCGCAGATAAAAACATACACAAAAACTGGCACTGGACAAATGCCGGAGGGACGACTTTCCCTGACCGGAAATATACAGAAAACATCTACAACCGAACGCTGGACCTGATTAACCGCTACAAACCGGATTTGCTGTATTTTGACGACACCGTGCTTCCGCTCTACCCTTTGAGCGATGGCAGCCTGAAAACAGCCGCACACTTCTACAATTCATCCATGGAGTGGAACAACGGGAAAAATGAAGCTGTACTGACCGGAAAAGTGCTGACGGAAGATTATCAGAAAAAAGCCATTCTCTGGGACATTGAAAAGGGTACGCCAAATGAAATTCAGGAAAATCCGTGGCAGGTCTGCACCTGCATCGGAAGCTGGCACTACGACATCGGTGTGTACAATAATAACCGCTACAAAAGCGCTGAAACGGTGATTCGTCAGTTGATAGACGTAGTCAGCAAGAACGGGAATCTACTGCTGAACATCCCTTTGCGTGGCGATGGTTCCTTTGATGAAAAGGAGATGGCTATTGTCAAAGGTATTGGTGACTGGATGGCTGTTAACAGCGAAGGAATTTACGACACCCGCCCCTGGAAAGTTTTCGGTGAAGGACCCGATGCAGAAGCGGTAATAGCTCTTAATGCACAGGGATTTAACGAAGGTCGCATCAAGAATTTTACTGAAAAAGAAATACGCTATACTTCCAAAGGTAAAACCGTTTATGCATTTGTAATGGGTAAAAATTCACAGTCGATGCTGCTGAAATCTTTCGGCAGGAATGAAAAAATAAAATCTGTAACCTGTCCGGGAAGTTCGGAAAAGGTAAAATGGACACAAAAAACCAACGGGCTGGAAATACATCCTTTCAAAAAACAGACTGTAATGATTGCTCCGGTTTGTTACAAAATTACTTTGCGGTAAACAGACTAACTAAATTATTCAACTTTTATCTTTCTTGTCAAAAGCTACTAAAATCAGTTTTCTCTCCGGAATTTGAGTTACTCCGGATTAAGCTCTTACCAGTCAAAAATAATGTCGGAAGAAAAGAAACATTGATTTTGGTTGAATCTCCTTTGTAAAGTTCCTGAACTGATGGAGTAAAAGACAAAGTATCTGAATTATTTTTCAGCGAATCCATCTGAAATACGATGGATGTGTGATAATTGGTGTAAAAAGTATATGTACCTCTCATCCAGAGTACATCGAAAAATCCTTTTTTATGGTGTCTCGGCACAACAGGACGCACATTTATCAAACCGGAAGGAGTATTCCGCGTGATGACTGTGGAATCCCAGGTCACTCCACCATCAGGAGTGGAAAATTTCATAATTTCGAACACCCCTTTTACCTGCTTCGAAAGGTAAATTTGAGAAGGATCGTCGTAGTCCAGTGAAATTCCTCCGGAATAATTCGGTTCGGGTTCTGTGACTCCGGCAGGAGTTTGCGGAAACCATTTTCCGGCAGTTGTCAACTGCTTTTGATACCACTCCGTACCTGTCCAGCGGGCATAGTGGTAACGGTGGTCGGTATCCTGTGGGAAAGTCGCAAAAACCATGACAGGTTTATGCAGGGAATCCACCGTAATATCCCAGATCCAGCCCTTTCCGTTCGAGGCATTGTATGCGGTTTCAGCATCATTCGTATCAATGTTGAGCGGATTGGCTCCGTCACCGAAATCTTTAATCAGAGAACCGTCTGCCTTGTAAAATTTCCCTTTTTTATAACAGACATAATAAATTTTATTACTTGGCTCATTCCTCGGATGTCCGGTAGTGAAAGCCACATGTATGGCACCTGTTGGATCTTGTGCATAGCGTGTGTAAGGGCGTTGTCCTCCGCCGGTGATAAATTTTACAGGTTTTTCAAAAGTCTCCCCGTTATTATGTGAAACTGCCATCGCAGGATGCCAATCGGTATCACCGCGGTAAAAAATCACGATATCATCTCCAAGCTGGAATGGATAAGGATAGGTTACATTGTTTCCAAATGACTTTTCCGTTCCGAATGAAGAAACATCTTCAGCATTCATCGAAATCCGGTAGCGCATCACCTTATCGAAATGCTTCGAATAGAATAAAATTATCTTACCATCCTTTCGGATAAAAATGGTCGGATTGGCATGATCGTCAGCCTGTAACCGCTCAAAAAGTGTATTTTTTTTGTATTCACCTGTTTGATGATTATAGCTTGCTATCACAATGTCGCCCGTACCCGTAACCCACGAAAAGTAGGTTTGTTCCTTCATTCCTTTGTGATACAGAGCGCGCGGATCTGCAAACCAGCACCAGGCACCGTCCCTATCCAGGGTATCAATTCGGTCGGTTTTATTAAATCCTTTACTGAGAGATGCTGAAACCGCATATCCGTTTTTTTCGGGATTGGAAGATGTGATGTTCACATCGCGGTTTCTATCGTGGTTATCAAGATGCTTTATCTGCGCACAACCATTTAACAAGAGAATTAACAGAAAAAATGGTGATAATTTAGCTCTCATTCATCGGGATTTTTTAAAAAATAAAGCTACGTTTTTTTTGAAACGTAGCTTTATTAAACTAACCAAATACTTATTTAACTAACTTGAAAGCTGCAAATTTTCCATCAGCCACAATCTCTACCAGATATACTCCGCGAGTCAGTTCTTTATCAATGGTGACACGATTGAGACCTGCATGAAGACTCACTTCTTTTTCGGCCAGTTTGATGCCGTTCACACCATAAACCTTGATTTTCGTAAGTGTCGTGTTATCGAGAGTAATGTCTGTGTTAATTTTGTTATTCAGGATGTAAGCGTTCACTCCGGTCAGTGAATGATTGTTTCTCAATCCGGTAGTATTGGAAATCAGTCTGAAGTTGTCAACTGCTACCCAGTTACCGGCTTGAACCACCTGGAATCCTACAATCAATGTACCATCCGTAACATCAATATCCAAAGAATATTCACCGGTTTCCACAACTTCAATTCCGTAAGTATTGCCAATAATATATGCGCCGCCCGGGAATGTTCCATCGCTTTGCTGAATAGCCTGTGCAGATACTTTCAATGTGTAATTTCCGTTTGGTACAAGCACCGTCTGAGACAGGTTGATGCCGGTAAGAGAACCTCCTGAATTCATCCATTTTTCAGCATAGAATATTCCTTTTTTCAGCGTGAATGATTCGTTGGATTGTCTGACCATACCACCTTCGTTTGTAGTCCATCCGAGAGTTATATCACGCTCGAAACCAGGATTAACAAGGTATTTTGAAGCATTTACGGGAAGTTTTTTTGTAACGGTTCCGGAAGTTAACGTAATTTCTCCACCCACTATATCAGCAGCTACATCGTAAGTTGCATTTACAGTTGCACCTGTTTCTGAGGCTTCAGCTATCGTTAATGTGGTTTTATCCAGGGTAATACCTGCCGGTGCAGTCAACACGATGTTTTCAGTCAAATTCTGTCCGATAACAGTAAATGAAGAGGTGGTAAATTGAGGATCAAAATCCAGAAACATCGGATCAACAACAATATTCGGGTCGTCCAGTTCGTAGATTTGCCAGTTGTCAATGTATCCTATGTAGCCAGTGCTGGCTCCACAACCGTTGAAGAAACACAATCCTGCTCCCGCGGTAGCACCGGTGGTGAATGTGGCATCAAATTGCTGCCATACGCCATTTGTATTGGGAACTACGAAATTCATATCACCTCCGGCTCCAACGTTGCTAACACCGATATTCATGGTACCGTTTTCGGTTCTTACCATTGCGTAAATGCGGTATTTCTTAAAAGGTTTCCAGGTGATACTGGCATCTATTGAGCCACTGTTAGGATAGCAAAGTGCTGTACCGTTGATAAATCCGGAATTGTTACAATAGGCATTTCCGTCAGATACAATGCTCTTGTTTCCCCACCCGCCGTAGGTAGATAAACTGTTCATGAGCGGATCGCTGATTAAGTTGGTCTTATCATCGTAAAGCATGTTGTAGCAATCTTCTACAGCATTGAATGCATTTACGGTAATTTTTGCATTTACATAGCTTCCCTTGAGCACAATTGAATCATTATCCAACGATACTGAGAAATCGTATTCAGCTGTAACCGCTGCTCCGGCTTGAGCTTCTTCAGCAGATACAGAAGTTTTATCCAGCGTAACACCGGCAGGTGGAGTAAGTGTAATATCAGAAATCAGATTAGCTCCTTTTACTTCGAATGTTCTTACAGGATTCAGGGCATCGAACAACAACAAGGTTGGTTGTACCGAAAGTGTAGGAGCATCGAAGAGTTCATACATTTCCCAGTTATCTATATAAAGTTCAGTAGCAGTTTGCGTTTCGCAGCTGTTTAAATACATATTTATACTACTCAGTGATGCCTTAGTGGTAAATGAAAAATCCAGCACTTTCCATTCACCCATATCTGTAGTGAACGTTTTTGTAACATTACCACTGGCAATTGCCCCGCTTATTCCGATTTTTCCTTCACCGGTACCATTCGTACTTACCATTGCTTTCACGCGGTACATGGTATTGGGTTTAAGTTTGGCTGTCAAGCCATAATCCAAAGATCCACCGCATTTGCCTGTTACTTTTAAGCTGGAAGTTCCGCAATATACATAGGCGGTAGTAACTTCTCTCGTTCCCCAGCCTGCATAGCCTGTCAGACTGTTCATCAAAGGATTGCTGATGATGTTCGGCCGGTCGGTATAGAGTGGTGTGAAGCATCCGGTATCTGCATTGGAAGCATTCACTTTGATGGTAGATGTGAGTGTACCGCTTGTAAGACTGATTAACGCATCGGTTATATTCACAGAACCATTGTAGGTGGCTTTTACATTAACTCCCGCAGCAGCCTCGGCAGGTGTAATGGTTGTTTTGTTTAATGTGATTCCTGCTGGTGCGCTCAAAGCTATGTCACTCGTCAGGTTTACTGCTTTAACAAAGAATGTTTTGGATAAATTAGCGGCATCAAACATCAGTTCCGTTGTATTCAACAGTAAGTAAGGAGTAGTTTCCAGGGAGTAAAGTCTGAAATTATCGCAAGCTACCCAGTTGCTAGATTTTATAGCCTTGAAACCTACTTTCAGTGTCCCGGCTGTAACATTTACGAGAACACTGTAATCACTGGTACCGAAAACTTCTGTAGAATCGGAGTTAGCATATACAAATGCTCCTCCGGTATTTTGATTGGTGAAACCTGCGACTTTGAGCAGATACCATCCGTTGGGGATGGTTGCCACCTGTTGTGACAAATTAATTCCGGTAAGGCTACCTGAACTTTGCCATTTTTCTGCATACCAGGTACCTTCTTTGAGGCTAAAAGAAGTGTTGCTTTGAGATTGCATGATATTTCCGGCATTGGACCAGCCGGCTATTGTCGTGCTTACAGCTGTAGCCGACTCAAAACTCGGATTTGACAAATAGGTGTTTGTCACATCCGTCTGTGCATTGACTCCCATCAGAGCCATCAAAGGCATAATTAACAGAGTAAAAAGTTTTTTCATGACATTAATTTTTGAAAGATTGATTTTATTAAGTAATAATTGTGTTAAAGATACAATCAAATAGATTTTTTAAAATACATGCCACAAATGTATGAAATAATAATTTCATGACAGAAAAAAAAAGGTCAAAGTGGTGTATAAAAAAATCAACTCCTTAATCTAATACATTCTGAACGTTGATTTCAGAATCGGGAATCAATCTTTATTCATATCCTGAAACTCCTTGGGGGTCATGCCAAATTCGGCTTTGAAACATCTGCTGAAGTATTTGGGGTCATTAAATCCTACTTTGAAAGCTATTTCAGAAACGTTTCCTACATTATTTTTGAGCATCTGAGCTGCGTGCTTTAATCGGATATTCCGAATGAACTCCCAGGGCGAGAGACCTGTGAGAGATTTAAGTTTACGGTGCAATGTAGATTTGGATGATGACATGTCCATAGCAAAATGCTCGAAATCGTATGTCTCGTCAGCCAGTTTATCTTCCACTTTGCTGATTGCAGTTTTCAGATATTCTTCATCTATGGAATTGTATTCCATATTGGTAATGCTTACATCGTGATTGAGCTGGAATCTCTTTATTTTCTGGCTTCTGCTGCTGATCAGATTTTTAACTCTTGCTTCCAGAACATTCATTTCAAATGGTTTGGAAATATAACCATCTGCTCCTGCTTCGTAGCAATCAATCCTGTCCTGTGCAGAATCCCTGGCAGTAAGCATCAGTATGCTTATATGGCTGGTCTTAATGTCGTTTTTCATCATCCGGCAGAACGTTAGTCCGTCCATTTCGGGCATCATCACGTCGCTTATCACTATGTCGGCATCAGTTTCGTGAATCAGATTCATTGCCTGAATACCGTTTTCAGCTGTTATTACATTGTATTTCTTCTCAAAGTTGTCGCGCATGATTTCCCTCAGGTCTTTATTATCTTCAACAATGAGCAGGGTCAGATCTTTTGCTGGGGTTTCATCGGTTGCTTCTGTTATTGTTTTGGCAGATACATTTTCAGATACCTTCACGGATTCAGTCTGCGTATCATTGTTTTCGGGCAAAATTTCATCTTCCGAAAAAGAGCCGGGCGAAACTGGAATGTTGAAAACAAAGGTTGTACCCTGGTTGAGTTTGCTTTTAACATCTATATCACCCTTATGCAATTTGATAAGGTCGTGTGTTAAGGCCAGTCCTATTCCGTGGCTTTGGCTCTGATCGGATGTGGTGGTGATATAAAATCTGTCAAAAATATGAGGCAGGTCTTTTTCATCAATTCCATCGCCGGTATCAGTCACTTGAAATGACATGTAGTCGGAGTCGTCTTTCGTGTAAATAGCTACATTCACATGAATACTTCCACCCTGAGGAGTATGCTTGTAGGCATTGGAAAGAAGGTTGTATATAATTTTATCTATTTTATCGTGATCAAAATAAGCATCATACTGATGATGATCGGCGCTGTACGAGAAGTCAATGCCTTTATTGTCGAGTAATGTTTTGAAATTCAGCCTGCAAATTCTGTCAGTGAAGGCAATAATATCTCCGCGCGATACCTTTAATTTCATGTTTCCGCTTTCTACCTTTCTGAAATACAGGATTTGTTCGATTAATCTTCTGAGCCGATGCACATTTTCCTTTATCACGTCAAACTGTGTTGGAGGCGCGTCGCTGAGCCGCTTTTGCAGTTTCTCTATATCCAGCATGATGATTGTGAGTGGAGTCAGCAGTTCATGGGTAATGTTGGTAAAGTAACGCAATTTGGTCTGCACCAGTTCTTCCGACTTTTCTTTTTCAATTTTTGAGATTCTCAGGTCATTTTTCAACCGGATTCTGTTTGTTACATTTCTGTAAAGTGAAAACAGAATTGCCAGTAAAGCAACCAGATATAGTAAATATGCCCACCAGGTACGGTAGAATGGTGGCAGAATCTGAATTTCAAGAGTTGTAATGATATTGCTCCACACTCCGTTTTCATCGGTCGCTTTTACCGAGAAAGTATAGGAACCTTCATTCAAATCTGCGTAATTTACAAATCTTCGGTTGTTGCCCACATAATTCCATTTGCTATCCACACCTGCAAGCTTGTAAGCATACTGTGTATTGCTGGCCGATATATAATCCAAAACAGAGAATTCAATGCCCAGATTCTTTTCGGAAAATTTAAGTGTGACTTTGTTTCGTTTTGGATTGTAAAGACGATTGAGGTCTTCTTCGAAAATGGATTTATTCTGAACCAGAATATCGGTAAGCTCAACCCGATAGTCGACAGGAGCCGATGGAACCTGCTGTATGGAGGCATCAAAAGCACATATTCCTTTGTTGCCGCCAAACATTATCAGCCCGTTTTTAAGTTTTATCCTGGAGTTTTTATAAAATGAACTTATCAAAACTCCGTTGGAGGTAGAGAAATATGAGGAAGCTCGTGATGCCGGATTGTGTCTGATGATTTGTTTCGTGGTGGAAATCCAGAGGTTTCCGAAGTTGTCCTCGATTATATCCAGTACTTTCTCATCTGTAATTCCGTATTGTCCGCTTATCTCGGTTATTTTTCCACCCGCATTGTCATATTGAAAAATATAACCCTCCTTGGTGCCGGTGTAGATATCTCCTTTTTTGGTAGAATAAATACTTTGTATGCTGTGACTTTCAAAGTTATTCTTTTTCAGCACAATCCGACGGGCTGTATAGATTGTTTTTCCTGAACTGTTTTTACTTTTTTTCAAAATAAACAACCCGTTTTTTTCTGTACCCACCCATATATTTCCACTCATGTCCTCACCAATGGTATTGACAAAGCGCAAATCCAGCGGAATAAACTCAACATTACCATTGAATGTTTTTTTGTAAAGTCCGGAATTACTTCCTATCCAGACATCACGGTTTCTGTCTTCGAAAAATACCTGAATAGATGTATCGTCATTTCCCTTCAATAAAAAAGTGCTTCTAAGATTCAGACTCTGGCCGCTTTCTTCGAAAACATACACAATGCCATTTCCTTCATTTGCAATCCAGATTTCATTCGTTCCCCTGATACCGGCAACCGCACAAATGCTGGATAATCCTGCTAATTGAGTGTTTGAAATTCTGCTTAATTTTTTAGATTTTATATCGAATCTATGCAAGCCCTTTCGATCCAGTGCAACATAAAGATTTCCGGATCCGGTTTCACAAAAATGGGTTACGAATGAGTTGACAGTATTTGCGTTTTCATTCAGTGTGTAATTCTCAAAAGGTAAATTTCTTAAATCAAGCCTGTAAAGGCCTTCTCCCAATGTACCCAGCCACAGATTTCCGTTACGGTCCTTGTAAATCTCGTGAAAAATTCCACCGGAAGTTTCCCCTACATAATTTTTTGCTTCCTGAAGCGTGTATGCGTTATTTTGCTCTTTTTCAATCAGATACAAACCGCTGAAGGTTACAATCCAGATATGACCGTATTTGTTATCCTGTATTATGCTGTAAACTATTTTATCTATCGGAGAAGATGATGTTGATAGTTTTAGAGGAAAGATTTCCGTTTTGTTTGACTTGTCCAGAGTCATGGTATAAACGCCATCTCCCCAGGTACAAATCCAGTAGAGTCCGTCTTTATCCTGAAACAACCTGAAAGGATTGTTTGATGCGCCTGTTTCAGGCAGAAAATGGAGTGATTTCTCACCTTTGGAAATAAAACACAAACCTGCTTTCCAGGATAAAATCCATATATTACCATCCCGGTCTTCGTAGATGTGTGAAATGTTGTTGCTTTTCAGTCTGAAACGGGAATCAGCATCTTTTGAAAATCGCTCCGATTCTCCGTTTTGAGGATTTACTTTCAACACACCGTAATTGGAGGTAGCTATCCAGATATTACCCTCCGAGTCGCAAAGAATCGAATTTATTCTTTCGTTTTTTGTAAACCGGCTTTCATAAGGCTTGAGAGAGAAACTCCTCTTATCCAGTATGTTGATGCCCTCCATTGTACCAATCCACAACTTGCCGCTGTTGTCTTCGGCTAAGCATTCTATTTCATTGTTGGTCAGTTTTCCCGGTGTCAGGGCACTTGATCTGAACACTTTAATATCATATCCGTCAAAACGACATAATCCGTCTTTTGTGCCGAACCACACGTATCCATCGCGGTCCTGAAAAGTGCGTGTTACTGAATTTGACGATAATTTATCATTCAGTGAGAACGGTTCAAAAACAAATGACTTTGTTGTTGAATATGTATTTGAGGCTATTGAAGCAAAAGCTATCAGAAAGTATAATATTAAAAATCTTCTTTTCATCATTGCGAAAATACTACATTTACTTCTATCTGGCAAAAATATTGATGAATAATAAATGACAAGCATATTTTCCATAAATACTGAGCTGTACTCCGAAATTTCACTATCCGGTTATTCAATTTATATATGCTTACTTATGAAACGGATAAAAAATCTTCCCGTTTGCCTGATTTAATTAATATCACAGTTGAATTCTTCCGTCAACTCGCTCTTCTAAGAAATTTTTCATGGAATTATCCTACCGAATCACTTGTATGAATACGCCGAAGCATCACTTTCTATGAATCAATGTAAACATTATTCAGCCGTTGTGTTGCAAATAAGTATTTTTTTGTATCTTTGCTGTCCGTTTTCACCCTGAAGGAGAGATGCTCGAGTGGTTGAAGAGGCACGCCTGGAAAGCGTGTATACCCCTAAAGGGTATCGCGGGTTCGAATCCCGCTTTCTCCGCTGAATATGCTGTAAATCAACCATCTATAAGTCTTACACACTGATTTACGCACCTAAAAAGCAATAAAAAAGCGGGTTTTTTAGCCCGCTCTTTTTATTTTAAAAGTGATTTTCCTGTTTTGTTATTTCAGACCTGAAAAAACCGAACAGGCATTTTCAGTAGTAATCCGGTCAATTTCTCCTACGCTCATATCATAGACTTGTGCCAGTTTTTCGGCTACCAAAACCGTGTAAGCCGATTCGTTTCGCTTTCCGCGAAACGGTGCCGGTGTAAGGTAAGGGGAGTCGGTCTCAAGTACCAGATTTTCGGGCGGAATATGCATCAGGCTGGCAGCCAGGCCGGAGTTTTTGAACGTCACCACCCCACCTATGCCCAGCTTGAAATCACCCAGACTGAATATCTCGGCAGCTTCTTCCGGAGTTCCTCCAAAACAATGGAAAATCCCTTTTAAGCCCTTGCCTGCGTATGGTTTGAGTGCCTGAATTGTTTCATTATGCGAATTACGCACATGAATAATGACAGGCAGGTTGAACTCAATGGCCCATTCCACCTGAGTCTGAAAAGCAAGGATTTGTTCAGTCTGATATGTTTTATCCCAGTAGAGATCAATGCCAATTTCGCCCACGGCAATATATCTTCTTCGTTCGAGTTCCTCTCTGATTACGTCCAGTTCTTTTTGATAATTCTCTTTCACACTCTCGGGATGCAAGCCAACAGCAGCATAACAATAGTCAGGATATCTTGCTTCCAGTTTCAGCAAGCGAGGCAGAGAATCGGAATCGACATTGGGAAGAATTATTTTGGTCACCCCGGCATGTTGCGCACGCAGGATTACCTCATCGCGATCGGCATCAAATTCTTCGGAATAGATATGTGAATGGGTGTCAATCATAAGGCCCGCTAAATCCACCCAAAGGGAGATTTTTGGTATGATTTATTAATAAAAAATATATTTGGCATCCCTTCAGGGAGGTTTGGTGGGGCTTTTTACTCCCACTCGATGGTTGCGGGCGGTTTCGAACTGACGTCGTACACCACGCGGTTCACGCCTTTCACTTTATTGATAATATCGTTGGATACCTTGGCCAGAAAATCGTAGGGGAGCTGTGCCCAGTCGGCAGTCATGGCATCTACCGAAGTGACAGCACGCAGCGCTACGGCATTGCTGTAGGTACGTTCGTCGCCCATAACTCCCACAGATTGTACCGGGAGTAATATGACACCGGCCTGCCAGACTTTATCGTACAGATTCCAGTCTCTCAGTGCATTTATAAAAATATCGTCGGCATCCTGCAGAATACGTACTTTATCGGGGGTGACTTCTCCCAGAATGCGTACTCCCAGTCCCGGGCCGGGGAAAGGATGACGTTTGAGCAGGTGGCTCATCATTCCCAACTCATACCCTACTCTGCGTACTTCGTCCTTAAAGAGCAACCGCAACGGTTCGCAGAGTTTTAAGTGCATCTTTTCGGGCAGTCCGCCTACGTTGTGATGCGATTTGATGACTGTACCCGTGATGGAGAGCGATTCAATTACATCGGGATAAATAGTGCCCTGTGCGAGCCATTTTACATCTTTCAGTTTGTGTGCTTCGGCATCAAATACATCAATAAATCCTGCACCTATTATTTTGCGTTTACGCTCCGGATCTGATTCTCCCCGGAGTGCTTTGTAGAAATATTCTTTGGCATCAACTCCTATCACATTAAGTCCGAGATGTTCATAATCTTTCAGTACGGTTTCAAATTCATTTTTTCGCAACAATCCGTGATCCACAAAAATGCAGGTGAGATTTTTTCCGATTGCCTTATTGAGCAAAACTGCTGTAACGGATGAATCCACCCCTCCTGATAGTCCGAGCACCACTTTATCTTTGCCGATAGTTTCTTTTAGTTCGTTGACAGTGGATTGAATAAAAGAAGCGGGCGACCATCCTCTTTCGGTGCCGCAAATATTAAGAAAGTTCTCCAGAAGCTGCATACCATCAGCCGTATGATAAACTTCGGGGTGAAACTGAACTCCCCATGTTTTTTCACCTTGTACCCGGAAAGCGGCAATCTCTACATCCTCGGTGTTAGCAATCACACTGAAATTTTCCGGCAGAGCGGTGATGGAGTCTCCATGCGACATCCAGATTTGCGAATTCAGGTGAATTCCTTTGAAGAGTTCATCCTGCTCCCGGATACCTGAAAGAATTGCTCTGCCATACTCGCGGCTTCCGGCTGCTTCCACGGTTCCGCCGGCGGTGTAAGCAAGAAGCTGAGCTCCGTAGCAGATGCCGAGTAGAGGCAGTTTACCTCTCAGAGCAGTAAGATCAGTTTTAAAGGCCGAAGGATCATATACAGAATATGGACTTCCGGAAAGTATCACCCCCTTCACATCGGATGTATCATCGGGGAATTTATTGTAAGGCAGAATTTCACAATATTGGTTCAGCTCGCGCAGACGGCGTCCGATAAGCTGTGTGGTCTGTGAACCAAAATCGAGGATGATAATTTTTTCCATGGAGAATTTGATCTGTTTTAATGTTTTGCAAAAATAGCAAAAAAGTAAGAAATGAGGAAATGAAATCCGATTAATCGGTTTCTACTTATTTCAGCAACAGCGAACTGTCGCCGTAGCTCAGAAAGCGAAAATCATTTGCGAGGGCGTAATCGTATATTTTGCGCCAACCGCCATCCACGTATGCAGATACGAGAAGCAATAGGGTACTTTTTGGCTGATGGAAGTTAGTAATCATCCCATTGATTATCCTGAACCGGAAACCAGGCTGGATAAGGATTTGTGTTTCGGCATGCAGCGTGTCCCGGTCATGTTTTTCCAGATAATCAATAATGTTTTGAAGTGCCTTTTCTACAGGAATTCCGGTTGTTTTTTCATACGGCTCCCACTGATCAACCCTGAAGTCTATAAAGTTTTCATCGGGTAAATTCGGGAGATTTTTTCCGATATAGTACAAACTTTCCAAAGTACGCACCGAAGTTGTACCAACCGCAATAATATTCCCGATTTTTCTCTGAATATGTTTAATCGTTTCCAGCGGCACTGCAATGGTTTCGGTGTGCATTGTATGTTCATGGATGGAGGCAGACTTTACCGGTTGGAATGTACCGGCTCCCACATGTAGGGTAAGTTCTTCAATTTCAATGTTTTTAAATTTCAGACTTTCAAACACTTCCGGTGTGAAATGCAGTCCGGCAGTGGGTGCCGCCACCGAGCCTTCAATTTTGGAATAAACCGTTTGATAGGTTTTTTTATCGGCATCTTCCGTTTTGCGGTGCAAATAAGGAGGAATGGGAAGTTCGCCTATTTGCATCAGGATTTCAGAAAAGGTGAATTCGTGGTCGTTCCAGCCGAAGCGTATTCGGTGAGTATTTCCCTCAGTTTCGAGTAGCTCGGCCGAAAAAATCACCTCTTTTTCACCCATCAGTATTGACTGCTGCAAAGCTCCCTCTTTCCATTTTTTCAGATTTCCCACCATGCATTTCCACTCGCAGCTGCCTGTAGCCGATAAGGAGAGCGCATAATCCGAAGGCAGTAAGGGTTCCAGACAAAAAACTTCTATCCGCGCACCGGTCTGCTTGTGAAAAACTATTCTGGCCTGAATTACACGGGTATTGTTGCAAACCAACAGTGAATTTTCAGGCAAAAATTGTGCGATTTCCGAAAACCTGCTTTCAGAGATTTCGCCATTTTTCCAAAGGAGTAATTTGGAGGCATCACGCCGGGGCAACGGGTATTTGGCTATCCGTTCGTCGGGCAAATCATAATTAAAATCGTCAATATAAATGGCTTCTTTTCTTTCGGGATGGTTCACGTGGCAATAAAAGTTTGTAAATTTGCGCAAAATTAAGACAATTAGAACCAAGCGACAAGCTATTTGACATAAAAAAACAAAGACTATGATAAAAAAAGGTGATACAGTGCGTTTTCTGAACGCAGTAGGTGGCGGCAAAGTGACCCGCATCGATGAAAAACAAAATATAGTATATGTAGAAGATGCCGACGGATTTGAAATTCCGGCTCTCGCCCGCGAATGTGTGGTCATTCAGGCCGTAAACCAAAAGACCAATTTCCCGGTTAAAGATTTTTCGTCAAAAAGCAACACTACACCTGTTGAACTGTCAAAAGAGGTGGAAATTGAAGAACCTGTAAAACAGGAACCAATCGTTGAAACCGCTGAAGGTGAAGTTCTGAATGCTTTTCTGGCTTTTTTCCCAAAGGACATCAAACGGTTGGAAACAAGCGGTTACGAGTGTTACCTGGTCAACGACAGCAATTATTTTCTTTTTTACAACTTTGTAACCGGAGAGGACAACAACCGAAGAAGTATTGCAAACGGGACTATTGAGCCCAATATGCAGGAATTTATCAGTGAAATTGAGAAATCGCAGCTGAACGATTGGGAGAAAGTGCGTGTGCAGATAATCCCGTTCAAAAAGGACAAAATATATACGGAACAAGACGCGCTCGATTTCATGCTTAAAATCAATACGGTGAAGTTCTATAAGCTCCACAGTTTTACCGAAACAGATTATTTCGACGATCCGTGTATGCTAATCGATCTGACTGAAGAAAGAAATCACAGCCGCCTGCGGGAGGTTTCGCCCGAAGAAATACGTCAGGTAATACATCAAAAAAGTCAACCGCCACTCCGTCCGAGAATTTTGAACAAGCTGCCGCAAAAGGAAATCATTGAAGTGGATCTGCACATCAATGCCCTGCTCGACACGACTGCCGGACTGTCAAACGCCGATATGCTGGGCTATCAGATGGAAACATTCCACCGGATACTGGAGGAAAACAAAAACCGAAAGGGACAGAAAATTGTATTCATCCACGGTAAAGGCGAAGGAGTACTGCGAACCGAGATAGAAAAACAACTGAAAAGCCGCTATAAGGCTTATCTTTTTCAGGATGCTTCCTTCCGTGAATATGGTTTTGGAGCTACTATGGTTATTATAAGGTGATAAAATATTTTACACAAAAAGAGCAGTTCAGATTTTTTCCGAACTGCTCTTTTTATTTTCATTTTTATAACGGTTAAGGCACCAGCACCTTTTGTCTGTTGACAAGATATATACCGGAATTTAATTTAAAAGTACGTACACCTGATAACTGTCCAAGAAAATGTGTCCGTCCGGTTACATCCATCACTTTTACCTGAGCCGGTAAAATCGCAACCACCGTTAAATAATTTTTATTGGTATTGATTACCAAATTCGGATCGTAAGTCGGTTTTTCAATTCCTGAAAGCAGAACAAATTCAGCTGTAATTTCCACATCACCATCGATTAACCTTGCTGGGATTGTGAACCTGTTATCGGTAAACTGAGTTGCTGGTATCGTATCAATCTGCCATTGCCTGTTGCCGTGTATAAACTTCGGATTTGAAAGATACCCGTGTTTAATCAGCATTCCATTTTGCTTATAACCCTGATTTGGGCTTAAAACCACATCAACCGCTGAAGCAAACGGAACCTCAGTATCTGAAAAAGGAGTATTATCAGATTTCAGAACATCACCGTTTGTTTTGTTTATTTTGATAGTTGATGTCGTTTTATGTACATTGAGCAACACATCAGCAATTCCACCACCGTTTGCAATGATATTATTCGTATTTGTGGCGTTGCCGCCTGCATCAATATAATCCCAGTCCACTTTATAGCGCATACGATAAAAGCCCGGCTTCATATCAGTGGGGATGGTAAATGCCGGAGAATTTACGCCCGGATTTTGGTTTGAAACAGTTGCTCCCGTACTGTTTTTACCACTATAATAAGAATACGAAACCACATCAGATTCTGCTGATGGAGAACCATCTACATTTACAGTCGATGAAAAAACCCCATCATTTCCCTTATCCAGGTACACATAACCGTGCATCCAACTTCCGGTGTAGGTCATGGAGGGAGTGAGTGTTTCGCCTGGTAAAGCGTAACCTGTAACAGATTTCGTTAAATCAGTATATAAAAGCCTGGTTCCTGTGGTGGGCAAAGTTCCGGTCAGGCTACCTCCCGAGTTTCCTGTAAAACGAACAACATCCAGATGACGATCGGTACGTGTCATTGGAGCATTGACGGGTGTATTTACGGTATAATCACCCAAAATATAGTCAGCAGATGCTACTTTACTTACAGCAAAGCCTTCTTTGGCAGCAATCGCTTTCATTGTCAGTGATTTTGAAAGCGTAATGAGACCGGAATATCTTGTCGATGCTGTTGTAGGATTTGTTCCATCTAAAGTGTAATAGATTTCAGCTCCTTCAGTTGCTGATGTGATTGTAACCATCAAATCGGTGGTGTATTTTCCTCCGGTAGGATTAAAAACAGGCATTTCGCATGTCGGGCCCGGTGTAACTTTATATTGTCCGTTTGCTGTGGTAGGGAAACTGATGGTATTATCGTCAACGACCATAACACTTACCCGAAAACCAGTAGCCAGGTTTGTAATTGTTGCATTTTTTGCATTCGGGAAATTGATTTTGCATACCCGTCCGGCTACTGAAACAATCTTTGCTTCAGTCAGCAAATTATTCGCCCAGTTCATATCCACTGTGAAATTACCGATTGCTCTTAAACCTTTTACTTGTCCTTCTGTCCATGCATCGGGCAATGCCGGCAGAAGCTGGATTATTCCCTGTATATGGCTTTGTATCAATAGTTCGGCAATAGCAGCAGTGGCTGCAAAGTTACCATCGATCTGGAAAGGTGGATGAGCATCGAATAGATTGGAATAGATACCTCCGCCACCGGATGATAAAGCAAGAGCATTATTCAATATCCGGTATGCTCTGTTACCATCTAATGCGCGTGCCCAACAAGTGATGCGATGTCCCATTGCCCAACCGGTGCTGTAGTCGCCGCGCGAATCAAGCGCAACAAGGGCGGCTTTGAATATGGAGTCATTAATTAGTGGCGAAATCTGATTGCCGGGGTATAATCCCACCAGATGCGAAATATGCCGGTGGCTATAATCACCTACTACAGAACGGGGTGTATATTTCCACTCACGCAGGAAGTATTTTCCACCGTCCTTTTCAGTATGACAGCCATCATCGAGCTTAGCAAATTTCGCCTGAAGGTTTGCACGAAAGGCTGCGTCACCTGCCACTGCTGTACCCAGTGAATCCATGGCTTCCAGCGTATTTTTGAACAAGTCCCAAACGAGTTGCTGTGCATGCGCCACACCATCTTCCGAAGGTCCGTGCTCGGGAGAATACTCGTTCGGACAAACCAGTGTTCCGTCAGCGGCAAAACCATAAGTAGCGTTCCCTTTGTCACTGATTAATCTTTCCATCCAGTATTCGGCACAGGATTTCATAACCGGATAAGCTTTGTTGAGCAGATAATCCTTATCCATGGTGTAGCGATAGTGTTGCCAGATGTGCATGGCATACCAGGCATTAGCAATTACGTAGTTATGCATAAAACTACCGTGCCATCCGAAAATATTGTTTTCGGTGTAGAGTGTCCAGCCTTTGGTTTGTCCCGAATCTTTCGCATTTTGCTTCCACTGATTACGCTGCTGCGACTCTCGGTAGATATAATCCAGAAAGGTATTGTGTAATTCCGAAAGGTTTGTTACTTCAGCCGGCCAGTAATTTTCCTGTACGTTAATATTGCTGTGAATATCACTGCTCCAGGGCGGCGTGTTGCTGTTATTCCAGATACCCTGAAGATTAGAAGGAAGAGCAATTCCCCGGGCAGAAGAAATCATCAGGTATCGGCCAAACTGGAAATAAAGTTCATTCAGGAAGTTATCCTTGTCTGAAGCGTATTTTGTAATTAACTGGTTAGTAGGCACCGTATTTGAAGTAGTGCCAATTTTGAGCGAAACGCGGTCAAATAATGATTTATAGTCAGCAATATGCGTGGATTTCAAGGTTGCATAATCTTTGGCGATTGCTTTGCTAACAATATTTTCTACATCTACAGGAACTCTTGCAGCATCATGAATGTAGGTGGGACTTGTGGTCGAGAAATTGGTTTTTCCGGCCAGAATAATCGTTACTGCATCTGCATTTTGAATACTTATTCCACCATTGGGCAACGCGGTTATTGTTCCGCCTTCATTTTTAACCTGAACTTTGGCGAAGTACGAAATCAGACTTAACTTTCCCTGGATAGTTACCATATCTCCGTTATAAACAGATCCTTTGCCATGTGCATCCCAGAGCATAACCTCCAGGTTAAGTTTTTGTGCCTGAGAAGCTGAATAACGTACCACAATGGAGCTATCGGGATTTGAGGTAAAATATTCGCGTGTGTAATGTACTCCATCAACATCGTATTCAACGCCTGCAAGTGCATTTTCAATATCCAGATATCGAATATAGTTGCTTACAGAAGTAACTCCAACTGAATTAATCAATAAACTTCCGAAGTTCTGATAAGCACCGTAAGTTGTTGTATTTCCATCCCACAGTGTTTTGTCGTTAAACTGAATTTCTTCCTGCTTAATTCCTCCGAAAATCATACCTCCAAACTGACCATTACCGATGGGCAAGGCCTGTGTCATCCAGTCGGTAGCAGGTGTTCGGTACCAAAGAGAAAGTTTTGATGCCGGTGCGGCAGCCGAACCGGAAATAGTTGCCTCAGTTGCCGGTTTTTCGGGTTTGAAGCCCATTTCTGACGGAAGAATAAACTCCAGCGGATTGTTTGGATCGGCAAAGCTCCATTCTCCCAATTGTTTTTCCAATCCGGCACCACCAAATTGATTGACATACTGAGTACTACCAACCCGCTGTAATTCCCATCCGGGTGTATAGGTGGAATTGGTAGTAGCCTTGAATTTAAAGGTTGAGTTAGCAGTAGAACTGGTTTGAAAACGGGATGCCGATGTAGAAAAAATGATTTTTCTACCCGCTTTGGAAGTAAAAACATAGTTATCGGCAGTTCCGGTTATTTTCCAGAGTTGTTCGGCTTTGTCTTTTAGAGCTGCTTTTGTTAGGATGTTGAGATTATTGCCCATATCCTGCATAACACCAGAACCATTTTTAAACTGAATGTAGTACCACACTGTATTTGTATCATCGCTTATCGTTGGCATGATTTGGGCAGAAGCAACAGACACTCCCAACATCAGTCCGACACACAATAACAATTTTTTAAATAATCTCATTTGCTTGATATTTTTTTTGATATTTTTTTTTATAAATCTCAATTCCGGATAATTACCGTACAATCACTTTGGCAGTACCCACTTTTCCGGCCACCTGCACAAAGTAAATTCCCGGTACTAGATAAGCGTCAGGATTCAGTTTTATACCCCTGACATCATGAATGGTAATATTTTCGCCGGGATTTTCAGGATAGATTTTCCTGTCTTTAGTGTATACGCCCAGACTTGTCGTACTAACACTTTTGATGCCGGTAGTAGTTTGCTTCAGTTCAAATTTCCACTGACTGCCTCCATCTCCGGCATTATCATCGTTCCAGAAACCAATGATACCTCCGCTTGCGCTGTTTGCGAATGAATTCATCAGATTGTTCGCGGCCGTTGTATTCACTGATTGTATGCAGAAGGCACCTGGATCTTTGGACGGATATATTTTCCAGGTATCATTTGCCGGATTGTTGAATACCTGAATGAGATTGGCTGCAGCAGGATTTACTGAAATCCGTGATGTCTCGTCCAGGTGTGAATAGATGTAGCATTCTTCCTGGTTGCCGGATGTTTTCTGTACAAATTTAAAAAGTTCAGCATCTGTATTTGACCATATGCGTGAGTACTTCAATCGTTTGGAATATGATCCGTCGTTACCTGTGTACATTTTATTCGAAACGGTATTGTTATCATACATTCTGTACCAATAGGTTTCGGAAGCTGTACTGAATTTCGGGCGAACCGGAGGTTCCGTTACTTTCAGGACATCAAATGGCTGTGCATAATTCAACACCTGCAGAGCGGTAAAATCACCTCCCACAGTCACGGCTGCCGATACAATCGGCTCGTTTACTTTCGTTTTGTCAAAAATCGATTTGTGTAAATCACCATTCAGATAGATTTTCAGCATTCCGTTTTTTTCACGGCAAACTGAAACTGACTTATCGGTACCATCAGCTACAACGGCATCCGAAGTGATAGTCAATCCTTTGACTGTAAAAACCTGTTTTCCGGCAGCATCTATTCCCACATACACTTCACTGCCCTGCCGGAAGATGGTTGATCCTTTTCCTGTAGTATTCAGGTTAAACGCGATATTAAAATCGGAAACACCTTCGACAGACTGAGTGGAGCTGAATCCGGCAGCATTCTCTGCCTGCATGATGACTCCGAGAGGATAATATGTAAAATTACCCGAGGTAGAAGTGACGTTGGCTGAGAAATCCTTCACGTCTGTAATTGCAAGAGCAGCTTGAGCATAATCAGTAAGTACAGGAGAAAAAGTGAGTTCCACAGTTTTGAAATCTGCCTTGAGTGTGGCAGAAGCTGCAGCGTTGTTCACTTTGAAAACTGCGTTGTTTATTTGAACATTTTCATCAAATTTCACAATGACTTTGTTATTGGCAGCAGATTTTATGGATTCAATCTTCGCTGGAGTAATATCGGCATCGGGTGAGAATTGCCAGATGCGTATTTCGCCCGGTTGCAGGGTTAATGTGATTGTCTGTCCGTAATTAAATGCAGTACTGTTGTCATCTGCGGTTGTACTTCTGAAATTCATCACTGTCACCCGACGCAAACCTGAAGCACCTTCTCTCAGTCCGATGTTTCTGTCGAGCGTGAAAGTAATATTTCGGACGGCAGTACCAGGATTTCTTACCGAAATAATTCCGTTGTTACCATCCCAGCAGGAGAAGCCGTAAGTGTTGCTCGATTTTGGAGTTGAACCAATCAGTTTTGAATTGCGCAGGATATGGTAGTTCTTGTTTATCCAGTTGATTGCTTCGGCATTTATCATCCATTTCTGGCCTTCATCCATCATGTTATAGCTGAAATACAGTTCCCAGAAGGAGCTTCCACGCGTAGCCATCATTAGTATATAAGCCCTGAATTCATCATCGGTCATCTGATTGGCAAGGCTGGTTCCGGTTTTTCCATATATCGGATCGTGATTGTACATATTTGATGCAGGAAACTGAAACTGGCGTTGGTTGTAAAAATCAAAATATAAATCATCGCGATAGGTCAGTAACTGATCTACCTGGCGTGAGAGTCCTGTGTTATAACGGCCGATATCGTTACTGTTTTGCATCCACACGGAGTTGCTCCACTGCAAAATCCAGGGTGAGGGATTTACATAACATGTGAGGTTTATCCACATATTTTGTCCCTGTGTGCCTGCTTTTTTGTACAGTTCTTCCAATACGTTGTACCAGCGTTCCCAGTGTTCGGTCATGTAATACATTCCCTGTTCGCCGCCTGTGATGTACTGGTCTGAAGTACGTGTGGGAGGTTGTGTGGAAAATCCATCGAGTTTCCAGTAGTTGATTTTGTATTTATCCTGAGCATCCAGGAAAAACTCCTGCAATTTCTGCAGATATCTTTTATGATTGGTTGTGATGTCTCCGCTTGCATTGTTGAGCATTCCGTTTCCGTTTGCTTCCAGAAATTGTGCAAAAGCATAATTGTAGTTATACCCTCCCCGCGGTCCGAGCCAGAGTCCGAAATTGGATGAAAATTTATGCGATAAATCTGAAGCATTGGTCAATCCGTTGGGGAACTTGCTGTTAAACTGCCAGAATCCGGTTGTATTTTCGCCGGCGTAAGGACCATAAGCATTCCAGCCATCATCCACCACATACGAATCAACGGGCGGCATGCCATTTTGTGAAAATCCCTTTTCCATTTCAAAAAACGAACTCTGAATATTGCTTTCGGTAATATCCATCATCCAGTCGTACCATGAATTGTATTGAGTACGGAGTTGTGTTTGTTTTGAAATTGTTTTGATATAAGCGAAAAAGTCGCTCTGAATAACTTTATTATCAGTACTTCGGGCGGCTCCGGATACAGTTTTCCATGTAGAGAATTTTCCGCCGGCAAGACGGTTTTCTGCTTTGAGTTGTGATAGGGATTTTCCGGAAAAATAGCGGATATGCCCTATTCCGTCAGTGCCGATGGAGGTTTCTGTTTGCGGAAATTCCGAACCGAAGAACATCCCCTGAATATAAACAGGTTGCCCCAGCGAAATCCAGTAACCGCTCATACCGCCTACTCCACTGCCCATTTCGGGATGTGTCCATTTTGCATCAGCAGCATTTGTCTGCAGGTATTCACAGTCGATGTAATCCAGCCGGGCCAGTTCGCGCTGCGCTTCTGGAACACTTATTTCCAGGTATTTACGCAGGAAATGATCACCGTCTTTCATTTCCACGTTCATCGATACTGACCAGTCGATGTTATTGAATTTAAATGGTGCAAAAATAAAACGTAATGATTTCCCATTTGGAATTTCTCCGGCTATAACATCGGTCAATGTTAAATCAGAAGTCGAAATGGTTGCTTTGGACGCAATATACGTATCGGCAGAAAGATCAAATTCTCCACAACTTCCGAAGCTTCCGCCATTTTGAGTGCTTAGAATTTCGAATTTTACAAACTGACCGGTTTGCGGAGCAGTAAGTCCAATAATCGTAGCTTTATTACCATCGAAGTTAATGGTGCCCTGGCTGCAGGGAGTTGCCGTTGCCAGACCATCTTTGGTATCGCTTACGTAAAATTTATACGTTTTGGGAATGCCGTTAGTACCCGTCGGACGGGGAGTAAACCGGAATGAGTTGATCGTTTTCGCCGACTTCATGTCAATGATAAAATAGAAAGGAAGCGTGGTTGTTCCTGTACCTGTTCCATAGTTGGAATGCCAGTACGTAGAAATATTACCGTCGATAATGGCTGATGCGGGGGCGTTTTCTGAGGCAGTCACACTATTGACTTCCACGGTCCAGCCGGTTTTAGCAAGCGTTGTAAAATTAACTGTTGTTGCATTAATTGGGGCAATGACAAATTCTTCTGATTTTGTACCGGGTGTAAATATGGTTGGTGCTCCGTCGGTACGAAAGTTGGTTATCGAAGTGGTTTTCAGTTTGCCCCCTACAATTGAAAAGTCACGGTTGATATAACCGTTGCCTATGCCGGCTTTTTCGGAGGTTTTAACGATAGAAACGGAGGTATTAACCTGGGCATGAAGCACAAAGCCGGTAAAACACATGCTGCAGATTAAGCCCAATCTTGAAAAAAGGGTTGTAAGTTTGATCATAGTAAAAATGAATATCTTAAGGTTAATGTTGGATTTTCAAATTTCTTCGAAAATTCAGGCTACAAATTTATAATATTTATTCATTAAAAATCAAATACATACAGCATATCGTTAAATTTTTGGAATTATATTTCAATATGATAAACAATTTTCTGTATGAGTTAAATAATCAACTATCTGCAGGTGATATTTTTTTTCCGATAAAAGTACCCGATATAATAAATAGAAGTCTATCCGGCTGATCAGTTCAGAATGTATTCATTTGACTGATAGTTAATCTGTAAATAAGCTAACGGGGATAATTTTTTTTTTGTACTTTTGCATTTTACTTCGATATGTATTGTGTTGATATCAATTTATCACAGTAAAATTAAGCATTTTAGGTAACAGATGTAACTTTGAATTGAATTATAGATTTGTATCGAATTTATATATTTCCAAACGGTTGATAATCTTTCACTTATCTTCTTCCTTAAATGTTTTAATGAGACTTTGTCATTACTGATAAATCAGTGATGTTTCACTGGCCAAGTGTTCTGCAATTGCATTTTTTCGGAACACAGAAACAGACTTCACAAACATTACAAAAAAACCTTTTAAATCAAAATAATGTACTCATGAAAAAAACAATTTTACTCCTTATTGTTTTAGCGACGGTTTCGTTTGCATTTTCAGCATCACGGAAATCAACTGACAAAAAATTATCAGCAGAAGAAGCTAAAGCTATTATTGAAAAAATTCAGACCGAATCTTTTCAACCCGTTTTACCTTCAAATCTTTTAGCTACCCGTGTTTATACTGAAATGGCCAAAGAAGGCTGGACTATTGGCGAAATAGTTCGGCTGACTGACGAATACCTTGCTGCACATAAACCGGAGCTTAAGAAAGAAGGCACTAACATTGATTATGCCAAGTTCTGGAGACCTTACAATGTAAGTTCAACGCTAATGAATGCCACTATTGAAAATGACTCTGAAAAACTGAACAAAGTCAAACTCAATCTTGAAGCAACACAGGCTGATATTCACGCCTACTATCCGCGAATTTTTTATACAGTAAACGACAGGTTGGCGGGAATCCGTAATCCGGGCTATTTTCGCCACAATGCCATTATGCCTGCCGGAGGTCGTATTTACTGGATGACGGTACATCCCGATGATCCGGATAAAATCATGGTTAATCCGGATGCTGATGGTATCTGGCGCACCGATGATATGGGAAAAACATGGGATTGTATTACAGACCGGATTCCAAACCGGTACGACCGCAACCATGCTGACACCTATTCCATACCCGTAGATCCGGAAAATTGGGATCATGTGTATGCTTTTATGAACAACAGTACAGTTTATAAAACACTGGACGGAGGTCAGACCTGGTCGAAAGTAACAGGAGCTACTCACAAAGGTTTCAAACGGGGTTATTGCTTTCGGGATGCAGAAGGAAAACTTAAATTTATAGGTGCTAAATTGCCGGTAGCCGGTAATAATGGTGTAGGATCAGAACTCTATGTGAGCAGTGATACCTGTAAAAACTGGAGCAGAATCGTAGCCACCACGGCCCAAAAAGATATTACACAAGATGGTACCAGAACTTTCTGGTTTCAGGAAATAGCTTTTCATCCCACCGAACGGAATATCGTTTATGCAACCGGCAGCCGCAGGATACTTCGCTCTACCGATGGAGGCAAAACTTTTAGCAGCATGACTTTCAAGGTGTATGGTACAACAACTGCAACAGTGAGGTCTGAGTCAACAGATTTGTTCCCGCTGGAAACCGCTAACGCTCCCATGTTTCTAACCATTAATCCGAATAACGGAAATGAAATGTGGGCTGCACTTTCAACCCGTTCAAATGCGGCATATACTGCACTTTACAAAACAACCGACGGCGGACAAAGCTGGATAACAGTGCAGGAACCAAGCGCCGGAATAGGTTCCGGTGGAATCTTCGGAAATGAATCGGCCTGGAACTGGCTCGGTGGTTTCAATGTGAACTTTGTGGATCAGCGCTATGTTTACGGCTGTTCGATGAGCTCAGCTGAAAGTACGAACGGAGGAATTAATTTCACCGAAAAGTCATGGACCGACCGGATGCCGGGTTTTTATCCCGACGGGAAAATATACACGGTATCGGCAGCAAGTCATAATGCCGATAATCACGTGATCAAAGGACATAAAACCGGGAGAATATTCAGAGGCGGCGATGCCGGGATTTATGTAAAGGACGATGCAATAAACGGAGGAAAGTGGATCAATATAAGCGGGAATATGGGTCAGATGTTGTTTTACAACAGTACCACAAACGAATTTGGTGATTTTGCAATTGCGGGAAATACACAGGATATCAACATCGAGTTTTACCGCGGTGGTCGTTGGGGACAATCAAGAGGATACGAAGGCAGTACCATCTGGATGAATCCTTTTTCAGGCGAAGAACATTACCCATATATAACCTCCGAAGGTGTAGCTATTCAAAATCAGGATTATGGCTCCTGGAACAGAGCCTGGACGGCCGCCGATGTTTGCACCGGCAACTGGTATATCCGGCGTGAAGGTACAAATTCCGATGGCAGCAGATTCGCAGTTATTAAAAATTTCGGTAAATCGTCTGTTGGCATTGACAATTCTTCCACAGGCTGGGTGCAGGATTTTGCCCTTTCAAGAGATGTTCCGGGCGGAAAATTGTTTATTATCCGAAACAACAAGCTGTACTATTCCACCAACAGCGGCTCTACTTTCACACAGATAAATACCGGTTCGTATGTTCCAACCAAAGTGGCTGTAAATCCGAATAATTCGAACGAAATTTATATGGCCAGAGATGGTGTCGTTTACATGACGCTAAATGGTGGCACAAACTGGTCGATGATTTCAACAAGTACTTTAACAGGGATGCCGGTATCCCGATTGCTGTATCACGAAGGCAGCGGCGACTTGTATTTTGTCAGCAATGTTCATGGAATCTTTATCCGCGAAGCAGGTACTACCAATTGGGAACTGTGGCAGAAAGGATTTAATACGGCCAAACTGGGCGATGCCTACATCAACTACACCACTCAGGAAATGATTATCACCGATTATGGAAGTGGAATCTGGGTAGCTGACCTTCAACATCCTGCTGACCGGTATCTGAAGGATGGATTCACCCTGAAACAGTGCTCAAATATCAATAATGCCCGGACTTTCGGTATCAACGTACATTACTCTATTCCCTTGTATTATTATTTCAAATGGTATGTAAATGGTGTTTTGCAAACCAAAGAAAACGGTCAATATTTTACTTCTTCGGATTTGCAGCCTAATGATAAGGTAAAACTGGAAGTAACCCTGCGCGAATCGCCCGATATCACAACCCGTTCGGCTGAATTTACAGTGGCTGACGAAACCACTACCCTTACAGAAAACAAACGGGGTAATTACCTGTATTCTAATCAAAAAGGAAGTGTAGATCTGGGATATGCCGATCATTTCTTTGGCAACTTTACGCTACAGTTGTGGGTTAATCCCAAATCGGATGGAGTTATCCTAGCAAACCGTCAGGTAAATACCAGTTCGGTCAAAGGTTTTTATCTTTCAGTGAACGGGGGTAGAATTAAATTCAACTATACGCCCGAAAATAATTTTCTGCAACCGTTTAATGAAACAACCAAGACCATGCATTATTCGCTGGATGGAGGAGCTGTAAGCCTGAACACCTGGAATCAGATAACCATTACACACAACCGCACAGGCAATATACAGCTGTATGTAAATGGCGTTTTGAAGGCTACACAAGCGCGCGCGATGCCTGCATTTACGCTGAACAACAGTCTCTACCTTTCTCTCTTTGCCGATGGTTATGAGTTGAATCCGCTGGACGGAGCTGTAGATGAATTAAAAATATGGAGCGATGTGCTGGATCTTACAACGGTACGTAAATCAATGCATGGAGAAGTCACTCCGTCAAACGCAAAACTGATTTACTACAACGACTTCAATGCTGTAAATACCGAACAACTGAAAGAACGTTTCTCACAAAAAGCAATCGGACCAAGAACCGAAGCTGTTGTTGCTATAAATGAAAGTGCTCTGGGAGTTTGCGCATCTGACAACGAATATAAGGCATTAGGCACTGACTGGACTTCATTTGCCAACAAAGGGACAGCTGGCATGGAAATAAGAAGCCTTACAGCAGGCTATGCTCCCAATGTGTTGGGTTTGTTTTATAACGGTTCATTTCTTGGCACAAAAACCAGTCTCTTACCAGCCTATTACAATGTATATCCGGTTGCATTCGGTGTTAAATTATTTGATGTAACTGATTTTACAAAACCGGTTGACGTTAAATTTTATCTCGATCCGGCCACTGCAGATAACTATGCAGCAGCAAAAATTTATACCCTGGATCTCAACGCCAACCTGGAATCATGGTCAAGGTTATCCGCAACTCCGGTTTACAATCCTGCAGATAAAACCATGACCCTCACCGGCGTGAAAGCAAGTGATATTAACAACAAGCAACTTGTGGTGGTAAAAGAAAATGCAGCTATGGAACTCACTTCCGAATCGATTGTTTCAGGCGCAGAGTTGAATGTTTATACACCCGAAACACTGAGTGTGTCACTTCAGGCTTCGTTGATTGGCGGAATGACGCCTCCGGCAGGAAGCTACAACCTCACAGCCAGCAGTCCGATAGTCACTGGCATTGATCCGCTCAATTTCACAGGAAATACGGCCGCTACAACAGTTTATATAGCAGCAGAAGACAACGACAGGATGAATGAAACGACACCGGTTACCATTTCCGGCCAGGATGCAAGTCTTAAACCCTTTGAATTTGCCGTAGTCAATAAAATCACCTCAAAAACCATTCAGAAAGGGATTAAAATGAATCTTGGTGGCGCTGTGGTAGGCTCAGGAAGCAATTTTGCTGCACTAAACGCTAAAAATACAGCTACCTACATGACCTGGGTGCGACTGGATGATGCTACGATGCTGACCGGTTACAAAATGCTTCTGTTCTTCCGCGGAACAGGTACAAATGCTACAGGACTTGTTTTATATAACGGAAAAATCGGATGCCACTGGAACGACGAAAGCTGGAGCTGGGATGTGAACAGCGGACTTACGCTGACTACGGCTGATTTGGGCAAATGGGTACATATTGCTATGACAGCTTCTTCTTCAGGACTTGAGTTCTATCTGAATGGTAAAAAGGGAACACGAATCTCCAGGACCGTGAATGCTGCTACCATTGGCACCGGATTGATGTTAGGCAAAAACCAACCGGGTGACGCGGTGTTTATCGGAGCTTTCGATCAGGCAGCAATTTGGAACAGAACGCTGACTCCACAGGAAATAGTGAAATACATGCATTCCAGAACGTATCTGAATGATGCAGGACTTGTGTCGTATATCACGTTCGATAAAGAGGAAACAGGAGGTGGCTATTTTGACCTGAAATCAAATGCATCGGTTGCTTTCAACGGTGTGGTGCAAACTAATCAGGTTTCGAACATACCTTTTAATTTTGCAACCCAACAATCGAGAACCAGAACAGCTGACAACGGAGTAATGAGAGATAACATTGGATTTACACTGCCGGCGGCCTATCCGGCAGCCAATGTGTATTATACATCCAGATTTACAGGCGTTCCCTTTAATTCAACAGATGTAAAATATCCGAAACAAGTATTGCTGGAAGACAGCTACCGGACGATTTCTTTCGGAGCAATCAGAACCTTCACTGCAGCCGAGAAGATTCAGTTTACGATTGAAAATCCGGCTATCGCTGAAGGTGATTCCGTTATTTTCTACGCCCGTTCACTTGGTTCGGTGGGTGCGTTCACTACCCGAATCAGTGTATTGGCCGAAACCGGAAAAGCGAATTTTGATGTTCCGGCTACCATTTTCAACGAAAATCTGACGTACATGTTCTACCGGTTGCCTCAGGTACCGAATGCTGTTGAAAATTCAGTCGTTTATCACTACAAACTCACCGTGGATAATGGTTACTGCACGATTCATAATTTACTCGGCAATGCACTTGTAACAATCTATGATTTGAACGGGAAAACCATCTTAAATGAAAAATGCAACAATACATTCTTCCGGGTAAAACTTTCAAAAGGTATTTATATACTGAGAATAGAAGAAAACGGAATTCCATGTATGAGTAAAATCATGATTTAATCCTAACGGGATACATCAAATCACCGGTACAAAGAACTTTTTTGTGCCGGTGATATTCAAGCCTAATAAAATAAGGATGGAGATTATTCCACGCTTTCTTCAACCAAATAACTACTGAAATGAACAGAAAAATATTGCTGTGTATTTTCCTTTTTTCAATCACAACGTTGGCAAAAGCTAATTCAACAGGCATGCATGTTGCTGATACTATTACCAACGCTGTAATAGATGTGGAATATAAACCCGATGATCTGTCAGGCTTCAATTGGAAAGACGAACTGGAACTGGCGCGTGTAATACCAACTTTGGACAGCAAAGGTATCAGAATTACATTACCAAACGCCGATCCGGCTAAAGTAATCATACTTGACAAGAAAGGCATAAAAACGCTGAAAACAATACTTTATGTTGCTCCGGCTGTAATCGATATCTCAGAACTCAGAAACGGTGCTTATCAGCTCATTATTCAGTCTCATAACGAAACAGTGGTAAAAATTTTTACCAAAACGAAACCCGGGAAGAAAAGATAAAACTATTCATAATCAAACACAGTGGTTTTTCGGATTACCTGAAATATTCATTGTGAACACCAAACAAGTCAATTTAAATTTCGTAGAAGAAGTTACAAGACACAAAAAAACGGGCAATCTGAAATACTGCCCGTTTGAATTTTGTGTTTAATGACAAATTACTTTATTACTTTCAGTGTAATTGATTTATTATCTTCACTTTGTAATGTTATCAGATAAACGCCTTTCGGTGCTGTTAAACTGAATTCCTGTGCAGTAGAAGTTACTTTTCCTGTCGAAATCAATCTTCCGGTTATCTCTCTGATGGTTGCTATGCTGTTTTCAGCATTCAAAATGCGAAGTGTTTCACCATCAAAATAAGCTTTTGAGTTATTTAGCCTGTGGTTAACCGTTGCGGTTGGTGCACCAAGTCTGATATCAAAATCGTAGGCAACACCATTTCGGATATAATTATTTGTCCAGATGGATACTTTCCAATCGGCTGTTGTAGAGGGTTCGTGATAGATTACCCTCATCCGGTAAACTCCTTCGGGGGTACCTGCCGGTATTCCAATACGACGGGTATAGCCTGCCGGATCACTAAGGCGCGCGTCCTGAGATGATTCACTGCTTCTTATTCCCGCTTCGTTTAGATCGAGGAAATCAAAGTCCCTGTTCCAGTCGATAAAGGCATTCTGCTGTGTCCATTTTAAGTTCTCAATGCTGACTGAACTTCCCACAAAAACCATGTCGAAGCTGTCGGTTTCGAGCGGAACTACAATCTGAGGAGTAGTACAGTTAATCACTGCGTTGCCTATCAGTTGCAAAGCTGTAACTGTGGTATCTACAGGATTAGGTATGGTTGTTACTCCGCTGAGAATAATCTGTGGTACGTCTTTCACAATTGCAGTTACATCTGTCAGATACCTATCGGCCGACTGTATATCAGCATCTGCATGTGTATAATAACGTTTCATGTCCCGGTAATATCCGTTTTCAAAGTTAGCAACAAGAGTCATTGCGTTTTCACCCGCATAAATGTATGGATTGTTGGTGCTTATACTGTCACCGGCAGTATTGGTCCAGCGTGTGAAGAAGTATCCCGAAACAGGTTCGGCTGTAACTGAAACTTTCAGCAAATCAGTAGTTATTGAGGCATCGGTAGTTCCGGTAATGAAAGCAGTACCCATGGTGGCATTAGCTGATTGTACTGTCACTGTTCTCGGGGTTGCCACTCTAGGTATTTTGGGGACATCCATTGCAAAATCGAATACCCATGATGATGCTCCGCCTGCCAGATACAGCCAGTTATCGATGACGCCGCTTTCGTTGGCTCTAAGAGGTGCTACCGTCGTTGGTTTAATCCAGAATGCAATGCCATCATCCTGCGGATTGAGCGAAAAGGTACTTCCTGCTGTGGAGGCTGCAGAAATATAACCCGTTGCCGACATATGATTGCCCAGACGGTCGATAATGCTGAGTACACTTTTCTTATCTTCGGTCAGTTCAAAACGGAAAAGCTGATTTTCGGCCGGCGGGTCTGTTTTTGCTTCATAGATATATCTTTCGCCCACAGCGCGGCTTCCTGCCGAGATTACTTTATTATAGCACCATTCAGAATCATAACCGTAGCTACGTATCCAGTACCAGCGGTAATTGTCGGGATTGGTCGAGATCAATACCTGTGGATCCTTATTAATGGTAGTTTTGAATTTTTCCATCGCCAGATCAATGTACTGAATGGCGACTTTGATTTCGTCAATGGAGCTCGTTTCGTTATCGTACACTGCCTGTGAATTATCAAATTCGGCTCTGAGTTCATCGCGATTTTCGGTAGTGTACTGACCGAAATCAGAGCCTTCTTTCGTGTCGTTAAGCAACTTAGTTGCCTTTGTAAGTCTTCCCAGCAAGGATGATTTCAGAATTGTCTGCAACTGTTCGGGATTGGCAACAATGAAATACCAGGCTGCCATACTGTTTGGGGTTAAACCCTGGTTACTGTATCGGTCGCAGAGATTGTTTTTCCAGGTAGCAGTATAACTTGCCGCATCATTGGTTCGAATCAAAAACTGTTTTGTGCCAGCTAACGAAGTCCAGAAAAACTTAAGATTTGCCGATCCGGTAGCTGTAGCCGTATGACTTCCTGTCATGTAATAACCGGTTGCTTTGTTTTTAAGTACAGGTACTCCAAACTCTTTTACAATAGCCCACAGCGTATGATCTACCGAAGGTGCAAATGAAGGTTTGTTGTGAATAAGTTTTCCCGGAGCATTGGGCGAGATAATCACGTTGCCCCTGAAATCACCGGAATAACCTGCCAATACGAATGAACTGTCCGATGCCGATTCGATGTAAAAATACACCGGATTAGCCGGATCTTCAGAAACTACAGGATCAGTGGCAATACCGTTGACCTGTGCTGAAAGCCCTGCTGACATACATGCCAGCACAATCAGACTAAAGAATAGATTTTTTTTCATAGTAATCATTATTAATTGTGATGTTGATAAATTAAAAATACAATCATCAGACTTGAGATTATAAATATTGTAATTTGTTTAACGTATATTTTCAAATTATGAAATCTCCGGTTAGAAAATTCCGGAGATTTCATATCTGATTTATTTACTACTATTTATTTCACGATTACTTTTTGAGTGAAATCCTTGATTTTTACTAAGTAAACACCACTCTGTAATGCTTTTTCACGGTTTTGCTTTTGTCCGGTTACCGAGTAAACTTCGAAGTTATTTACACCTTCAACCGTAATAGTGCGGTTCACTGTGTTGATACTGTAGTCTGATTTATTTACATCACTTACACCAGTACTTATAAGTGCATTTTGGTAATTTGTTGCACTTTCAGGTGCTACCACAAAATACCAAGAAATTAGACTGTTTTCACCGGGATCTGATGCGAAAAAAAGTCTGTCGCATAAATTTGCTCTCCATACATTAGTAGTACTGGTATTAGGAGTTCCTGCATCAGCAGTTTTAATTGTGTACTGATTGTTGCCCTGAAGGGTAGGAGTAAATCCATTACCAGTAGTTGTAGTTCCAGCATCACGACTGCCTACCATATAAAAACCTGTAGCTTTGTTTTTTAAGAGAATAGTACCTCCTACATTTTCTAACATCCATAAAGCGTGATCGGGTGTAGTAACTGCATTTATTCTTTTATGAATTATTCTTCCAGCAGCAGTTGGAGAAATTAAAACATTAGATCTGAAATCTCCAGTGAATGATGAAAATACATTCGAACCATTACATGCTGATTGAATGTAATAATAAATTGGATTAGATGTAGTTGAAACAAATGGTTGTCCTACAGTACCAATTTGAGTAAAATTAGCAATTAGATTTATGCTGTTAGCTCCTACATAGTAAGGACTTTCAGTACTGACAATATCACCATTTGATTGATTAGTCCAGTTTACAAAAACATAACCGGGAAGAGGATTGGCTGTTATTGAAATACTTCCCATTGAAGTTTTTGTTATATCGGTTGTTCCAGTAATAACAGCTGTTCCCTGCAGTGTATTAGCCGAACTTACATTCACTGTTCTTTCTGATTCAAAGGGTAGGATAAAGTACCATGATGTTTTGGTATTAACTCCTTGATCGCTATATTTATCGCAAAGAAAAGTGTTCCAGGCAATAACAGGATTGTAACCTGTTGAATATATTTTATACTGCAATTGATTTGGAGAAACTCTTGGATCATATTTAACTTCGTTGGCAGTTGTGCTTGCAAAATTACTCTGAAACATAAATAGTGTAGGGTAAGCTTTGTTGACAAGCTTTATTACACCACCATCATTAACTACTGCCCATAATGCTGCATCTTTGTTTGTGTCAGTTAACGCGCCCCAGCTAATTTTACTTCCTGAAGTTGAAGGACAAATCATAACATAACCGCGCAAATCATCTGGTGCATTGTTGTTAGTTAATACTGGTGTTGTTCCGTTTGCTGCCGATTCAATGTAATAATAAAGAGGGCTTGCAAGTGTTGAAACTGTAGGTACAACAGCTGTGCCATTTACCTGTGCAGCAAGCTGAATTACAGCTGACATCAATAACGCCACTGTAAAAATCAATTTGTAAATTTTTTTCATGAATTTATTTATTATTAAGTTATACAATTAGTTCTGTAAGAATTTGAAAGCACAAATATAAAAACTTTTTTATTTATTTGTTGATTTGAGTGTTAATTATTAAATAATTTATTATACTTAAAACTGGCTAGAACCTTTATTTGTATATCTTCCTTATTTTTATTCAACAGGATTAACAAGTTTGTGTTATTATTAAAAATTCGCTTCACCGCTCTGTTGAACACCATAGTACAGGTAATGACATTCTGGTAAAAAAACAATCCCTATCCATGAACAGACACAGAATTATGGATTGTTTTATAACGCTAATTTGTGATTTTTTCAAGAGACCGAAAAAAACATGTTTTCAGTTATATTTTTCATTGCTTTAAAGGCAGATACCAGTTGTTTCTTTCTTTCAGTTTCTGGAACAAAGCGTTGTCGTTGTTGTGTTTGGCAGCCACTTTCCTGGCCAGGAATTCGGTATCGTTCCGGTGATTGGAGAAACGCATCAAATCCTGGAAGCGGTTTCCTTCAAATCCTGTTTCGAGTGCCAGCTCGTCGCAAATTGCATTTTCAACAAACAGGATTGAGTCTGATTTAGCCTGAGCCAGCAAATCTGGTATGGTAGTGGGTTTCAGTACGGTTGAATCTCTTCCGTCGGCTCCTTTCAATGGATTACCCTCTTTATCGGTTACCACCACCGGGCTGTAGCGTGTATAATCCGGTATGACGTAATTTACATTATATACAGAGTTGCCGCTTCCGCGATTGTGCATACCTACATTGCCTTCGAAGCGGGGGTCTTCGGTAATTTTTGTAACATATAATTTATTGTCTGACACATCTGATACAGCTATTTTTTTTGGATCTTTCGATGAAGTAGAATTGAGCCCATATTTCAGCACTGCGAACGACAGACTTGGTTTACCGGCACGGTTAACTGCCTCTGCATAACGAAGATACAACAATGCTGTTCTGTAAAAATTGATGTTGTAATATTCAAATTTGGTAATAATCGTCTTATCGTCGTCTCTCCTTGTTCGCATTGCTGCTTTTCGTCTTAAGTCACCGGGATACAATTTGGCTGAGGAAGAAACCGGATCGTAATAACAATAAGTCTGAGCTTCAAACAAATCATTCATTGGTTTAGATGAGGCCAGTTTATTATTCTCGCATAAGAGCGCAACCTGGCTTGTAGTACCTTCGTAGTCGTTGTTTGCGAGTTTTGCTATGGATATAAGTTCACCAACCCCCGTCGTACTGGTAATCCAAACCGACCAAAAATCGGAGTAAGCTAAAAAGAAATCATTGTTCCATCTTACTCCAACATCCGATCTATTTGTATAAGAGCCTTCTTTCATCAACTCGGAATAGTAGGTTGCCGCCATTTCGTAATCAGCGGTACTTTTTGTGTAACTGGCTTTCCATAAATACAAATCACCCATCAGAAATTTAGAATCGATAAACAACAATTTGCTTGGCACACCATTGATGGTACCATAACCGGGCAACGAAGCAGGCGCCATCGGGTTCATGGTATTCATGTCGGCTATCAGTGAGTCGATCAATTGTTCAGGAGCTAATTGCGGGAAATTTTCTTCCGAATCCTTCACAGTTAGTATTGGCTTAGTGAAATAAGATGCTTTACCAAAATTGAGTGCCAGATGCATGTAGGTCCATGCGCGTATAGTTTTAGCCACAGCAAGTTCTTTTACAAAAGGTTTGTAAGCTTTTACCGTTATATTGGTATCAACACGTTGAATAAAAAAGTTACAATTATTGATGATGGCATAAAAATCCTTTGGGTCGGCATACGGGCTGGTTGAAGGATTAACAGTAAACTGGCTTAAATCACGCAGATCCATTTCGGAGGTTGGAGTAACATCCATCAGGTCGCCCCGCAGTTCGCCCAGCAATACATACTTGTCACTAATTTGCTGCACCTGACTGAGAATACCGAGAATGGAGTAAACACTGTCGTTGGGTGAATCTATCAGATTATCGTCGGCTAATGTTAACCTGTTCGAATCGGTTGACATGATATCTTCGCACGAAGCTACGAGGACACCTACCATTCCGATGAATAAAAGCACTTTTATTTTTGAAAATAATCGTTTCATATCTGGCATTTTTTTGTAATTAGAGATAAATTTTGATACCTGTAAAATAACTTTTGCTTTGCGGCAGCAGGCCGGTATCTATACCCTGATAAAGCAGTTGATTATAGGGAGCAAATTCCGGATCTACGCCCAGGTATTTGGTTAGTGTCCATAAATTATTAGCCGAAGCCCATACGGTTACACCCTGCAGGAATGAAACATTGAGCGGCAATTCGTATGAAATCTCCAGTGATTTCAGACGCAGATAAGAGCCATCTTCAATCCAGCGGTCCGAAAAACGGTTGTTGCCTTTCGGGTCGCCAAATACCGAATTTGGAATGATGGTTTTCTGACCTTCGGTAATCCAGCGGTTAGTTATGGCCACCGACTGATTGTTGAAAGTACTTCCCGATTCGAGTTGTGAACGCAGGTAGTTGTACACTTCATTACCGTAAGAGTAGTTGAAAATGGCTTTCAGATTCAGATTCATAAACCGGATACCGGCATGAATTGCTCCGTAGAAATCGGGATTTGAATTGCCAATCACTACCTTATCGTTTTCGTCGATCACCTTGTCGCTGGCATTGTTGTTGACGAAACGCACATCACCCGCTTCGAAAGGAATGAGTTCGCCGTTGGGCTTTCTCATTGAGAGTCCGCTGGCCAATGCTTCATCGGTAGTGGCATATACTCCGTCGGTCTGATATCCGTAAAATTGTCCGATGGGCTGATTGACGGCTGTCAGGATTTCGGCTCCGTACACGCTGGTTTTGTAATCGCCGTCGGCGAGGGCAAGTATTTTATTTGCATAATGTCCTACCGAAGCACCCAAAGTGAATTTAAATTTTCTCAATTTCAACACGTTAGCATTCAGTGAAACTTCAAAGCCTTTGTTCTGGAGTTTTCCGTCGTTGGTCCAGTAAGTATCCAGACCTGAGATTGGATTGAGTCTTTTTTGAACCAGCAAGTTATCGGTGGTATTGTCATACAGATCCACAGTGAGCAACAATCTTTCTCTCAGCAAGTTAGCATCAAATCCGATGTTTCTTTTTGTTACTGTTTCCCATTGTATTTCGGGATTTGAGATGTTGTAAATCTGCAATCCGGAAGTTGTTCTGGTATATTTCACTGCATTCATATAGGTTTGCGAAGCCGAACTTTGAATTCCGTCGTTGCCCGATATTCCGTATCCGGCACGAAGTTTCAGCACATCGATAAATGTAACGGATTTCATGAAATCTTCGGACGAGAGCAGCCACGCTGCATTAATCGAAGGAAAGACTGCCCAGCTTACGCCCAACATTTTCAGTCCGTTTTTAGCATCTTTGCCAAAGCGTGAATTAGTCTCGGTATTCAGGGCTGCTTCTACGAAATATCTGTCTTTCAGCGAATAATTAAATACACCATAATAAGTCAGCAGTTTGTAGGGTTCTTCCAGTCCGCCGGCCGATTTGTAGCTCAGACTGTTCGACATTTCTTTCACCTGATCGCTACCGGTATTGTGGCCTACTGCAAATTCGGATTGATATTTATCGGATATAAAACGCAAACCGGCATTCAGTTCAAAGACGTTGTCACCTTTATTTTTGAACCAGTTCACCCGCGTATCGCTATACATGGATAATTGTTTTGCAAATTGAGTTTTCACGTAATTCTGTGAAACAAATCCCATACTGAAGTTAATCAGCGGGGCAACCCCATACATCGGACTGAATGAATTCTCAGATGTGTTGTTCATTGAATAACTGAAATGCGAACTCACTTTGAGTGATTTATTAATCCGATAGGTTGGCTGGAGCGCCAGGTTGAAAATGGTTTTTTGAGTTTGTCCTACTCCGTACTCCAAAATGGCATAAGGATTAGCAATTTTCAAAAAGTCGTAATCTTCCAGTTTTTTAGTAAGCTGACCGGTGTTGTCGTACTGATAAGGCGACAGGAAGGGCGATTTAGCCAGCGAGAGGTATCCCGGTGAATTTATCTGGCTGGTAAATACTTCGGCAATCCCATCGTTTCTCAATTCGCGCGTTGTTTGAATGTACGAAATATCAAAAGTGGTTGTAAAATTTTTCGCCAGCTCTATGTCTGAATTAAACCGTGCATTCAACCGGTTGAAATCGTTGTATTTCAGTGTACTGTTGGCACTTGTAATACCTACAGATAAGTTGTAGAGTGCAATATCATCACCCCCGTTCACTCCTACACTGTAACTCTGAGTGGTAGAGTTATTGTACACACCATCGCTCCAGTTAGTATTATTGTGAAATCTTTTGTAGTAAATGAAGTCTTCATCATCGGTTAGAAAAAACTGGTTGGAAATTTCTTTCCGGGCTTCCTCGTCTTTCAGCAGGTCGCTGAGGTACACCCGATACTGAGCGCTGTTCATCATGGGAGTAAGGTTTGGTTTAATATTGTAGCCAAACATGGTTGAAGCAGTTATTTTGGTTGCCATACTTCGTCCGCGGTTGGTGGAGATGAGTATCACTCCGTTTCCGCCTTTACTGCCGTATAATGATGTGCCATCCTTAATCACGCTCACACTTTGAATATCATTTACATCTAGTGTCGAAAGTGAATTCACAATGTTTCCTTCGTGTATGGATCGTTTGTCTTCCTGATTGTCGAGGATAACTCCATCTACCACTATGAGCGGTTGCACGTTGGCATTCAGCGAATTGATTCCACGGATTAGCATGGCTGCGCCTGCTGCCGGAGTTCCGCTGTAGGTGGTAAGCCGGATGTCTGCGGGCAAATTTTTCTTCAGTTCATCATCAATCGAAATGGAAGAGTAATTGTCTATTTCGATCGTTTTCTGAGCATTTACCACGTGCGAATTTCTTTTAGGGCCGGTAACGGTTAACTGATTGGAAAAATAATTGTCGTACACTGCCGGATAAAGATAAATCTTATTTCGCATGTTTACTTTTGAAACCGGTACTTCTTTCGTATTGAAATCCGGAGCAGAAATGATAAGGGTACGGATGGTCGAAGGCAGCTTCAATGCAAACCGGCCGTTAGCATCTGTCATGGCGGCGTATTTCGGATCGGATGTTTTAATCTGAGCTCCGACCAATACGGTTTGGGTAACTGCATTGTACACGATTCCTGTAGTTGAATCGGATTTTAACTCTTCAGTTATTTCTGTAGTTTTTGATTGAGCAAATCCCGGCACAGTACATACAACTAAAAGTACAAATGAAGTCCATTTGCAAAGATGTGCAATTCTGTGTTTTAGTTTTCTATTTTTCATATTTTCCTATTGTACTGGTTCTAAAATTACACAATCAATCAATAAGTCTCTCGTAAATTCCACTGTTTCCTTAGCTGATACATTGCTGTTTACCTTCACTTTTACGGAATAGCTGTCGAGTCCTTTTTCGCTGAACGGGAATGTCACGTTGGAGGCTATCAGTACTTTCGTCAGTTGATTTTTATCTGTAGTGTATGAGAGCCCGTTGTTATCATAATTCACTGTCACAACTTTTCCGGTTTCACCGTTGTACAAAATGGAGAATTTCACTTTATTTGGCTTGGGAGAGGCTGTTCGGATACTGTGTGGAACAAAAACGCAATAAATATTGTAGGCTGCTCCGTAAGCAATTGTCTTGTCCGGATTCATTTTTCCGGATAATATATCAGGTATCTCGAACTGTACAGTCGGATTGACCGAAGTGGTGGAAGAGATAACTTCGATGTATTTTTTACCCGAAATACCGGTATAAGTGTTTCCTGAATAAGAGCGTTCGTAAAGGTTTGACCAGGTATTCGTTCTTCCTTTGGATTTTTCGGCCTCTACCAGTATTTTCTTGTTCCAGGATTGCCAGTGGTTGTACTTAAGTTCATCGGTAATATACGCCACTCCGTTGCTTGCGGTTACCTTTTGAGCTCCTGCAATCAGGGTTTGCGGGTTGTAGAATACGTTTTTGGCAGTAGAAACCAATGAATCATTCGGATTTTTTTGTATCGTATTGCTAAATACCAGATCTTGAACGAGGGCCAGACGGGTGTAATTGCGTTGGAGTGTATCAGCGGTATATTTGGTAGATGCAGTGGAATAATACCGGTAATATTCCTTGATTTTCTGATAAGATGTTTTCCAGGCTGCATTTGTTGGCCAGATTGCGGTGTATGTGCTGTCTTCACGTTCAAGTTTTCCCAACAATGAGAACATTTTATTCGAGTTGTAAAGCACAGAGTCTATATAAACCGTTTCACCATCCTCGTTCACATCGCCCGGAGTGCTTCTTACTGGATCGAATGTTATTTTATCAAACGAATACAGGTAGGTGCGTATTGAATCCAACCGGGTATCTTTGGACAGATATTCCCAAAGATTATCAAAGAATGGCAATTTTCTGCCTATCACATGCAGCAAACCGTTGGAGGCTACCAGATTTTTGCTCAGAATCCTGTTATCGGCAAAATAGTAATCTGTGCCCTTCATTCCAAATGTGGTCACTTTGTTATTCAGCAGGGTGATTTTTGCTGATTTGATACCGGATGCCGAATATTTGTAGCGGGATATGTGATTTTTCACATATTCTTTGGTGAGAATGATGTTATCCACGCTATTGTTTGTGGTATCAATGTTATTGGTTGATGCAGAATCAACAGGTGCCCACACGGTGTACATTTGTGAGTTCGACAGGTTTTTGTCATATCCGGTTTTCTTCAATGCCCAGGCAAATTTTTTCAAATTTGGATTTGTTCGAATCACATCCCAGAGGGTCTGATCCGAAACCAACTCTGCATCTTCACTGTAGTGCTCGTTCCAGGTCTCATTTTCACAAGAGCTGAAAAGGAATGCAGTTGACAGTAAAACCAGCAGAAAAAAACCAATATTGTTGAATTGTTTTTTCATGTGTTTATATTATTATTTTTTTTGACCGTAACATGGAACTTGTACCTGAAAAACCGGGACTCGTTACATCTGTCTGTGTTTAATTTATTATACTTTTATAAAAAAACCTTATTTAGAAGCTTGTTGAATAAGTCTGTTATTCTCTTGCTTCCGGAGTACCATCTGAAGGATTAAACACACTTTTTGGTACATATTCGAAGTAATCCATCATACATTGTGACTGAGGATTTTCAATTACCGATTTGAATCGGAGGGTATGGGACGAATAATCGGTAAACGTAAAGGTTCCGATAATCCGGCGTAGCGAACCACTGTAATTTCTTACAATAGTCTGACCATAGTAATAAGTATCGGGACCTTTCATATACCCGCGGTTTCGCATCATTTTATCATTTTCAACTCCGTTGTCTTCGGTTGACGAATCGATAATCCAACCTACCCTGGGGTCGTTGGCCATAATTCTTAAATCGAGCGGAATACCTACGGGTTTGTTGTCGACATATATCTGAGTTACACTTCGGAGACTATTAGCAGAATATCCGAAACGCAATTCGTAAGTACCCGGAGGTACCGGCAACAAACGCATGGTGATGTCGTAAGAGCCAAGTCCCATCAATTCATCGCTCTGGTAGTTGGCCCACTGTCCGTCTTTACCTGCCAGATAAATCAACCGGGTATCTTTGCTGATGGTTACATCTTTGATATAGCCATCTTCGAAACCGAAACGGTCACCGCTGCTGTTGTTTTTCTTCATAAAGTCGCGCGAACCACGTATGTTGTTATTGGCAAACTCGGGAAACAAGCTGACAATATCGAAACGGATACGTGTGTTTTGAAGCATTTGTTCAACGCTGGGTGAGTAAATAAGCATATTGTCCAATACATGATATACTCCGTTTACTGTTGTTTTTCCGCCTGTTTCCTCTATCTGAACCGGATTTTCTGAATCGTGATTTAATGTGATACGATTGTTCACCTTACTTGCCCGGATAATACGATTGGGAAACATGGTTTCAATAAATTCGTCCGGAGTAAATCCCTTCACAGCATCGGTTGCATAGAAAAATTTATTCAGAAATATGACTTTATTCACCAGGTGATAAGCCATATATATATTCAGACTGTTTTCTCTGTTCGTGAAGTCAGTAATATTGGCACCGGTTGGATAAATTTCCTTTGCTTTTTCAATTAAGTCATTCAAATTATTGATACCGGCTCTTTTAAGCAATGAATTCGTTTCGACCAATGCGGTATAACCATATTTTCTTGATGCGGGATTTACAATTTCATACCCGTTATATTCGTCTTTGAATACTTTTGTGGGTTTGTATTTGGTATCTTCAATCAGCAGTAACGAATCATTGAGTCCGGTAATTTTCAGCGCTTCGGCAAAAATGGATAATTCCGGATTGGCTTTGATAAGTTCCGGCAACTGTGCTTCCGAAGGGCGGAGCACTCTGTTGATACCGTGCACCACTCCATTATACACTTTGTTGTCTCTTGAAATGATCTGTGAAGAGTCATTCAGAAGAATTTTGAAAGTGTTGGTTATGGAATCGGAAGTAAACTTGATGCTGATGTAGCGTTTGTTCATATTCGGATTGGGCAGCACTCCGTCCTGCAATTCATCTGTAACGTATTGATTATCCACAATGTGTGTTTTTGCCAGATAATCAATCTGTTCGGCTGATAAACTGTCTATCGTAAATTTCGGACCAAATGATTTATAATATAACTTGAAAGCTTCGTTGGTCGGAGCCAAACAGGTGTAAGTTCCGTAAGCACTCAGCATCCCGTTCAGCCCGGCTTTTTGAAGTATGGCAATGTACTCGCTGTAAAGTTCAGGTTTCTTTTCGAGGTAAGAGTAGATCATATCTCCTTTGAATGTTGTGTAGCTGTCACCAATATCTTCGACACAACCGCTGACCATAATTCCGAGCAGTAAGATTACTCCGATTTTTTTGAGGGTTGAAGTTGTAAATTTATAGATTCGTGTTTTCATATTTCTTCTTTTTTTTCTGTATAACTTTTATCAAGATCTATTGATAGCGTGATCTATTGAATTAAATCATTTTCATAAAACGGATTCTGCTTTAGTTTAGGATTCGCCTTGAGTTCCCATTCGGATACAGGCCAGTAGAGGGCATTCATATCTTTCAGTTTGCTGCTGAGTACACTTGAATTTTCGGTTTTTCGGGTTACCAGTCTTATCAGGCGGTCGGTTTTTCCGTCTCTTCGTGCCATGCGAAGCAGGTCAAACCATCTCTTACCTTCGAACATCAATTCGCGTTGACGTTCCAGCATTACCAGCTCTTCCAGCTCTTTCTTGGTTTGGTAACTGCTGAGTGACAAAGAATCGGTGATAGTCGGATTTGATCTCAGATAAACAGTATTTACTATATCCAGTGCTTTTTGCTGGTCGTTGGTATTTGTTCTGCTCAATTGCACGAGTGCCTCAGCCTTCATGAGCATTACATCGGTGAGACGATAGAAAATCCAGTTCGGACTGTCCATCGAGGAGTTTCGGTAATGATATTCGCTGTTCCCGATTGAGTTTTCAGTTCTTGAACTTCCGGTGTATTTGAATATCGGATAAAATCCGCTTGCATCTTTTGTTTTTATATAATCTTTGCGTCTTACATCTGTTATCTCAGGCGTGTTGATAAACACCGTATTGTCGGTAGCAATGTTTATTGGAACGGTGAAATTACCCTGAGGACGGGTATCAGAACCGTAGAAACTGAAAATTGTACTGTTAAATGTATTACTTGCAGTTGTAAATTGAATTTCAAAGATGCTTTCGGTTGAATTTTTCGCCCCGAAGATTTTGGAGTAAGGATGATCGTCAGCTTTGATTAATTCGAATACCGGATCATGTATGATTTTATCACAATAGGTCAAACACTGTTCGTATTTGTTCCTCCACAGGTAGATATCAGCCAGCAGAGCTCTTACTGTGGCTTTTGTCACTCTTCCCTTGTTGTATTCTTTTCTTCCGTAGCTGTTCATAGCCCATCCTTCGGCTTTCAGCAGGTCCTTCTCCAGCTGATCCAGCACTTCGCTCTCGGTACTTTGAGGTACATTGTAATCCTGCTGATCGCTCAGCGAAGGCTCGAGCACCAGGGGTACATCCCTGTACACACGTACCAGATAAAAATAAGCAAGTGCTCTCAGGGTTAGAACCTCTGCCTGTTTTGCGTTCAGTTCGGCTACCGTAAAATTCGGGTCAATGACCATGGGCGAGTAATACAGCACCGAATTGCAATAATTAATCAATGTATAAAAGCTCGACCAGGATGTGAAGCTATTGGTAGGTAAAATATTTCCTTCAAGAATTTTTTTCATTTCTTCACCCGTATTGAATGAGTTAGTGAGATTATCTGACCGGACTTCACCCCAAACTATGTATTTAGCCACATTGCCGGACGATAACAGCTCCTTATAGCAGGTTGCTATCACAGCATCCACATCCGATTCGCTTTTCCAGAAATCGTCGAGCACCACCTGTCCCTGAGGCTTTACTATCAGGTAATCGGTACAGGCTGCCAGACTGATGGCAGCTATCGCAATCGTAAAAATTTTAATGTATCTTGTTTTCATATTCATCGTCGTATTTGAATTGTCTTAAAAACCAACGGTTATACCTGCTGTGAAAGATTTAGAACGTGCAGTCTGATTGTAGTCGGCACTAACACCTAACGCTCCGTAACTCACTTCAGGATCAACTCCGGAATAGCGGGTAAAAGTTAACAGATTATTAATGGTCAGGTACATGTTGAGTTGGCTCAATCCGAGAAATTTGATATTCTTGGAAGGTATGGCATAATTGATCTGTATATTCTTAATACGCCAGAACGAACCGTCTTCCACATACCGGTCGCTTCCCAGCCAGTTATAACCCGCCTGATACAAAGCTCTTGGTATTTCGGTAACGTCTCCGTTTTTTCTCCAGCGCCAGTTTACGCTTGCAGCCTGGTTGTTGTTGGAGTACATATTTTCGGCATACATCCGGCCCATATTTACGATCTTATTACCAATTCTGAAATTGGTGTTGATATTAACTGCCAGCTGTCTGTAGTTGAACTTGAGACCGAAACCTCCGTTGACCAGCGGATTCGAATTGCCCAGATATACTATATCGAGTTCATTGATATTACCATCGTGGTTGATGTCTTCGTACACGGCATCACCTCCCTTGAATTTATATTCGGACGGTTTTCCGGCAGCAAATGTCATTTGCAGCGGCTCGCCCTGCGCATCGCGTATCAGCTGTCCGTTAGCATCACGCGCATAAGGCGATGTTCCTACCGGACCCTCTGTATAATCATTGTACTGATATACTCCCAGGTAGCGGAATCCGTAGATGGAACCGAATGAATTATTCAGCTGAATGCGGGTCAGGTATTCACCGTTGTCGTATGAAAATTCTTTGTTTTTGCTGTCGAGTATGCTTTGCTTGAGGTCTATAATGGTGTTTACGTAGTTGGAAAGGTTCATACGGACATCCATACTGAAATCACCTATATTTACAAGTTTAAATGCATTCAGATTCAATTCCCATCCCACATTGTCCATGGCTCCGGCATTCTGATAAGACAGCGCTCTGAACCCTGAAGTGCTGGAAATAGCCAGACTCTCGAATAACATATCTTCCGTTCTTTTATAATAGTAGTTGAAGTCGGCGGCAAACTTATCTTCCAGAAATCCGAAGTCGATACCATAGTTGAACGAAGTAACCTTTTCCCAACGCAGATCGGTAAGC